>NZ_JBGFSM010000001.1:0-384707 GCF_041679265.1 Autumnicola aciditolerans
CCTAAATTAAGTTTACCAGAAGGCAATCGCAAATGGAATTATGCTAAGTTAAAAGATGTGGTTGATGGGCCGCATACGCTAGTGATGTATTTTTATCTATCGAAAGAGAGTTTCGAGAAGAAGAAAACCTTAGATTAAAAATGCTATCAGATTATAAAAATGAGTGGGAATTAGCATTAAAAATTGAAAAACTAGATCTTATTGACGATGAAAATACTACTGGCTTACTTTTATTAGAATGGCTCTCACAAACAGGAAACAAAACGTTATATAACTGGTTATTTGAATCATCTGCGATAAATGTTCCTGGTTCAATGGCAATTCGAACAAGGGAGTATAAATTTCTTATCGGACCTGAAAGTAAATTGTTTGACTTAGACCCCGAAGTTCAATTGCAATTATCATCTGGCTTAATATCTGATAATTTAACAACCAACAAGGTTATGTTTATTGATTATTTCTATGACAATGAAGAGCTACAATATGTGATGGATACTTTCAGGTCTTACAATTATAGACTCTCAACCTATATTGATATTGATCCAGATGGAGTATTTGGAATTATTGACAAAAAACAAAAATATTTATACTCAAAACCTACTGAATGGTCTGGCTGGGTAAGGCCAACATATCCAGAGATAAAAATAACTAAAATATTGCAACAAAGTGAAGTTCCAAATGATTTATTAACCCCCCAAGTTGAATTCAATTTTATTCTTAATGAAGTTTCATTGTTTAAATCTAAAAAAGTTGTCCCCAAAAATTTGTTTTATCAAATAATTATTAAACGTGAAATCAGGAATTCAATATCAACTTTGATAGACAAACCTAATAGAACTTCATATATTGAAGTAGGGGAAATGCTTCGAATACCTACTAAACCATCCCAAGATATTCCATATTGCATTATTGACAGTAATCTCGAAAGAGAAGATATTCAATCGGAAATAATCTTGAATTATAGAGTAGAAGTTTCGGTAGTTGCTATAGATTCAAGTGGTAAAACATTTGTTTTAAGAAAAGAAGTAGTTAAACAGTTTGACAAAATAAAAATCTCACCAATTCAGCAGGACAAAGAATGGAAAAAAATATTATTAGTAAAAATTGAATAGCCAAAAGCAAGCACTGTACGAAAAAATAAAATCAGCAATAAATTATTATAGTCTTCCCTGAAGTCCTCAGCTACCTATATAATACCTCGATTTCTTTAGACCATTTTTAGTATTCTTAATTGATTTTTTACGCTGCATTTTGGTATTTTTCTATAGGTTTTATTCTGCCAATTCCCTGGTGATCCCTATGGTGATATTTGTCTATCCAAGACTTTATTCCTTTGTAGAGTGTTATGCCATCTTTTGCTGGATTAAGGTAAATATGCTGATATTTAATGGTTCTCCAAAATCGCTCAATATAAATATTATCCAGAGCTCTTCCTTTTCCATCCATACCTATCTGGATCCTATTCTTTTTTAAATAGGATACGTACTGCAGACAGGTAAACTGACTGCCCTGATCCGAATTAAGTATGTCAGGTTTTCCGTGTTTGGCTATTGCTTGTTTGACTACTTCCAAACTACTATTACTATCCAGGGTGTTGGAGAGTCCCCAGCCCACAATTACCCGGCTAAAAACATCACAGCCGTGAGGTACATGAACCCCTGTTCCATGGGGATATAAGTAATATCAATTTCCCAAACCTGATTGGCGCGCACGATCTCTAAATTCCTCAAAAGGTAAGGATGGTGTATTAGCCTCAAATAACCGAGTAATTTTTGATTAAATTTTAAGCTGCTTTTTTCTGTGCACAATCCGGTGAAAACGGACATCCATTCCGCTGGAAAGCGGACAGTGATTCCGGAATAAAGCGGACACCCATTCCGGGGCAAAACGGACAGTGAATCCGTTTCAAAGCGGACAGCTATTCCGGAGCAAAACGGACACTTTTCTCATCTTAGTGCCATTAACTTTTAAAAGAAAGGATAATGGCCAACAATCCGATAGGTATGAGAGAAGTACGCGAACTATTACGATTATATTTTAAACAAGGACTCAGTGGCCGTAAAGCGGCTAAAGTAGCCGGTATTGGGAAAACTGCAGCAAGCCAGTATATTGCTGGTTTTAAAAGCAGTGGTCTCTCCATTTCAGCAATTTCAGGGATGAATGACAGTGAACTCATCAACCTGATAAATATTCGAAAACAAACAGAGAATTCCCGCTACACGACCTTAGAGAAGCTATTTCCTTATTTTGAAAAAGAGCTTAAAAAAGTAGGTGTCACCCTGCATCTGCTGTGGGAGGAATATAGGCAAACGCACAAGGATGGCTATGAATACAGCCAATTCTGCCACCATTATTACCATTGGCGCAAGGAGAGTAAGGTCAGCATGCATATGGAGCATAAGGCTGGAGATAAACTCTTTGTGGATTACAATGGCAAAAAGCTTTACATCACCGACCCCCACACCGGCAAGCGGGAAGCCTGCGAGGTATTTATCAGTGTTCTGGGTTGTAGCCAACTCTGTTATATTGAAGCAGTCCCATCACAAAAGAAAGAGGATTGGATCGCAGTCAATCAAAATGCACTTCAATTTTACGGAGGTGCCCCTGCTGCCATTGTACCGGATTGCCTGCGCTCTGCGGTAAGTAAATCCAATCATTACGAGCCTAAAGTAAATCAAACCTATCAGGATTTTGGGGAGCATTACGGGACGGTAATATTACCGGCCAGAGCTTTACATCCGAAAGATAAAAGTCTGGCGGAGAACTTTGTGCGATTAGCCTACCAACGTATTTATGCTCCTTTACGCAATGAGGTTTTCTACTCCATCGAAGAACTCAATCAGGCCCTTTGGGAGAAGCTTGAGCTGCACAACAACAAGAACTTTCAACATAAATCCTACAGCCGGCAAAGCCTTTTTGATCAGGTAGAAAAGCAGGAATTAAAAGCCTTGCCAACTACCTGCTATGAGTTAAAACACTTCTCTCAACTCAAGGTCCAATACAATCATCATATTTATTTAAAAGCCGATAAACACTACTACAGCATTCCCTTTAAATATACCGGCAAAAAGGTAAAAGTTATTTATACCCTCTCCAATGTGGAGGCCTATTATAATAATGAAAGAATTGCTTTGCATCAGCGAAACCGTAAGCCTTATGGCTATACTACTAAGAATGAACACCGTCCTGCCCATCACCAGTTCCAGGCTGAATGGACCTCGGAGCGGTTCATCAACTGGGGCCGCTCCATAGGACCAGAAGTAGAACAATTCATTGCCAAGATACTGGATAGTCGTCCCCACCCGGAACAGGCTTACAGAAGTTGTATGGGACTCCTAAACCTGGCTAAGAAACATCCTAAGCCTGCTTATCGAAAAGCCTGTAAAAAAGCCCTTGAAATGAACTGTCTGCAATATAAGTTCATCAAGAATATACTCCATAATAAAACTTTTGATGTAAAAGAGGAACCTCTTGAACTGTTCAAATTACCCACCCATAATAATATACGAGGAAAAGAAAACTTTAATTAAAATTAATACATATGAACACAAATGCCACCTTTGAAAAGTTACACACGATGCGTTTACACGGCTTTGCACAGGCCTATCGGGAAATTACCGAAAGCACCCAGGAGAAGAACTTCTCCCTGGATGAATGTATCGCCCATCTTATTGAAGCCGAATACGAAGACCGCTACAATAAGAAATTAAAGCGGTTGATCCGCCAGCCCCGGTTTAAACAGCAAGCTTCCTTTGAACAAATCAATTTTATTCAGCCCAGAGGTATGGATAAAAATATGCTGCTTCGCTTACAACAGGGAGACTGGATTAAAAAGTCAAGAGACCTAATTATTACAGGACCAACCGGGGTAGGCAAATCATTTATCGCTTGTGCTTTAGGATTCCAGGCATGTGCCCAGGAACTTAAAACCATGTATTTTACGGCCAATAAACTCCTAGACCGAATGAACCTGGCCAAGGCAGATGGCAGTTATTTTAAGCTTATGGATAAAATAGCTAAAACAAAACTGCTTATCATCGACGACTTTGGTCTTAAACAAATCGATCATAAACAGTGTAATATGCTATTGGATCTTGTGGACGAGAGACATGGAAGTTCTTCCACAATTATCACCTCACAATTGCCTGTAAAATCCTGGTTCGACTGCTTTAAGGAGCCCACAGTTGCCGACGCAGTCCTAGATAGATTAACCAATGGTTCTTACCGCATAGAATTGCAAGGGGAATCGATGAGAAAATTTAGAAAATAAGAGCAAAAAAATTTTAATTAACTTAACCAAAATTTTAGAAGAAAAGTGTCCGTTTTGAAACGGAACGCCTGTCCGCTTTCAGCGGATTATGCATTCTGAATTGATTTATAATAGTATTCCCTGGTCTCCACAGGAGAAGCACAGTTAAACCTGTATAACATCCATTGCTGGTATAGTCTGTCATAAAAATATCAATGGCTTTTTTTTCTTCTTCAAAAGATTCAAAGCAATTAATATCAAATACTTGTTCATTTAGTGTTCGATGAAAACGTTCAATTACTCCGTTACATTCCGGGCTTCTCACAAAGGATTTGGACAGCTCCAACCCTAGAAAATTCATCTCATTTAGAAAGTCCCTGCTTTCGTATTGAGTTCCATGATCTGATCGTAGTTGTAGAGATGTACCTGCACAAATAGCTTTATTTAATGATCCAAATCGAAGTTTCACGGCTCTTTGAACAGGTGCCAGGGCTTCAAACCTATTGCCTGTCCTGGCAGGATGCCAAGAGATAATTTCATCGTTAAAATGATCTATAACAGAGAATAGCCAACACCATCCGTCTTTACCGGCCCAAAATTTCTTTCCATCTGTACCCCACATTATATCGGGCTTATCAGTAATGATCTTTCCATTATGAGTTCTTTTACGGCCATTTTTTACGGGTCTGTTTGGACTTAAAAGATCATGCTCCCGCATTAGTGCATTAACCCGATGTTTGGCGATATGTTTATTTGTCCTGGCCAATCTTTTCTTGACCTTTAAATAACCCCCGTTGAATTTGGAATTCTCCAGATCATCTTTTATTAGTTGCAACGCCTGGGCATCATCAATAGCAGGTTTAGGTCCGGGTTTGCCCCCTTTATTGTCCCTGGGTTTTTCATACCAGGTGGAAGAGCTGTAGTTGGAAACATTTAAAATGAGTTGCATCGGAAAAGGATTTCCTGTTTTGCTAAATGTTTCTTTTTGAAGGTATTCCACTATTTTCCTTTTAGACGTTTGATCGCTTCGCTCTTTTTTTTCGAAGTTCTAGTTCCATTTGGAGTTTCCCAATAAGCCGTTCTGCCTGTTTAAGTTTAGCGGCTCCAGGATCCTTTTTAAAACCCTGTTTACCTCCATTAATGAACTCATCCCGCCACTTGCTTATCTTGGCTACAGGTACCTGATGTTTCCTGCTGAGAGTTTCAATGTCTTCTCCACGTAAAAGTTCTAATACAATGGAGGTTTTGGCATTAACTGTTAAGTAATTCTTTTTCTTCATATCCGATAGTAAAGTTACAATTTTACTACTCGGTTATAATTAGGGTCAATATAGATGGATATATTTCTTTTCTCCAAGGCAGGTGAGGTGACGGCGAGGATAGATGTGGTGTATGTTAGCTTTGCGCATTAATCGTCTTACCCGTTCATAGCCGGCTTTATATCCTTTGTCCTTTAGCATGGATTGCATAGTCAAAACACCCGCAGTAGGCTATTCCAGAATATGTTTGTCCATGAGTTTCATCATTTAAGGATTCTGGAAATAAGATATCAATTATTTTCAACCGTAATTTAACCCTCTACTAAGATTTTTATAAAATTTTTGTAGGCAGTCTCAACTCCCTCTTTATATGTAAAAAATATTTCAACAAAGAAGATAATTGTGATTAATTCCAAAACTGAAAAAGCAGCTAAACAGTAATAGGAAATAAGAAGGTTATCTTCCGTTAAAGCATCCATATCAAATACTAAATAATATATAAATGTCAAAATAACTAGGCCAAAGAACGCAATATCTCCAATCAAAATTAAAAAATTAGATTTTTTATCAGAATCCCGGTGAAAAAGCTGATCCTTATTATACCAATCATACCATAAGATTATTATTGCTTGTAAAAGGAGCAATATAACGATAAGCCATTCGGAAAAATTGGCTCCAATTGAAGAAGCTAAAAAAAAAGTTATAATTACATTCGCTATAATGAACCGATTTCTGATAATATCTTTTTTAATTTTACTTGAAACTTTTTTTCCAGCCGCTAAATAGGTTTGATCATATTGTAGAAAAAAAATGCCTAGTTTAATTCTTATAACGTGGAGTAAAATTCCAATTAACACAATCCAGTTAGCACGAATGTCATTAATAGCCGATTTACTTAATGGCTCCACAAATTTGATAGATTCTATGCCATCCTCGTCCGTAGCAGTGTAAACAATTTTAGCAATAAGAATTAAAATTGGAATAACCAAAGCTACAAATGAAATGGCTTGAAGTAAATCTTTATATTTATTATCATCTTGTTCCATATTAGCAGATTACTTATTCTTAAGAAAAAGACCATATACTCCACCTGGAATTACTACTAAAAAAGCAAAATCCAATGACATAAAAGGTGCTAGCCATATAAAAATTAAAGAAGCTATTCCTAAAAATAGGATCATAGAGGAATGGAGGGGATTTAATATTTTAAACTTTGCTAATACTATTATAGGTGATAAGGCGAGTAAAAGAAGTAAAAGGAATTCGTAAATTGAAACTAAAGATTTAGAATAGATGCTAATTAATGCTCCTGTTATTGCAATAGTAGGAATGAAATATCTGACTTCTTTAGGAGTCAATTCACTTGATAAGTTTACATTATTCTTTTTCCATCTCCGTTTTTCATTGGCTAAAAGGGTACTAATAAGATAAACTTCCGTATCTGCAGTTGATAAAATAGCAGAAAAAACAGCTAAAACGACAATAGAAATTAAAATCCCAGGTTCTTGAGCTAGAATAGTTGAGAGAAAAGCATTGTCAGCAATTTCTGTATATCCGTATTCTCGAGCTTCAATACCAATTAATGCAATCATTATAGTATAACCTATAAATCCAAATCCCGCTGCAAACATACCTGTACGAACTGCCCCATCTGATCTAGCTGCATAAATTCTTTGCCAAATATCGCCACTTCCAATAACAACAAAAATACCTGTCAGTAAAATAGATATAGTTCCTAATGGAGAATAATCTAACTCAAATAATAACTCTAAACCATCGGTAGATGGAAAAAAATGAAAGATGAGTAAAGGTAAGCCAGTTAACATCAACAATAACTGAATTTTATCAGTTATAATGACTCCACCAAAGCCCGCAATCATTAAGTATCCAGCAATAACAAAGGCAAATAAAAAAGCATTGATCCATATGGGAATAGATGTGAGTTCATTTAGTAATACAGAACCGGCAAATAGTTGTAAGACTAGCAGAGCGAAGAACGCGAAAATTGTGAGACCGTTACTCAATAAACCAGCTAGGTGACCATATTTCTCGTAGATTAAGTCAGGTAATGAAAAGTAAAAGTGATTACCTGATTTAGAGTTAAACTTCTTGGCAAACATACCAAGTACCATCATCCCTATTCCATAACCTCCTAACAAGGTTATTGCAGCTCCGTCATTAACAAATGCCAATGTTGCAACGCTCATTAATTCTCCTGCTCCAATTAATGTAAAAGTGGATGCAAAAACACCGAACCAACCTATTTTTCTGCCAGCCAATGCAAACATAAGTGGATCTTTTTTTTCTCTTATCCATACCCAATAAGACACTAAAATTAAAAATATAATATATCCTATAATAAATGCTAAAGAAAGGTTCATCATTTGAAACAGATTTTTTATTTTCCTGAAATAAAATTTAAGTTCTTATCCCTTTCCTCAATCAGGTTAAAATAACTCCCAATTTAGAACTTACTGAAAACTAATTTATTAAGAATAATCAACTTCCACAATTACTAATAAAAAATTTGCATGATTATTACTACCTTAGATGTATAATCAAAATATTAATGATTTCTAACTATTTATAAATAGTAAAATTGATCACACTACAGAAGATTGAAATCAATCATATCTGGGAAATAACATGCTACTTCACATCAAATAGAATTTAATAAAAAGATTAGAATGGCTTAAAGCTTCACTTACTTCTATTTAAGATTTTAGCTGAAACACTTTACCTGCTTCGATTAAATTAGCTACCTCCTCTTATCAACCGATTTATCATCAAACGACACCAGGTTAAAAAGCTGGCGCATTCTGCTTCTTACCCTTTTGCCATATCTATCTTCCAGTTCCCCCGCGTTTAAATTTGTGGACATATGGGTTCTAACTTTGTGGTTTAGAAAAAGCTCATAACGGGAGAGCAGGATTTCACCAAGCACGTTGCAATCTTTTCCGAAGAACCTACCCGTAGGCTCCACCCCAAGGTCATCAAAGCACAAATAGCTGCTGTTGCCATAGTCCTCAATGGTTTTATAGCCCAGGTGATTAAAGGCAAAAACAATATTTCTACAGGGAATTACCTGATACTGCTTCTGGTGTGGCACCAGGTAACGCAGCAGCTTTAAAAAGCTGGTTTTTCCGCAGCCCACTGGTCCCGAAAGTAAAATGCCCTTCGCGGGATCCAGCTTGAATTTTTCACATTTTTCTTTTTCTGCGATAATGTAATTGCAAAGCTTGTAAAGCAGGGGCTCATCTTCCTTGTACAGGTGAAACCTATTGCCGAACAGGATCTTTCCCTTTGCCTCCAGGTACTCCAGCATGGATGGAAAATCATATAAAATTTCTTTCCCTCTCATCTTCCCGATCCTGTAGGTGACGCCACCTTCCGTTATTTCACAAGGGTTCTCCATAATTCTTAAAATTTTGAATTTTTAAATGATCCGGATTTTTTAGTTTTTGTTGCTTCTGGATCTCTTCAGCTTTTTTCATCCATCGCTGCGCGAGCGCTTTCCAGTTTACTACATCCTGGTTCCCGCCAATTTTCCAGCCAAGGGCTTCGTAATGGAGATAAAAGTTGGAAGCTTCTGTCTCCGGCCAGGTTTTGATTTTGAAAAATTCTATAACTTCAAATTCACTTTTTGGCCATAAAGGTTTAATAGGTTTATTATATTTAATATTGTTTGTTTCATATACCCGAGCTCTTTCACCACTCTTCCCGTACTCTTCTGCTACCTGTTCTAAAAAAGTTTCAAACTTATCCGGTTCCTGTCCATCTGAAATTGCGTGCTCATCCTCTACTTGTTCGTCACATGTCCAAAAAATGGACATCTTCACCTGGCTTCCTTTTAATGGGTTTTTTGATGGCATGTAGAGAATGTAATTCCACTCGCTTAGCTCCCGAATGCACTTATGATAAGTTGAAAGTGATCCTACCTTGGAGGCCTGCATGATCTCCTCCCTTTGGACAAAAAATTGTTTTCTGAACCTGAACACATTCCAATATTGAAACAGGGCATAGTAAATGCTGACATGCGAGGGATTCAGTCGCTGATCTTCATTAAAGCGTTCAAAAACTCCGGTTAGGTGCTTTATGTAATTCATCCCTAATATTTATTATCGATCCTGTGCTCTGTCATGATCCGGTGGATTTCTTCTACATCATAGTAAATAATACCTCCTATTTTCACATACGGTAGCGTTCCATTGATCCGAAGCGTCTGTAAAGTTCCCGTGCTTATATGCAGATGTTCCTTTACTTCTGAAGACCTCATATATCGCCTGAGATTCCCGGAGGATTGCTGGGATAGGAGTTTTTTAATCTCCTCTAATAGTTCCATTTTAAATTCCCACAAATCATCCGTGGTGATATTTTTTCTTGGCATAAAGAAAATATTTAGGTTAAATCCCACCGCTGGCTTCCCAAAGAGACGGTGGGATTTTGTTGATTTGACTTCTGGTTCAAAGTTGACAGCTTTGGAAAGAATTATTTCACCAGTCAGACGTAACTACGAGAAAATTTAACATGCCTGTTAATTGGAACTAAACTGGCCTAAACTGAAGGAAATTTTGGGTTTAGCTATAAAAAGGTGAGAACAAAAAAAGAGAAGATTGTTTTTCGTAGTTACGATCATATACCGAAATTTACAGCTCTTCATCCCAACTTAATCTCTGTTCAAACAGCCGGATTAATTCATCTATAAATTTTGTTCTTCGGCCTTTGCGCCCTTTTATTTCAGAAAACTTCTTGTAAATATTATCCAGCCTGATGTTAAACACCTTTTCAAATACCTTTGCAATAGCTATAATATCAGCAGAGCCATTATTTATCGCTCCGGAAAAATGCAGCGCATAGATAAGTTCAATTAGAGCGACTGTTGGCGCCGTCCAATTTAAATTAGTTTCTGCTGGTTCTTGTGAAGAAACCTCGAGTTTTAGAAGCTGCCTCTGTAGGTAAGGCAGTAATTTTTGGTATGCTCTAAACCGGGCTAATAGCAGATCATGCGAAGTACTGAATTCAGCGTCCCAATATAATGGAGCATCTTGGGCTTCTACCTTAGTGAGAAATCCCCTGGTGTAGTAAATTTCATCCATAAAAGTCTGTTCCAGCTCAACATATTGATGAAACTCCCTGTTTCTCAGGAAAAACTTACTAATTTTCTTTATCTTTTTATTCAGAAGCTTGCGCCTGTACTTTTCTGAAGTGGAGGGTTCCAGTTCCAGGGAACGCATCTCGAGATTCAGAATAAGATTGACAAGAGGTATCTGCTTGTGTTTCTTGAAGAAAGTGATTTCTTCGGAAACCGAACTAAAATTTCTTCTCCTTATTTCTAATTTGTATGTTTCCAGGACCTCCCGGCAGTATTTGATAATCCGGCTACAGGCAAGCAATTGCGTTTGAGAAGTTTCCTCAATTTTTTGAATCTCCTGCTCAAATTGTTCTTTGGAAAGAAAAAAATCCATCTCTACATCATTTATCACTACTGGTAAATGTCAGGTAAAAGAGATGAATTTTAAAATCGGAAAAATTTCGGTTTATAAACTAAACAACAACATTTATAAACAAAATTCCCATCGGAATTTTGCTGCCGCTGTTGCTTTAAATTAGTTAAATTAACAGCTGAATGATGAAACCAGCATTTTCAGGAATTTGCGGCGTATTTATAAAAGAAGAGTAGAATTAGTATTTCTAAAATATAAATGGATGTAAGGGATATCTTAAAACCTGCTTTGAAAAAATTGTAATATTAAGATTGTTGAAGAAGGAAATAATATTTATTCGGACTCACCCCTCATATTGCTCCTGGCGAAACTGAAAATTTTGCTGTACAACCTTACCGTCTCATCATAATCTCCTGATCCTTCATGATCAGATTCGTAATCAATATCCATCAGAAATGGCTTATTTTGGAGTGCTATGCTCTGTAATTTGGCTATATACTTTCCGCTATCCCATAACGGAATGCGATCATCCTGATAGGCTGGCATAATTAAGGTGGCAGGATATTCAGAACCTGCTTTTAGATTGTAATAAGGATCCATTTTGAGCAAACCCATAAACTCTGCACTATCTTTTACCGTTCCATACTCCAGATAGCTGGTACTACTGGCGGTCGCAGAGGATTCCAGTCCAAGCGGATTTAATCTGGGCACTTCAGCAATAAATGAAGAAAAAAGATCAGGACGTTCATTTACTGCCATTCCGGCCGTAATGCCTCCTGCACTAGCCGTGTATAAGGAGATCAAATCTTTTTGGGTGTACCCTTTTTCAATCAAAGCTTCCGTACAGGCAATAAGATCTTTCCAGGAATTATATTTAAGAGTTTTCATTCCCTGTGTATGCCAGTCTTTCCCTTTTTCTCCGCCTCCTCTTACGTGCGGAAAAGCCAAAATTCCGCCCTGTGCTGCCCAATCGAGAAAAACAGGATAAAAAAAAGGGCTCATACTTTCCCCATAAGCCCCGTAAACATATATAAAGACTTCATTTTCTGAATTGAGCTCAATACCTTTTTTGTAAATCAATGACAAAGGTACTTCTACCCCATCATGGCTAACCACCATAATTTGTTCAGAAACAAGATCCTGAAATTCCGGGTAAAGCGTTTCTTCCTGTAAATCTTCCTTCCGCAAGTCGGCTTCTTCAGTAATGATAAACCGGGTATAATCTGAAGTCCAACCGTCTAATTCTGCACCAATCAGATTGTTGTTTACTGTTCCGCCGAAGAATGTCACATACCCAGGTGAGAAAGGAGTTTGTAACTGCTTTGTTCTCTTTTCATGATCAATTTTCCAGAGGCTTACTTCCACCCCATATTTAGAGCGTGCGAAGTATATGTTATCTTTTGTAACTTTAAACTGGGTGATAGGATTTTCCTTAGTTCCTTTAGCCAGTATCTCAGGATTATTAAAATCAGGATTTTTAATTTTAACGCTGGCTATTTGATTTCCTTCGTAATTCCCCTGCCTGAAAATAAATTCCTCTCCCCTTACTTCTCCCTGATTATAGAAAACTTTCTGTTCCTGAGTGAAGAAAGGTACCCATTTTGGTTTTCCTGATATCAAGTCAGACATTTTCGCTATATAAGCGTCATAATAATCACTAGAGCTTGCGGAATAGCCAACAACATATTTATCCTGACTGGAACCAATCTTTACTTTCGGATAAAAATCTGCAGGAATATTTACCGTTTTATTATTCCCAAAAATCATTTTCTTCATCCCTGTGCTTTCTCCGAAATTATGAAGAACAGAATACGAGTTCTGTTTAAAACCTGGTTCAGCCTTATCCACTACAGGGAAGTAGAGATAAATAAAACCAGAACTATCCGGTAGCCATTCTACCCCACCAAATGCAGGATTTATATTTGTAATTACATCATCCAGTAATTTCCTCTTTTTTACATCTAAAAAAATAACTGTAGAGCCGAAATTTTCATCATTCTTGTAGCCAATGGCAACTTTTTCCCCATTAAAAGATGGCTCTAAATAGGTGATATCTGAAATTTCATCTTTGTAAATTAAAGGATCAAAAAGTTCTACTTCTTCTGCTGAAAGATTTTCCCTGAAAAACAATTTATCAATACCACTAGAATCGTCATATTTCAGGTAAAAGTAATTACCTGCTTCATTGACTTCAATAATATGGATGGTGCCGTTTTGAAGGTTCTGATACTCGGAAAACTTTCCCAGGTAATACTGCATAAGATTATTGTCAGCAAAATATGCTTCTGCTATAGAATCCTGTTCTTCCAACCAATTGGCAATTTCAGGATCCTCTAGGTTTTCCAAATTGGCATACTCATCCTGTATTGTTACGCCAAATTTTGTTTGTGTCTTTACCTGTTTTGTAAGCTGTGGATATTTAAATGACAAATGCTCTACCTGGCTGTAATTGATGGTAACAGAAAGCACACACCACAAAAGGAACATAAGGTAACTTCTTTTTTTCATTTTGAGGAATTTGAAAAGCCCGGAAAATTCCGGGCATTTTTCGATTTAAAGCATTAACTATTTCCAGGTTTAGGACGTCTTACTTTGTCCCGGTCAATTACAGAGCCACCCCCTCCGCCTTTAATTTGGTCAAGGTTCTTCAGTGCCCTGTTTCTGTAATCTTTCAATGACTTTTTCATAATTACTTACTTTAATGTTTATAATTCCCTTAATACTAAATAACTACAAATGGAGATAAATTTAAACAGGCCATACAGCCCATTTATAAATGATCGTCTGCTTTTCTTGATCTCAATTCTTTTATATATCGCGATGGATAAATTCCTGTATTCTTATAAAAAGCTTTAGAAAAAGATTCCCCTGTTTTAAACCCGAAGGTTTCCGCCAGTCCCTGATAATTAAATTTCAATAGTATGGGATCATTATCTAACATGACTATAGCTTTTGCAATACGCAGGTCTTTAAGATAATTTGGGAACGACTTATTTTTATAATTATTGATAATTACGGAAAGGTATGAAGTGTTGGTCTCCAGTTCCTGTGCCAGGGTGGCCATATCCAGATCTTTATCTAAAAACCTTTCTGACTTCTCAAACTTTTCCAGTTTTGCCAGAATATCAATCCTGATATCTTCAGGCACAGAGTTGGGATGAACATTTACCGGGCCTGTACTTACTCTATTTTTGGCCGTATTTCCTTCCAGCAATAGCTTTAATTTTTTCTTCATCCTAACAGATCTTAGGTAGAAATAAATCCCGGTAACGATGCCAGTAAGAGCAAGCAACCCAACACTTGCAATTATTCTTTGCTTGGTTTGCAGTTGTGCTTCAGCTTCCTTCTTCTGATGCTTTAAATACGGAATATCATAAGAAACCATAGCCTCATTTATTACATTTTCCTGTTTAGCTGAATGTATACTGTCATAAGCTATTAATTTCCCCATATACTCGATCTGCTTCTTCTTATCATTTTCAGCCAGGGCATTGAGCATCAGCTGATGATATACGTCTTTGATTTCTGAAAAGGGATCACCATTTGCGGTGACTATCGAATCGATATCTCTGTAATATTGAAGAGCAAGTTTTCTGTTATTCGATTTATCTTCGATCTTACCGAGATAGTAAAGTTTAATCGCTTTACTCGTGCCATCAAGAGAACCTACATATCTAAGCAGAGTATCCTTAGCCTTACGATATTTACCGGCATAATAATTAATCTGTGCATCTAAAAGGATAAAATCTTGCAGGTTTGCTTTATCATTCAGTTGCATAGTCTTATCTATACCCTGATTGGCATAGTACCTGGCTGAATCCAAAGCATGTAAGCGTAGATGTGTTAGAGATAGGTTATAGAGCAATAGTATATAATCCTCATAGTAAGAATTTTCAAAATCTTTTTTTGTTTTCAGGATGTTCAATGACCTGTTATAGAGTTCGGCAGCCGCGTAATGTTGCCCATAAATATTCCGGATGGCGGCAATTGCTAGGGCAAATTCCCTTTGCTGCTCTATATTATCCTTTTTCAAAGAGAGATTATAGGCTTCGAGATAATTTTCAAGGGCTAACTGGAAATCTCCAGATTGATAGAGAAGATGCCCTTTTAATGCATATCCGAGGGCGGGATAATTGGGGTGAGAACTTGTTCCAGTAATTATAATAATAGAATCAGCATACGCCAGGGCAGGCACAGGTTCCTCTAAAATCGTTTTATAGTAAAATGCCCTGGCTTTTTCAATATCATTATTTTCAGCAGCCGCTTTTTTTAAATGTACCTGAACCAACCGTTCAAGTTCTTCAATATCTTCCTCTTCCAGGGCTTCGGATTCCAGACTTTGGATTTCTTCATAAGGAATTGAAGTTGTCACCGTTTCATCCTGGGCATATCCGTAAAAGGAAAGTGCACCAATTAAAGCAATTAACACAAATCTGTATGTTGATCTGATCAGGTGCATGATTGAAATTCAATTATGTAGCCCAGATATGGCGGAACTGGTAAAAGATCCTTTCCAGCAGCGTCACTCTTTCTAGCAATATTTCTGCAGTTCCTATAAGTTCCTGAGAAAGCACTAATTCCTTTCCATAAGATGTAGAAAGGTTTTCTACATCCAGATATATTACGTAGGAAGGTGCTAACCCCCTGCTTGGCACCTGTGAAACAGAGTTTACCTTGGCTTTAACTATTCCCCACTCGGTGGAAGGATAATTATCCAATTTTAAATAAACCTGTTGTCCATTGCGGATCTGCCCTGCATTTTTAACAGGAACAATACATTTGCCTAAAAATTTATTCTTGCTGTAGGGAACAACGGTAAAAACAACCTCTCCTTCCTCAACATTTTGATTTTCGTTCCAGACCTCATTGTAAGTCAATTTTCCATCAATAGGACTTTTGATGGCATATTCATCTTCCCATTCCTCTATAGAATTCTGAAGATTCTGTTTGGCAAAAACGAAATTGGTTTTATTCTTATTTATTTTTCTGGATCCTGAATGCTGTAAAATTTCAAGATTACTCGTAGCTCTACCTTTGTCTGCATTGAGTTGTAATATTTGTTGTTTAAGCAGCACGTATTGACGGTTCTTTTCAGCATGTTCCAACTCCACTTTTTCAAGCTCTGCCTGGGAAATCACCCCTTTGGAATATAAATTTCTATGGCGCTCCATATTCCTTAGTGAAACTGCTAACGCATTCTTTATCAAGAGCAGCTCTTCTTCTTTGTATTTAAGAATTGAAGCCTGGTTCCTGATGTTGTCCTGTACCTGGACCTCCATAGCTTTATCCTCATTAAATGAATTCTGCAGAATCTTTTCCTGGTATTCCTCTAAAAATTTATTGTAAGCTGGCTGAACAGAAGGTCCTAGTTTTAGGTAGGCAGGGAATTCGGTTACTAATGATTCAAAAGAACTTATTTCAGATACATCCTTCATTAATTCCTGTTTCAAGTATACTATATCGCTGAAAGTGCCTGTATTTTCAAGAACCGCAATGACATCTCCTACAGCTATGGAATCTCCCGATTGGAAATTTATAGCAGCAAGCTTACCGGCACGTTTAACTTTAATTTCTGCAGGGGGATTTTTTGAAGTAATTGTTACTGTTCCTTTCACCACCTGGTTGAATGGAACTAAGGCGGCAAATATGATTATCAATAAAAAGAATAAACCTAAAAAGGTAGTGCCCCATCGAAGTAAACCTCCGGGCTCGTTATTCAACGGGTTTCTCCTGGTCTTATATGTATTCCAACTTTCCACCGTATCAAATCATTAATTGGTTTTTGACCAGGTTATGGTAAATTCCCTGATTATTTGATAATTCCTGATGGCTGCCAATTTCCACGATTTCCCCTCTCTCCATCACCAGGATTTGATCAGCATTAATAACAGTCGATAGCCGGTGAGCAATAACTACCACCGTTCTGTCTTTACAAAAGGAAGTCAGATTCTCTGTGATTATTCTTTCATTTTCAGAATCCAAAGAACTGGTGGCTTCATCAAGGAACAGATAATCCGGATTTTTATAAATCGCCCTCGCCAGTAAAACCCTTTGTTTTTCGCCGCCACTTAATAGTTGCCCATTTTCCCCAATCCTGGTCTTAAAACCAAGAGGTAAATTTTCTACAAAATCGGATAGGTTCACTATTTCAATCGCTTTTCGCAGTAGTTTCCGGTCTATTGGAATATTCGATTGTGATTCCGTGATATTCCGCTCAATCGTATCATTAAAAAGGCAACCGTCCTGCATCACCGTTCCGCATCTACTTCTCCACAAAGCGGTGCTTATATCTTCAAGATGTTCTTCTCCAACCTTTATAAAACCTTTATTTGGCTTATAGAATTTTAGAAGAAGTTTCAGTAAGGTTGTTTTGCCAGAGCCGCTTGCACCCACTATTGCAGTCACCTTTCCCTGAGGAATGGTAATATTTATATTATTTAATACGGGAGCTGCTGAAGGTTCTCCATATCTAAACATAATATCTTTTAGCTGAATATCACCGGCTATTAACGAAGCGTTATACTTTCCAAGATTTTCTTCGGGAGTTTGATTATGTACTTCTGACAGCCTGTTAAAGGAAAGTATCGCCCCCTGATAATCGGTAAGAAAATCAATCATATTGGAAACAGGTAAGGAAAGGCTACCTAATATAAACTGTATGGCCAACATTGCTCCCAAAGAAATTTCTCCTGTAATGACAGCTTTTGCTGACCAGAAAATGATTAATATGTTAGTAAGTTCGTTTAAAAATCTTCCGCCTTTAATTTGCGACTGCCCTAACTTTAGAATTTTTGATTTTAACCTGAAAAGATGTTCCTGGTTATTCTCCCACTCTCCCTTTCTTCTGTTCTCCGAATTGTTTAGTTTAATTTCTGAAACAGCAAGAATGAATTGCAAAAACAGCGATTGATCTTTCCTGTTAAGATCAAAAAGCTGGTTATCCATAATCTCCCTCTTTTTTATAAATATCAGGGACCAGGAAAAAAATAAAGCTGTCCCAGTAAGAAATATTAAAGCAATTGTTGGACTGAAGTAAAAAAGAACCATTCCGAATACCAGAATACTTAAAACATCGAACGGCATGCCCAGTCCCCGGCCGGTAAGAAATTCATCAATTCTTTGATGGTCATAGATCCTTTGCATAAAATCTCCCGTAGTTTTAGACTCAAAATATGCTATAGGAAGCCCTATCAATTTTTCCAGGAAATCTGATAGCATTTGAATATTTATTCTTGTACTTATATACAGCAGAATCCAATCCCTGATAACTTCTGATGCCAGGCGGGTAAGAAAAAGGAAAAGCTGTGCAATCAATATCAGGTTAATGAATCCAAAATCTTCATAGTTAATCCCATAGTCAACGAGGCTTTGCGTCAGAAAAGGAAGCATGACCTGGATAGTAGCAACAAGCAATAAACCGAGGAGAACCTGGTTGATATAACGCTTATAAGGTTTAAGATACTCCAGCAGAAACCCCAAGCCTTCTTTATTTTCAACTTCAGGAGGCTCATTATTGAAGAATTGTTGGGTAGGTTCTATTAAAAGCAGAATGCCCTCATTCTTCTCTGCCCCTGCCCATTTCTCGATAAATTCCTTATGCCTGTATTTCAGCTTGCCATAGGCGGGATCTGACACGAAGATGAACTTTCGGTTAGTTCTATAGATGATCACAAAATGATTCCCTTCCCAGTGTGCTATAGCTGGAAGAGGTATTTCGGAAACCAGTTCCTGAAAAGCTGCCTTAATGCCAACAGATTCTATACCTAACAATTGTAAAGCATGTGATAACGATCCCAATGATGCTCCATCCCTCTGTAGAAAGGAGATTTGCCGCAGATATTCCAGATCATACTTCTTACCAAAAAATTCAGTGAGCATTTTAAGGCAGGAGGGCCCGCAATCCATTTGATCCAGCTGACGATAAACAGGAAAATCTACAGTCCTAAACATAGCAAATGAAACTATTTGAACCTAAATTTAACTTGGATTTGAATAGGATTGAGATCTAACCGCAGCTGATTTATAAATCACGCTCTACGAGTAAAGCTTTTAAATACAGAGTTATGGGCTGCTTTTGATTTCGGGGGGAAATTTTCCATTCTTACGGCACGACATTTACAACAGCAAACTACCACAAGCTTTTCATCTATATCAAACTTCAATCAATGTCCATAAGTAATTTATGAAAAA
The DNA here is from genome assembly GCF_041679265.1 of Autumnicola aciditolerans. Lineage (NCBI taxonomy): Bacteria > Pseudomonadati > Bacteroidota > Flavobacteriia > Flavobacteriales > Flavobacteriaceae > Autumnicola > Autumnicola aciditolerans. Next base: position 19,143 of record NZ_JBGFSM010000001.1, read on the forward strand.
AAGAAATACGCCATTGTTAATTATTTTTGTAAATAAAAAGTATAGTAAGCAAGAGCTTTAAAGAAAGAATGGACTAATAGCTATGGATATTTACTTTTTGTATCTTGCTGTTATTTGATGCCCAAATAGCAACACCGCGAATCCTATTCCTGCAATAAAACCTGCAACTGTAGTGTAAGGTTCTACTTTAACAATGAAATATAAAGTAACCCCTACTACTAGAAGTAATAATCCTAAAACTTGTATTCTGCTCATTTTGTTATGGCTGTTTATTTGGAATGAGAAATCTTCAGTATAATAAGATTTCTAAGCTCTTATACACAATGGTAATTTACTCAAAAATAACATAACACTGAATTCCATCTTAAAACTGGCTAATTTGTCTGCAGCTACCAGATAAAAATATCCTGCCCGTGGTAAAACCACGTTTAACAGTTTAAAAATTTCAGACAGTATATGAATTTTTAAAACTCCTGTTCAAATAGAATTCTTTTGATCCATATTTCCCGGATTATTCTTCCGCTTTAAAACCTCTCGTAAAGCATTCATATCCTGACTCACTTTATTTTCCAGAACCCTGGCATAGATTTGAGTAGTGGCAATCTTAGTATGGCCCAATAGCTTAGAGACCGTTTCAATAGGCACTCCATTGCTCAAAGTTACAGTTGTCGCAAAAGTATGACGGGCCATGTGAAAGGTTAGGTTCTTTTTAATCCCGCAAAGAATAGCAACTTCTTTTAGATATACGTTCAATTTCTCATTGGTGATTACAGGAAGTAATGTACCTGTAATCATGGTCATAGGATGATTGCCATATTTTTTAATTAGCTCCAGGGCCGGTTCAAGGAGAGGTACTTTAATTGGTGTTTTGGTTTTTTGCCGTTTAGTGATGATCCAGTTATTGCCGTCAATTCCCATAGAAATATTGTTCAAAGTCAGCTTCATTACATCTACATAACTTATCCCGGTGTAACAGCTAAAGACAAAGAGATCCCGTACCCGCTCCAACCTTTCTAAAGGAAACTGGTAGGTTTCCAGGTTTGATAGTTCATTTGCTGATAAAAACTCCCGCTCCCTTTTCTCAAAAGTATTTTTCCAGCGACGGAAAGGATCCTTATCGATCCACTCCATATTATAAGCCAGAGTGACCATTTTTCGCAACCGCTGGATATGCTTCATAGCGGTATTATGACTTATTGCCCGGGGATGCTTTTTAGGGTAATATTCCAGAAGGAAATTCTCAAAATCGCACAGGAATTTGTAATCAAGTTCCTTTAAATAAACATCAGTAGTTTTTCTTTCCTTGTCCAGGAATTTCTTTATATATCCTTCGGTCACTCCAAAATTTCTGACAGATCCTGAAGCCAGGGTGTTCTCTATTTTCCTGGAGTGGTAATCAATGAGATTAGTAAACGTTTTTGAATTTTCATCCTCGCCAAGATACACAGCCTTAATTAATTTGGCTGTGACTTTTTTTCCTTTAAAAACTAAATCCTGATAACATTGAAAAAGTCTTGACTGTACAAGATCTAAATATTGATTTAGCTGTTTTGCCTCAGTAGAATTTCCTCGTGCCCTTTTTTTGTTAGCATCCCAAAGGTGCAAAGGAATTTTTCTTCTTGTGCTGACAGTAGCTCTTCTACTGTTTACGGTAATTCGAACATAGATAATTACCTGATCGCAAATAACCTTCTTTGGATTCACCAAAAAAAGCATTGAAAATGTGTTTGACGTACTCATAGTTGTCATCTTTTTGATTAAACAATTAATTCAGATGAAGTCAAATCAACTATACTGTCCAAACTTTAATCAACTTCCAAAAGACACCTCAGGTGTCTTTTAAAAAAAGAGGTGTCTTTTAGCTACCTTTTTAAATCAAATCGAATCAAATTAAATGATTCTCTAAAACCTTAAAAACCACGCTAATCCTGAGATTTGCGTGGTTTTGATAAGAATTGTTATTCTTAAAAGTGACCCCGGAGGGATTCAAACCCCCAACCCTCAGAGCCGAAATCTGATGCGCTATTCAGTTGCGCCACGGGGCCGTTATAAGTTATTAGAAGTTGAAAATTTAAGTCCTACTTTGCAAAGTTCTAAGTGAACTTTAACCTTTCAACATTCAACTTTTTTAACTCAATTTTCTTTTCACTATCGATGAGATGGTCTTACCATCTGCCCTTCCAGCCAATTCAGCGGTAACTGCTCCCATCACTTTTCCCATATCCTGCATTCCGCTGGCACCGGTCTTTGCTATAACTTCGTCTACTTTGGCTTCAATTTCTGCTTCCGTCATTTGCTCGGGCAAAAAGCTTTCAATGACTTCTGACTGCTTTTCTTCAGGCTCTGCTAAATCGGCTCTTCCCTGTTCCCGATAAATAGCCGCGCTTTCCTTTCGCTGCTTTACAAGCTTTTGCAAAAGTTTCATTTCTTCATCTTCAGAAAGGCCATCTTTAGAAGAACTTTCAGTATTTGCCAGGAGAATCGCACTCTTCACCGCTCTTAGTGCTTCAAGTTTTGTACTGTCTTTCGCCTTCATGGCAGCTTTCATTTCTGCCATCACCTTTTCCTGTAAATTCATTTCTTTAAATTCTAGCTGCGAAGATAAAATTTTAAATTTAAAATTACCACTTAAATCTCCTTTCAAATTAACTATCTTGAATTTATAAAAATTGCTAACAAATGAGATTTTTTTATCTTCTTCTGTTTCTGTTAATTACTTTTTCCTCCTACTCCCAATCCAGATATATAGATGATATTTTTGAAAATAAACAGGTAATTACCAAAACCTATGCCCAGAAAAATGGAGAAAAACTTATAGTGGATATTTATCAACCGAAGAATGATGCGCTTTCTCGACGTCCTGCCATTATTTTTATGCATGGTGGCGGATTCGCCGGAGGTAGCCCTAGAAATGAAGGAGAAGTGAAATTTGCAAAAATGGCTGCAAGAAAAGGATATGTAGCCGTTCAGATCTCCTACAGGCTTACCCGCAAAGGCAAATCTTTTGGCTGTGATTATGGAGCTTCAGGAAAAATAGAAACTTTTAAAGAAGCCGCCACAGATTTTCTGGATGCTGTAGATTATGTTATGGAGCACCATAAGAAATTTAAAATAGACACTTCACATATTATTGCAGGAGGCAGCAGCGCAGGCGCCGAAGCTGTTCTTGATGCTGTATATAACAGAGATTTGTTATTTGACAATCCGAATGAAAAATTTCACAATTTTGCTGCTGTTTTTTCCCTGGCAGGCGCCATTATAGATGCAAGGTATTTAGATAAAACCAACGCAGTTCCGGCAATACTTTTCCACGGAACGGCAGACCAACTGGTACCCTATGCCACTGCTCCCCATCATTTTTGCCATTCTGAAGATGCGGGGTATCTTATCCTGGACGGCTCCCGCACCATTGCAGATAAGCTGAGTCAACTAAACTCGTCTTATCTCCTCTACACATTTAAGGAAGCGGGACATGAAATTTCAGAAATGCCTTTTGAACAATTGCCGCAGGTGTTTCAATTTTTAAAGGAAGTGGCCCTGGATAAAAAATTTATTCAGGCTGAAGTACTCATAGATGAAATTCCTTAAAAATATTTAATTAGGATTGTTTCCTATACATCGGAATATTTCCTATTTTTGAATAAATCTTTGAGGAAGATGAACTTTGAACGTATTAAAGGAAAATTAGCTATTCTAGCTGATGCCGCAAAATATGATGTTTCCTGTTCTAGCAGCGGCAGCAATAGAAAAAACAAAGGAAAAGGTTTAGGCGATTCTTCCGGAATGGGAATTTGCCACAGTTATACCGAAGATGGCAGGTGTGTGTCCCTTCTTAAAATTTTACTTACGAACCATTGTATTTTTGATTGCGCCTATTGTGTTACCAGAAAAAGCAATGACATTAAGCGGGCTGCTTTTAAAGTTCAGGAAGTAGTAGACCTTACCATAAATTTCTACCGCAGAAACTATATTGAAGGCCTGTTCTTAAGTTCAGGAATCTTTAAAGATGCAGATTATACTATGGAGAGGCTTATCCAGGTAGCCAAGAAATTGCGCCTGGAAGAAAACTTTAACGGCTATATTCATTTAAAATCTATTCCAGGCGCCAGTGATGAACTTATGCATGAAGCTGGTTTGTATGCCGACAGGCTAAGCGTAAATATTGAAATTCCCACCATTTCCGGTCTAAAACTTCTTGCGCCGGATAAGAATCATGAAGATTTCATGAAACCTATGCGAAAGGTAAAGAATGAAATTATAAAGAACAGGGAAGAGAAAAAAATTTTAAAATCTACCCCAAAGTACGCTCCGGCCGGCCAAAGTACCCAAATGATTGTAGGTGCTACCGGTGAAACCGACAGGGACATTATGTACACCGCTACTTATTTTTACAAGAAATATGATATGAAGAGAGTGTACTATTCAGGATATGTACCGGTAACTTCAGACCCGCGGCTTCCTGCCCTTACCTCTGCAGTCCCTATGCTTCGGGAAAACCGGCTTTATCAAACGGACTGGCTGCTGCGCTTTTATGGTTTTGACATTCGGGAACTTTTAAATGAAGATCATAAAAACCTGGACGTAGACATAGATCCTAAATTAAGCTGGGCGCTCCGGAATATGCAGCATTTTCCTGTAGATATTAATAAAGCTGAAAGGCAGATGTTGGCAAGAATTCCGGGAGTTGGGCTTAAATCTGTTCAAAAAATTTTAAATGCCAGGAAATACCGAAGCCTTAACTGGGAACACCTTAAAAGAATTGGGGTGTCACTTAACCGGGCCAGATATTTTATTACCTGCAATTCCAATGAATGGGAGAAAAAAGACCTTTCTTCAGAAAAAATAAAAAATCTGATTCTTAAAAATTCCAGCAGCAAATTTGCCAAAAATTATAGTCCACAGTTATCAATGTTCAACTCATGAATACCATTTTAACCTATGATGGCAGCTTTAAAGGATTTCTAACCTGCGTCTTTGTTGCTTATGAAGAAAAACTGGAGATTAGTGATATCCAACAACAGGAAAAAGCTTCAGAACAATTTTTTGCAAAAGTACAGCATGTCATCACACAAGATGAAAAAGCGTCAAGAGTTGCTTTGGCTGTAAATAAAAAAAGTTCTGCAACCGGAAGTTCCAATCTTTACAAAGCATTTCTTAGCGAAGAAAAAGGCATTGAAATTATGATGTTCCGGTACCTGGAATATATGTTAGAAAGTGACAGACAAATTGATCAGGATTTTAGCCATCCAGCTGTTCTCAAAATTGCCCAAACAGCTAAAAAGGTTGGTAGGGAAAAGCACCGGATGGAAGCCTTTGTGAGATTTGAATTGACCAAAGATGGCATTTATTTTGCCAAAATTGAACCGGATTTCCATGTTTTGCCACTAATAAAGAAGCATTTTGAAAAAAGGTATGCAGATCAAAAATGGATTATTTACGATCTCAAAAGACGTTTTGGCTTGTACTATGATCTTCAGAAAGTTAACCCCGTGACATTCGATTTTGCTCATCATTTTAACGCTCACACTAATAATAATTCAGCTTTTGCTGCTCAGGAGATTGAATTTAAAAAGTTATGGAAAGAATATTTTAATCATACCAACATCGCCTCCAGAAAAAACACAAAGCTGCACCTGCAACATGTCCCTAAAAGATATTGGAAATATTTAAGTGAAAAGAGCCCATTGCATAATTAAAAAATAGTTTAAATTTGTCCCTTCAACTAATTAAACAAATAGTACAATGAAAAAGTTATTTTTATTATTCGCAGTAGCAACAATGTCATTATCAATCTATTCTTGTAGAGAAACAACACAGGAAGATGCTGAAAATGATGTTGAAGAAATTGGAAACGACATCGAAGAATCTGCTGAAGATGCAGGAAACGATATCGAAGATGCTGCTGATGAAGCAGGAGATGAAATTGAAGACGAAGTAGATAATACTGACGAAGGTATGTAATCTTTAATTCTTCAGAATTATATAAAAAGCCATCCAGCAAGAAGCAGATGGCTTTTTTAAATTTTAAAATTGATGTAATATGAAAATACAACTTGTTTTAATTTTTGCACTTGCCAGCATGTTTTTTATCTCATGCCGCGAAAGCACACAGGACAAAACAAAAGATGCCGTTGAAGCTATAGGAGACGACATTGAAGATAACGCGCGCAAGGCAGGCGAAAAGATAAAGGACGGCGCCAAAAAGGTGAAAGAAGAAATGGATGAAGAAATTCATGAGACTGATGATGTTAATGGAGAAGAAGCCAATGATGACATCTAAGGAATAATAAATCTTCTTTAAAGAAAACTTTTTAACCTCATTACTCCCGGGCTCTAAAGCCGGGCAAAATCATTATTTTTTCCTCTCAATAACATAATTAACCATCAATTCCAAAGAATTCCTGTATGCAGAAGAAGGATAATCCTGTAAAATAAGGAGCGCTTCCCTTTGGAAGTCAACCATTTTCCTCTCGGCGTATGTAAGACCGCCTTTATCTTTTACAAAAGCAATAACTTCCTGCACCCTTTTTTTATCCTTGTTATGCCTTTTAACCGAATTTATTAACCAGGCCTTTTCTTTTTTTGAGCAATTATTCAGGGTATAAATAAGTGGCAAAGTCATTTTTTGCTCCTTAATATCTATTCCGGTAGGTTTACCAATCTTCTCCTCCCCATAATCAAAAAGATCATCTTTAATCTGAAACGCCATTCCTATCAATTCGCCAAACCTGCGCATTTTTGGAACATCCTCACTTTCCGGCTTTACCGCTGCGGCACCCAGGCTGCAGCAGGCAGCAATAAGGGTAGCGGTTTTTTGCCTGATGATATCGTAATAAACAGCTTCAGTAATATCGAGTCGCCGGGCCTTCTCAATCTGCAGCAACTCCCCTTCACTCATCTCCCGCACAGCTACAGATATGATCTTCAGCAAATCAAAATCATTATTATCAATAGATAAAAGGAGGCCTTTGGACAAAAGATAATCCCCCACCAAAACTGCAATTTTGTTTTTCCATAAAGCATTAATGCTGAAGAAACCACGCCTTCTGTTAGAATCATCCACCACATCATCATGAACAAGTGTGGCGGTATGGATTAATTCTATAACCGAAGCCCCGCGGTACGTCCTCTCGTTCACATTTCCTCCCGATACCATTTTGGCAACGAGAAAAACAAACATGGGCCGCATCTGCTTGCCCTTGCGGTTTACAATGTAATGGGTAATACGGTTAAGAAGAGCTACTTTTGAAGTCATGGACTGGAAGAACTTTTTTTCAAAAAGTTCCATTTCCTTCTCCACCGGAAGTTTTATTTGGGAAATTACCTTCATAAAGCAATCAGCAAAGATAACTTTTTATGGGAAATTTGGGACTGCTTTTTCAAAAGACGATCATGCCGACTTATTTGCCAGCTGACCGCAGGCCGCATCAATATCTTTTCCGCGGGAACGCCTCACGGTTACGGTAATACCGTTCTTTTCCAGCATTTGCTGGTACATATCTGTAGCCCGGGCAGATGCCTGTTGAAATCCCCCATCATCTATAGGATTATATTCTATAAGATTTACCTTGCAGGGTACCGCTTTGCAAAAATCCACCAACGCACGGGCGGCAGCTTCATTATCGTTTATACCTCTCCAGACAATATATTCATAGGTAATCCGGCTTTTGGTTTTAGCGTACCAGTATTCCAGGGATTTCCTTAAATCTTTAAGCGGAAAAGTGGCATTAAAAGGCATAATTTTGGTACGGACTTCATCTATGGCAGAATGTAAAGAAACGGCAAGTTTTATTTTGGCCTCGTCATCTGCCAGTTTTTTAATCATTTTTGGCACTCCTGAAGTTGAAATGGTAATACGTTTAGGAGACATTCCCAACCCGTCTTTAGAAGTTATTTTTTCTATAGCCTTCATCACGTTATTATAATTCATGAGCGGCTCCCCCATTCCCATAAAAACGATGTTTGAAAGAGGTTTGTCAAAATACAAATGGCTTTCATTATCTATAGCAACCACCTGATCATAAATTTCGTCCGGATTAAGATTTCGCATTCTTTTTAATCTTGCCGTTGCACAAAACTGGCAATCCAGGCTGCAACCTACCTGAGAAGAAACGCAGGCAGTAGTACGTGTAGCAGTGGGGATTAACACAGATTCTATGGTTAAACCGTCATGTAACCTAACAGCATTTTTGATGGTGCCGTCACTGCTGCGTTGCATCTGGTCAACCCGTATGTGGTTAATCACAAAATTATCCATCAGCATCTCACGGGTCTCCTTGGAAAGGTTGGTCATTTCTTCAAAAGTATGAGCACTTTTGTTCCATAACCATTCATAAACCTGAGTTCCCCTAAAAGATTTATCGTCCTGGGAAACAAAGAATTCCTGAAGTTGCTTCTTCGTTAAAGCCCTTATATCCTTTTTGTCATTTTTCACACTGCAAAAATACAAAAGACCTCACAGGTTGAGAAACCTGTGAGGTCTAATTCCAAATTATATTTATCTTCTATAAAATAAGCATGGCATCGCCGTAAGTGTAAAACTTGTATTTTTCCTTAACCGCCTCCTCATACGCCTTCTTCATAAAATCATGTCCTGCAAAGGCAGAAACCATCATCAATAGAGTTGATTTTGGAGTATGGAAATTAGTAATCATACAATTGGCAATACTAAAATCGTAAGGCGGAAATATAAATTTATTGGTCCAACCGCCAAATTCATTAAGGGTAAGATTAGAAGACACCGAACTTTCCAAAGCTCTCATTACTGTGGTTCCCACTGCGCAGACCCTGCGTTTTTCAGTTTTAGCATTGTTAATGGTGTTCACCGCAGTGCTGTCTATAAAAGCTTCCTCACTATCCATTTTGTGCTTGGAAAGGTCTTCCACCTCTACCGGACTAAAAGTACCCAATCCAACATGAAGGGTTACTTCAGCAAAATCAATTCCTTTAATTTCCAGTCGTTTCAGCAGGTGCTTTGAAAAGTGTAAACCAGCCGTAGGTGCTGCCACTGCTCCCTCTTTTTTAGCATAAATTGTTTGGTAACGTTCTTCATCTGAAGGTTCCACCTCTCTTTTTATATATTTTGGAAGCGGGGTTTCCCCAAGATCGTTTAGTTTCTGCCGAAAATCTGCATAAGAGCCGTCATACAAAAATCTTAAGGTACGCCCTCTGGAAGTGGTATTATCTATAACTTCAGCCACAAGGCTCTCGTCGTCCCCAAAATAAAGTTTGTTCCCTATACGGATCTTACGTGCGGGATCCACCAACACATCCCAAAGCTTTGTTTCAGGATTTAATTCCCTTAAAAGAAAAACTTCAATCCTGGCGCCGGTTTTTTCCTTATTTCCGAAGAGCCTGGCAGGAAATACTTTGGTATTATTCAATACCATCACGTCTTTTGGATCAAAATAATCTATAAGGTCTTTAAATTGCCTGTGTTCAATGGTTTGCTCTTTCCTGTTAAGAACCATAAGCCTTGCCTCATCCCGGTGTTCTGAAGGATATTCAGCCAAAAGTTCTTTTGGAAGTTCAAAATTGAAGTGTGAAAGTTTCATTCCCATAATTGAATTTTTAAAGGGCGCAAATATACAACCTCAACATAGGGGTTGTCAAGTAAATAGGAGTTTATTTAAAAAATGATTTATTTGTCCGCCTGTTTTACTGAAAATTTTAATTTTTCGAGGTCTCCCCAAAACGAAGGATAAGACTTGGAAACCACTGCTGCATCGTTAATCCTAAATCCGGTTTTAAGTGCCAGAGGAGCAAAAGCCATCGCCATACGGTGATCATTATAGGTTTCTACGGAAACATCTTTGGCAAGCTCCTTTACCGGGAAAAGGCGTAGGCTGTCCTGGGTAATATCCACCCTCGCGCCAAATTTTTCCATTTCGGTCTTAAGTGCTACCAAACGGTCTGTTTCTTTAATTTTTAAGGTGTGGAGACCTCCCAACTGGCAGCCAATACCCAATGCAAGACAGGTTACTGCGATGGTCTGGGCAATATCTGGCGAATTTTGAAGATTTTCAGAAATGCTCTTGGGCTTTTTACATGGTTTTTTATGCAGGATAATACTGTCTTGCAGATATTCTGTGGTCACCCCAAAATTTTTATAAATCCTGGCCAGGCAGGAATCCCCCTGTAAACTTGTTTTGCGATAATTGGAAAGTTTTATTTCCGCTTCCTCGCAAATGGCGGCGATACTGTAAAAATAAGAAGCTGAACTCCAGTCCGATTCAATATTGATTGTTTTTGAGGGCAAATCTTTTTCCGGCTGAATTTTAATCCGGTTATTTTTAAATTCCCCTTTTACCCCGGCATTTTGTAATATCTCCAGGGTCATAGAAATATATGGAGCAGAAGTAATTTGCCCGTCTAGTGTGATTTCCAGGCCATCTGGCAAGGAAGGTGCAATAAGCATTAAAGCCGAAACATACTGGCTACTGATATTTGCCTGTACCCTTACCTTATTTTTTTCAAGTTTTTTCCCCTTTATACGTAAGGGAGGAAAACCTTCATTTTCTTCATAAAAAATTTCTGCCCCTAGGCTTCTTAAGGCATCTACAAGCAACTTTACAGGACGCTCCTTCATGCGTTTGCTACCGGTAAGCACCACTTCCCTTTCTTCACAGGAAGCAAAATAAGCTGCAAGAAAACGCATAGCTGTTCCTGCATGGTGTATATCTACAATTTCTTCCTTTGTAGACAGGGCTTTTTGCATCACCTGTGTATCATCACTATTGGAAAGGTTATTTACGCTAAGGCTGGAATACAATGCCTTAAGAATAAGCAGCCGGTTAGATTCACTTTTTGAACCGGTAATTTGCAGTTCCCCGCTGATTCTGCTTTTATTATGCGATATGAAAATATCCATTGAAGCCTTCTAATTTGATTTTTCTTTCCGCTTTTCCTTTGCCCTAAATTGTCCATACGACACGATAAGCCCATAAAAAAGTGCGGCTCCTATTTGCCCTATGGCATATTTTAAGCCATTCCCGGCGATATGATCCCGGTAATATTGCTCAAATGCAAATGTACCATATTCAAAAAAAACAGAAATTACATTGTATAATACGGTAAATACCAGCCCAAGCACTACCACAGATCGCCAGTATTTTCCTTTAGACATAATACTTTTAAAGCCCATTATTTTAGCTTTTCATTATTATGGTGCCTGTCATGGTCCCGCCTGGTTTTAAGATCCAGTTTTTTATCGAAAGACTCCTGCAGGTTAACACCAGTTTGATTTGCAAGGCACAAAACTACAAAAAGCACATCGGCCAGCTCCTCTCCCAGATCTTTATTTTTATCGCTTTCCTTTTCACTTTGTTCTCCATACCTCCGGGCAATAATCCTGGCTACTTCTCCAACCTCCTCGGCAAGCTGCGCCATATTGGTAAGCTCGTTGAAATAACGAACTCCATGTTCATTTATCCAGATATCTACTGCTTCTTGAGCATCCTGTATTTTCATTTTCTAAGCTTTGGAAAGCACTATGGCTTCTGTTTGTTTTTCTATTATTTGATTATAAAATTGTTTCAGGCCTTCATAATCTTCAGGAGCAAAAACCGTTTGTGGCATCTCCAGTTTAGATTTTATACTTAATACAGCTCCATTTTGCTGTACAAGAAAAGTGTATTTTACCGCTCCTTCATTGAGCTGGAAAATTCCACTTTCCGGGAAAGACTCCAAAACATATCCTTCAGGAATCATAAACGAAATAAATTCATCCTGAATAGAAGGGAAATCGAAAAATACGGGATAGCTTCTTTCTTCTGCTTTAAAAGGATTTTCCTGCATGGCTTCAAATAGAAAGGGCTGTAAATATATTTTCCCATTAATTTCTTCTACCCCATTTTTACCAGCAAATGTATAGGTTTCCTGAATTTTTTCATTTACAATTTCCCGGTTTTCCACAACAAGATCTGATACGGAATAATCTCCCAATTTCCCTTCAAGCTTCTCAAGATACTTTTCATCACTCCTCGTATTACTTTCACGAAAGTTTTTCGCATGCAGTCCCTGAAAAATTTTACTTGTTTTTCCCTTTATTTTCATATCCTCATCAAAACCTATATATAAAAAGCTTCTAACTTCTGAAAGCGTTGTTGGGAGAAGATCCACCCAGTCTGAAGTTCCTTCTTCCCGTATAAGCCTTCCCTGGAAATTTCTTGCTCTTTTAGGAAGCTGGCCTATAGCCGCAAAGGGATCTGTGGCGTCCAATAGCACGGTCTCTTCCGGAAGCTCCACACAGGAAATAACATAATTAAAACCATTGCGGGTGGGAAAAACAGGGATGCCATTATCGGGTGTGCTAATAAGTACTGGATTGGCTGTTAAGCCGGCATATCGCAGCATGCTGGTAAGCATCAGGTTAATATCTGCACAATTCCCCACCCCATCTTTATAGGCAGATTTAAGTCCCTTATCTGTGTAAAAGCCAACAAACTCGTTCCATTTTACTTTGCTCTTCACATAATCATAAACCCTGGCCACCTTGGTAGCAGGATTTGAAATTCCCGCCAGCAATTGATCTATATCTTTTTTAAAATATCCCTGCTGATCCAATTCGCTGCCCAGGCCCTCATATATGGATTTGGTTACACCCTCCCAGGTTTGCGAGTAATTATCAATAGGAGAATTGGGAAATTTGGTGTACATAAGTTCCCATTTAATATAAGCAGCGTAATTTTGAAGATAGTCCACAAATGGTTCTTGTTTCAGAGCCGGAATATCATCTTTTTCAACTGTATACACACTCTGCATATAATCTACAGAATTAGTGGAATAATTTGTAGATATCACTCTTCCATTCATACTCCGGTTACTTTGCTGGTAAGAATATTTAAAGGATTCTTTCCCCTGGTCTATATTAAAAATTATGCGGGATTTGAGATTGGAGTGCATTTTAAACCCAAAGAATTCAGGGATCTTCACCTTAGCTTCCAATCTTTTTATAGGAATGGTGTATTGCAATTTTGTCTCGTCTACACTGGTTAAAAACGGGGACCTTATACTATAAGAATATTCTATCACGCTGCCTTCTTTTACTCCAGGCATTGTTAATTTGGTTTTAATGCGGTACTTGTTTACTTCTTCATCAAAAATACCATCATTGCGAAGCTTTTCGTCTTCTAATTTCCCTTCAACCATATTATAGGTATAGCCTTTAATATTGGTAATCTTTTCGCGGTCAGACCCATTTTGATAGCCCGTGATTTCTTTAGTAGCCCAGTTAAAACCATCTTTTTTATAAATTTTTATCCTTTCATAGACATCGGTTACCAACGTAAATCCTGTATGTTGATTGACTTCATAATAGGTATCCTGACTTTTATAAAGTACTGCAGCATTTACTGTAGAATCCAGGGGGTATGCCTTTTCCTGTACTTCTTCTTCTGAAACTTTCCCAAAGCGATAGTCTTGCGCAAAAAGAGGATTAAAAATAAACAGTAGCATTAAAAACGGATAATAATTTTTCATAATGGTTGGGTATTTTTACTAAGTTTTTTCTACAACAACTGCTTTTTGGCTATTCATCTCGCCTACGGCATCAATAAAATCTTTAAAATCCTGATATCTTTCCGGGGCCCATTGTCCTTCCTTTATCTGTAAAAACCTCTTCACAATTAGTTCTGCCCCGTTCGTTTTTTCCAGTTTTTCTACCTGAAACCTGAAATCTCCAAATTCTGAAGCGATTTCTTTCCCCTCCGGCAGGGCTTCCACCACATAACCTTCAGGAATCTCAAATTTAAAAATATCAACGTAGGTTTTTCCTCGGTTCATTTTCACCGGATATTTCCTGTTTTCATCATCTGCAAACTGAATGCGGCTGTTATTAATAAAATTAAGCGGAAGCAGCAGGCGCTTCCCGGCTTTAATCGCAAATCTGTCTCCGTGAAATTTCAGCTCTTCAGTAAACCTGATAGAATCTTTGTTATTTTTAAAGCTAATTTCATCAAAAGAGATATTTTGCAGATACGGCCATTCCTCCCGATAATAATTCTTCTGAATTTTCTCGGTTTGCCTGGCTATGGGAAAAATGTCCCCGTAAGGTACTCCTGTGCTCTCCCTTTTAAATTCTGCGGCAAAGCCTCCCCCGTTTTCCAGGAAAATAGTACAGGTGGTTTTTTCCAGGTTTTCTTCTGCGGAATATTTTCTTGTTTTAACCATTTCTCCACCTTCAGGAGTAATTTTAAGCACATAACGGTCATCCGTAAAATCGCCAATGTAGTTAAATGGAAAATACTGGTTGGTACATTCCAGCCAAATATCATTTTCTTCCTCACGAGGAATATTTAAAATCACATGATTCCCCTGCATTTTGGCAAATTCAGGATTAATATCAATCTTTTCGCCGGAATTTACCACCGTGTAATAAGCATCTATACCCTGTGACTTTAATAGTGCCTTGGTATAATTTGTAAGCCCTTTGCAATCGCCATAGCCAAGATTATCCACTTCATTGGCAGCAGCCGGTTCCCATCCGCCAATACCCAATGCTATGGCTACGTAACGCGTTTTATTTTGCACATAATTGTAAATTAACCTTGCCTTTTCTTCAACAGAGATAGCGTCTTTAACCAAAGCACTGATTTTCGCAACGGTTTCCTGTGGCAGTTCATCATGGCCTTTAATCAGGTTTTCATACTGCCATTTCCCAAATTCTTCCCAGTTCTTGGCCTTGCCATTAATCCCTCCTAAATGAAAATCCTCCAGTGCCACCAAAAGTTTGGGGGCAAGCTCTGAGAATTCGGGGCTTAAAACCTCCTGCTGCATGGCGGGAATATGATGTGCTTTATAAGTCAAATTAAAATCATCCACCTCTTTTTCAACTTTTAGGCTATCGAGGTTGGCTTCTAAAAACCGAAGAGAGGTTTTAATATTATTTACAAGTTGATATGAGGTATTCTCCACACTTAAATTAAATCCACTAACCAGCCACCAATCAGGCAGAAAAACGCTGTTTGTGCTTTCTACTTCACTGGTATAACTTATAGTATAAGGATAGTTACGGGGCACGTAATCTAACCTACTCACCCGGTTATCTGCAAACAGAACGAAGGAGGGATAATTGCTCTGGTCCTGGAAATCCCTGCTTTTGAATTTTTCCAGCTCATTACCATTTCTATCATAGATTACCGCTTTCTGCTCTTTAATTTTTTCAGAGTCATCATATAGTTCGTACGCTCCCAGAAAACGGTCTCCTTTGGCGTTTAGCACGGTAATAATTTTATTTGTTTTAATAACAACTTTGTCTAAATCTTCAATGGTAATGCTACGGCTGTAATCCCTTACCACAGCATTGGCATTTTTAAGAAGATCTGGATCTATGCCGGAAACCGGATAAAATTCCTGGCTCTGGATGCTTAATGAATAGAAAGCAACCAATAGAAATAAAAAACGTTTTTTCATTAAGATTTGAATAGCGGAATAATATTGAAAGTATAGAAAATTTTCTAAAATATTTTATCCCTAAAAGTTAAACTTAAATTTTCTCCAGAACAATTTTCTCCTTTTCCTTTTCAACACGAAGTTTAAAGAACTCTCGCAGTGCCTTATAATTCCTTTCTGATATCTCCTGGCGGTTAATTGAAAAACGCGAGATTGCCTGGATCAATCCGCCGGGCGCCACCACTACCTTATAGGTATAGGCTCCCAAATTTTCCGGAAGGGCTACATTTAAAGGCTCAGGGAGCGATAGCACCTTATAGGTGTCCGGAATTTTTAAATTAAAAGTTTTAGTAGTGGAAAACGGATATAAAAAGTCCACCGGGAAATTTCTTTCTTCAGATTTAAAAGGGCTTTCCTCCAGGCCATAAAACAATAAAGGAGAAAGATATATATTACTGCCAATTACATCCATACCTTTACCTGTCTCAAAATTAAAAGATTCTATAACAGGCTTTTTAATATCATGCATATTCTCCACCTCAAAAGCTTTTAAATCCTCTATCGCTAATTCCTCTGCAGCTAATTTTTTTATTTCCTCATTTGGCAACTTATCATATTTATCGCGGTACCTTAAAGCTTCATTATTTCCATACCGCCTGCTTACCGTACCGGTGAGTTTACCATCCCCGTCTATAGTGCCTGTTACTGAAAGAAATTCATTGGCCATGGCATCTCCAAGAAGCTCTACTTCCTGTGAAGCGCCATATTTGTTTATCATTCGCCCAGTCCAGTTATATACTCTTGCAGGAAGTATATTTGGTGTGCTATATTTATC
The DNA here is from genome assembly GCF_041679265.1 of Autumnicola aciditolerans. NCBI lineage: Bacteria > Pseudomonadati > Bacteroidota > Flavobacteriia > Flavobacteriales > Flavobacteriaceae > Autumnicola > Autumnicola aciditolerans. The sequence continues at coordinate 35,368 of NZ_JBGFSM010000001.1, forward strand.
TGTACCATCCAAAAGAATATTTCTTCCAGGTTCCCTTATACCGGCAATAACATAATTAAAACCTTCCAGGGTTGGAAACATTGGAATGCCGTTGTTTTTAGAACTGACTAAAACCGGGTTGGCATCAATGCCACTTTCTCTTAATAAAGCAACCAGAATAAGGTTAATTTCTGCCACATTTCCTACGCCCTCTTTATAGACCCTGGAAATATCCTCTTCGGTGTATTTACCGTAGTATCCGTTCCAGGTCATTTTTGATTGTACAAATTGAAGTACCTGCTCAATCCTTTCGGCCTTATCAGGATATTTTTCTTTAAGCACTTCAGCTTCCTTCTTCAGAAAACGGGTATTTTCAAGTTGTTTCCCAAAATTTTTGGATTTAAAAATGGTTTGTGCGACTTCTTCCCAGGTAGTTGCGTAATTTTTCAGATTTCCTTCGGAAAACTCTGTAGAAATTAGCTCATAAAAAACGGAGAACCTGTAATTATTAAGATTATTAACATAGGGCTCCGGTTTTAATGCCGGTATATCATTTTTTTCATAGTAGTTAGTAACTTCAGAAAAATTAGCTTTTGCAGTGTTAGATCTTAAAGTAGTGGTTCCATACCCCCCTCGCGAATCATAAGAAAAGTTAAGGCTTCTCCTGTCTACAGTGGTTTTAGGTTCAATTTCAAAATTGCCTTTTTTAATAAGCCGGAAACCAAACATCCTGGGATATCTTATTTTGGCAAGATAATGTGAAACAGGAATGTTTTCCTGTAAAACAAGATCATCTATCTTCAGGAATGGTGAAACCAGGCGATAACTCCATTCTATAACAGAACCCACTTTGGCCGCGGGCATTGTAAAGGCAAATTCATCCCAGTGCTCATTTATATTTTTCTCGTAAAGAACACCTTCATCCAGTTTTACTTTGTTTATTTTGCCTTCTTCAAGATTATAGGTGACCCCTTCTACTTTTTCTATTCTTTCAGCTTCAGAATCATTCTTATAGGCTTTTACTTTCCTGGTGGCATAGTCCAATCCGTCCTTGTTGAGGATCTTAATTCGCTCGGTGACCAGTGTGATAAGAAACCAGCCGTCTTCTTCGGCATAATCAAAGTAAGTTTCGCGGGTTTTATAGAGATAAACTGCCGGTGCGGTAGCATCTTTAGCATAAACTTTAGCTTCCAGATCTTCTTGAGAAACCTTGGGCATGTCTAAATCCTGAGCCCTGCTATAACTAAAAATAAAAATGCATAGAAATGCATATACGAATTTATTCAGAACCATTTTAAAGGTACCGTTTTTAATGTAGGGTCAGGTTATTTACTAAGTTAAGATGGTATGGAACCTGCAGAATTTCACATTAGGCAGCACAAAAAAAGTACTAAATTTTATTTCCTGCTGCGAAATATTATTCTTCTGTTGATTTCATAACGGTCGCAATATATAAAAAATTAACTCTTTTTAACTTTTATTTTTTGAATCCATCAAAATTGTTACCGGCCCGTCATTTAAAAGGCTAACTTTCATATCGGCACCAAATTCTCCGGTCCCCACATTTTTGCCAAGCTTCTCTTCCAACACCTCAATGAATTTTTCATAATGCGGAATGGCAATTTCTGGCTTTGCGGCTTTTATATAACTGGGGCGGTTCCCTTTTTTTGTGCTGGCATGTAGGGTAAACTGGCTTACCACAATGGCATCTCCGTTAATATCCAGAAGTGAAAGGTTCATTACCTCCTCCGCATCATTGAAAATGCGCATTTTTACAATCTTATTGCACAGCCACTCTATATCTTCTTCATTGTCTTCCTCTTCTATTCCCAGTAAAATGAGCAAACCTTTATCTATTACCGTATTTACCCGATGATTAATAGTTACAGAAGCCTCTGATACTCTTTGTAATACTACTCTCATGGTTTTGAATAATTATCTATGCGGTAATTCTCGTCTTCGCCCTCCATGATCTGCAAATAGCTTTTGTACCTGGACCAGGCGACTTCCCCTTCCTCCAGGGCTTCTTTAACTGCACATTTTGGCTCTTCCAGGTGCAGACAATTATAAAATTTACAGTCCTGCTTCAGCTCAAAAAACTCAGGAAAATAATCGCCTATTTCTTCTTTTTCCATATCTACCACCCCAAAACCTTTAATTCCGGGAGTGTCAATAATGCGGGCATCAAAGCTTAGATCGAACATTTCAGCAAAAGTGGTGGTATGCTGCCCCTGCCGGTGCTGTTCAGAAATTTCGGCAGTTTTTAAATTCAATTGTGGCTCCAGCGCATTGATTAACGTAGATTTGCCCGTTCCACTGTGCCCTGAGAACATACTGGTTTTGCCAAGCATCATCTCCTTTACTTTCTCCACATTTTTTCCGGTTTTTGCTGAAATCCCTATACATTCATACCCGATATCCCGGTAGAGTTTGGCCAGAAATTTAATTTCCAGCGTTTCCTCTTCATCATAAGTATCTATTTTATTGAAAAGGATAACCGCTTTTATATCGTAGGCTTCGGCGGTGACCAGAAAGCGGTCTATAAAACTGGTAAAGGTTGGGGGATTATTAAGGGTGACCATCAGAAAAACCTGGTTGATATTAGAGGCGATAATGTGGGTTTGCTTGGAAAGATTCACCGACTTACGGATGATATAATTTTCCCTTTCTTCAATCTTTTTTATCACCCCCTGTTGCTCCTCCCCCTGCTGCTCTTCCGGATCAAAAACCACTTTATCCCCAACAGCTACCGGATTGGTATTTTTAATACCCTTTATGCGGAACTTCCCTTTGATGCGGCAGTTATAAATTTCTCCCGTTTCCGTCTTTACCTGGTACCAGCTTCCTGTAGATTTATATACCGTTCCCTTCATGCAGTGTTAAAATATTCTTAATTCAATTGTTGAACGAATTAGATAATCACATATATTTGACCTCATTAACTTAATCAATAATCATCATGCAAAACATTACCAAAAAATTAATCTTTCCGCTTCTCTTCATCATTTTTGTTACAGGATCCAGGGCACAAACCCATCTCTATGAAAACCCAAACTTTGATGAAATCGCCAAAGAGCATAAATTAATTGCTATTTTGCCCTTTAGTGCAAAGGTAAGCCTACGGCCCAAACAAATGAAAGAAATTTCAGCCGAACAATTGGCCGAAATGGAAAAAAGCGAAGGAAATGCCATCCAGAATGCCATGTATTCCTGGTTTTTAAAACGCAAAACCCGTGGTAAGCTCTTAATTGATATTCAGGATCCAAAGCGTACAAATGCCATTCTGGCCAAAAATGAAATCACCAATATTGCTACTTTTACTCCCGAAGAACTTGCTAAAATTCTGGAAGTAGATGCGGTTATTGGTGGAAATTTTGAAACCGATAAGCCTATGTCTGATGGTGCTTCTATCGCCCTTGGGGTACTGGTAGGGTTCTGGGGAGCTACTAATTCAGCTACAATTAATATGAGTGTAAATAATGCTGTTGATGGCGAGTTGCTCTGGAATTACAACAAACGCGTGGTAGGAAGCCTTGGCAGCAGTACCGACGGTCTAATTAATACTCTTATGCGCAAAGCTTCAAGAAGGCTGGCATACACTAAATAAATTATGGTAAAGCCTCACCAACAACATTGGTGAGGCTTTATTAATAATAACAATCATAAACCTGCTAAGCATTCATAATTTTCTCCTGGTGGTTTATGGATTCCTGGTGCACGGCTTTAAAAAGGCGTAAAATAAATTCTTCGCTTAACCCGTGTTGCTCTCCTTCCAGCACCATTTTCCCTAAAATTTCATTCCATCTTTTAGTTTGAAGAACTGAAACATTCTGTGCCTTTTTCACTTTCCCAATTTCTTCGGAAACTTTCATCCTTTTGGATAGCAATTCTATTAACTGGTTATCGGCAACATCAATCTGCGCTCTCAGGTTATTCAGCTTATTCTGAAATTCTTCACTCTCCGAAATCTCTTTTCTGATTTTTAAATCTTTCATAATCTGAACAAGTGTTGCGGGGGTGATCTGCTGTTTTGCGTCGCTCCAGGCCTCATCTGGAGTATGGTGCGTTTCCACCATTAATCCGTCATAATTTAAATCCAGCGCGGTCTGGCAGAGGTCAAAAATAATGTCGCGGCGCCCTGCGATGTGTGAAGGATCAAGGATTAGCGGAAGATCAGGAAATTTATTCTGAAGCTCAATAGCGATCTGCCATTCCGGATTGTTACGGTATTTGGTTTTTTCATAAGCCGAAAAACCGCGGTGAATCACACCAAGATTTTTAATATCTGCGGTATAAAAACGCTCTACAGCACCCAGCCAAAGGGAAAGGTCCGGATTTACCGGATTTTTGATCAGTACCACTTTATCGGTGCCTTTAAGCGCATCGGCAATTTCCTGGACAATAAAAGGAGAAACCGTGGTGCGTGCTCCAATCCAGAGAATATCCACATCATTTTCCAGCGCCAGGTCTACATGCGCGGTATTGGCAACTTCAGTGGTGGTTAGCATTCCGGTTTCTTCCTTGGCTTTTTTCAGCCATTTTAAACCAAGTGCGCCAACACCTTCAAAATTTCCCGGCCTCGTTCTTGGCTTCCAGATTCCCGCCCTCAATACCGTAGCATCGGTATCTTTAAGCTGATGCGCGATTTTTAAAACCTGGTCTTCGGTTTCGGCGCTGCAGGGGCCGGCGATCACAAGGGGATGTTCCAACCCAAAATTGTCCAGCCAGTTTCTAAGTTCTTTCCTGTTTTCCATTTCAATTAATTTAAGTAGTATTAGTTAATTCCGTTTAAAATTGATTTTATATGGTTTGTTCTTTCCATTTCTTTATAAACCTCTTCAAAATTGTCCTTTTCAATAAGGTTCTTAAACTCGGTAAGATTTTGAATATATTCATTTAAAGTCTCCAAAACATTCTCTTTATTTTGCTGAAAAATGGGCGACCACATGGCCGGAGAACTTTTCGCCAGCCTTACCGTTGAAGCAAATCCACTGCCGGCCAGGTCAAAAATATCCCTTTCATTTTTCTCTTTTTCCAGCACCGTTTTCCCCAGCATAAAGGAGCTGATGTGCGATAAGTGCGAAACATAAGCGATGTGGCGGTCGTGGGATTCAGGATCCATATACCTGATGCGCATGCCCAGTTTGCTGAAGATTTCCATCGCTTTTTCCTGAAGTTTAAAGGCGGTTTTTTCCACTTCGCAAATAATATTGGTTTTCCCGCGGAAAAGATTTGGAATAGCCGCCTCGGGGCCGGAATATTCGGTACCTGAAATAGGATGCGCCGCCAGAAAATTTCTCCTTTTTGGATGAGCTGAAACCGCCGCGCATAATTTCGATTTTGTAGAACCGGCATCAATCACCAGTGTATTTTCCCCAATTTTATCCAGCACTTGTTTGGTGACCTCAATACTGGCATCTACCGGCACGGCCACAAAAACCACCTCGGCATTTTGTAGATCGGCCATCAGCGCCGGTTTGTCAATAAGCTTTAATTCTTTGGCTTTTTTAAGATGAGCCTCACTGGCATCTATCCCAAAAATTTCAGCGTCAGGAAAATTGGCTTTTACATCCAGTGCAAAAGAACCGCCTATCAATCCTATTCCTATAACATAAACTTTCATCTATTAATATTTCAAATTTCAGCTGAACAAGCGAACTAAGGTTTAATCTTTCCCTGTGTGGCCATTTTTGTGTCCGGCATCATGCTGGTTCATTTTTTCACCCGTTTTATGGCTGCGTCTATATTTTCTTCAGCGGTACATAACGAAAACCTGATGTAACCTTCTCCCTGGCTCCCAAAAATAAATCCCGGCGCGGTAAAAATATCATGCTTGTGCAACAGCTCGTCTACAAACCCTTCTGAAGTTTTTCCTTGCGGCACTTTTGCCCAAACAAACATTCCCTGCTGGCCTTTTTCTGGCACACACTCTATAGCCGCGGCAAGTTCCAAAACTTTATTTTTACGGCTTTTGTAGATCTCGTTTTGATCTTTAAACCATTTTTTATCCATCTTTAAAGCCTCGGCTGCGCCGGCCTGCAAAGGAAAAAACATCCCGCTGTCCATATTGGTCTTCACCTTCAGGATGGTATTGATGTTTTTCTCGCTTCCGCACACCATTCCAATCCGCCAGCCGGCCATATTAAAACTTTTGCTGAGGGAATTGAGTTCCAGCACCACTTCTTTGGCTCCTTCAGTTTTTAAAATACTCTGCGGATCATCATTCAGAATAAAACTATAGGGATTGTCATTAACGATTAAAATCTCATGTTTTTTGGCAAAAGAGATCAGTTCCCCAAAAAATTCCTGGTTCGCCGAAGCACCCGTAGGCATATGCGGATAATTTACCCACATCAGCTTCACCTTGCTCAAATCTTTTTCTGCCAGATCTTTCAAATTTGGGAGCCAGCCGCCTTCGGCATTCAAGTCATAATAAATCGCTTCGGCTTCCACTAAATTAGTAACCGAAGAATACGTGGGATAACCGGGGTTGGGAATTAAAACCTGGTCTCCTGCGTTTAAAAAAGCCATGGAGATATGAGTAATCCCCTCCTTACTTCCCATTAAAGGCAAAATTTCAGTTTCGGCATTTAAGGAAACGGAATAATGGTTCTTGTAGAAATCACGAATGGCATTCCTGAATTCGGCAGTCCCCTTATAAGGCTGGTATTGATGTGCTCCGGGATTGGCCAGGGCTTCATTTAGTTTGGAGATCACCTGCTGTGGCGGGGCCAGGTCTGGGCTACCAATCCCCAGATTGATGATGGGTTTTCCCGCTGCCTCCAGCGCCCGTACTTCCCGTAATTTGCTGGAAAAATAATATTCCTGCACGTTGTTTAATCTTCTTGCCTGTGGTACCATTACAAACTGTTTTTATAAGTCCCGAAAATTGTTAGCTGTTCCGTCATCACTTTAAGGATTTCCATCGCTTTTTCAAATTCTTCATATTCTTCAAAAATCACATCAATAAAAAATGAATATTTCCAGGGGGTTTCTATTATCGGCATACTCTGGATTTTCGTCATATCCAGGTTAAAATCCCTGATAATATTAAGAACCGAAACCAGGCTGCCGCGCTTGCTTTCCAATTCAAATTTTAGAGACGCCTTGTCTATTTTTTCGCCATTCGGCTCCTTCTTTTTCATACTTAAAATAAGGAACCTGGTAGCATTGCTTTTCTTGGTGTGGATGCTCTCAGCCAGGGTTTCCAGTTCAAAAATATCGGCAGCCACTTTGCTGGCCACAGCGCCAACATGTTTTAACTGCTGTTCATGAATTCGCTTTGCCACTTCCGCAGTATCGGCATCCTCTATAAGCTTTATATGTGGATACTTTTTAAAGAATTCCTTGCACTGCAACAAAGCCATGGGATGTGAAAATACTTTCTTGATCTTCTCGATGCGCTGCCCGGGCAGCGCCATCAGGTTCATATCAATAGGAATATAATGTTCACCGATCACCTTCACTTTATTTTCATCTATCATGGCGTAATTTGGCAAAATAGAACCCGCAATAGAATTTTCTATAGCCATCACCGCTTCATCTGCTTCACCCGAGACCAGCGCTGCTACAAGCTCTCTAAAAGACATGCATTCCAGCACTTTTACATTTTCATGGTAATATTCCTGTGCTACCAAATGATGAAAGGAACCCTGAATTCCCTGAATCGCTATTTTTTTATCCATTTAAAACTGCTCTAAAAAAAAAGTCCCGATTTTAGATCGAGACTTTTATATAATTTCAGCGTATTTAATTACATAGCACTCCCGATCTTATCTCTGGTATAGAAATAAAAATAATAGAATGCGTTCCAGGTAATCAAATTGCTCATTGTTTCATTGTTACAGGGCTAAAATAATATTAATTTCAGAATAATAGCTGCTTTTAAAGTGTTTTTTACGCTTTTTACTGAATCCTTTTCAGGACTCGCTTTTTGTAAAAAAAATCCTAAAATTAAGCTTTTTCATCCTCCTTTTATTCCGAATAATTTAAAGCCATTACTCAGAATTAGTATCCCATTCGGGTACGGTTAAGGAAAAGATGGCGGAGGACATAGATTTCTCAGCCAACTTATTTCAAATTGAATTCTTAAATAACAATTTTTACACTTACCGGCTATTTACCTTGAAATGTTGTGGGTAAATTAACTGTTATCTGGATCTTTTAATTTTATTTGGTTCTTGTCGTGTAGCAAAAACATCGGCGACTTTTATAAATCTATCTTTTTCGTCTACCGAATAAATTATTTTGTAGTGTTTAAAAACCAGATATCTATACGAAATTTGTCTTTCTTTGAGAAGTTTTTCTTTCTACCCAATAAATGGATCTTTTTCTAACCTTAAAGATTCTGTTAGTAAACCATGAACTATTTCTATCGTGATCCTTTCATTAGCTGTGTTGAGATAGTATTCAAAAATTTCATCAAGTCGATTTTCTGCAAATTCTGACCAAATTACTTCAAAATCCATTATTTATACTTAGATATTAATTCAGAAGCCTTTTTAAAACCATTGTTTTTAAAGTCAGATTCAGAATGGTCTATCCGCCTGTTCAATTCTTTTTTAGTCATTGGTTGTATTTCATTTTCCATGTCATTTCTTTTCTCTTTTTCCAATACTTTTTCTAATCGGGAAATAGCTTCCTCACTTTGAAGTTCTAAAAATTCTTGAACAAATTCTAATTTTCTTGAGTTTAAATCCATTGAATAAACCTTTTACCAAAAATACAAAATGTAATTTATTCCTTCTATTTCTATTGGATTTTTGTACAGCTTGTTACCAACAGCTTAAAAAGGAATTAATAAATCCTTATTTTTGAAGAAAACAGCCAAATGTCTATTTCAGCAGAAGGAATTTCTAAATATTACGGGGAACAAAAAGCCCTGGACCAGGTTTCATTTTCTATTGAAAAAGGTGAAATTGTGGGTTTTTTAGGGCCGAATGGTGCAGGAAAATCCACACTTATGAAAATACTCACCGGTTATTTGCCTGCTTCGGAAGGAAAAGCTTCAGTTAACGGAATTCCGCTGAATGAGGATATTCATCAAATTCAGAAGGGAATTGGCTATCTGCCGGAACATAATCCATTGTACCCTGAAATGTACGTGAGGGAATATCTGGCTTTTAATGCCAATATCTATAAAATAGACAAAAAGAGAATTGAAGAGGTTATTGAGCTTACCCGCCTTACGCCTGAAGCAAACAAGAAAATTGAACAGCTTTCCAAAGGTTACCGGCAGCGCGTTGGCCTGGCTTCCGCATTGTTGCATGATCCAGAAGTGCTTATTTTAGATGAACCCACCACAGGACTGGACCCAAACCAGCTCGTGGAAATACGGAATCTCATCCGCAACATCGGGAAAAACAAAACCATTTTTCTTTCCACCCATATTATGCAGGAAGTGGAAGCCATTTGCGAAAGAGTGATTATTATTGATCACGGAAAGGTGGTGGCCGACAAAAAAATGGCCGACCTCCGGGATGAAAATGAACAAATAATTGTGGTGGAATTTGATTACCGCATTGAAGAAGTGGCTTTGCAGGAAATCCCTCATCTTTTGAATGTTAGAAATACCGGTGGCTTTATGTATGAGCTGACTTTTGATACGGAAAAAGACATGCGCCCGGCAGTTTTTGACTTTGCACATGATAACGGATTAAAAACGCTTCAGCTAAACCGAAAAACTAAAAACCTCGAAAGCCTGTTTGCTGAATTGACAATCCCCCCAACCCGCTAAGGGGGAGTTTCATAGAAAAGGCTGCTAAAAAGAAGAAATGTGGTGTGTCTCCTCGAGCGCAGTCGAGAGGTAGGTTTAATAATAAATAGTTCTCTACTGCCCCGAACGCACACGAATATTACTTTCAAACATCCTTTTAAAATTCCTTTCGGGGATTTAGGGGAGAAAAATTAGTTTACCTTCATAAAATTCTTCCACATCTACTTCCGCAGGGCGATTTATGCAAATTACATCCCCAAAACTGCGGATTTCACCAACAATTGATTGCTGAGGATTCAGGATCATTTTATTGGTACCTCGGTGAAAAATTTCATAATGCTGAACAATTAAATCTTCAGCCTCCAGCCTGCCATCCCCGGCGGCAAAGAACACGTTCATATTTTCAACTTCTCCTGATAGGAAATAATTGGAATACTGGTCGTTGGTAATGCGCAGGTTGTCCACATCCAGGTTCAGCTTAAAATCGCCCACGGTAAGAATTTCAGGATCTTCTTCCTGATTGTAGGAGCGCAGCCATAAATTGTCAAATTTCAGCACGCCAATACTTTCAATGCTACTGCCGCTGCTGTTCTGCAGCCAGGAAAGATCAGGAACGGTAACATAAACCTTGGTAACTTCATAATCCCGGAACAAATTGCAGGAATTGTTGTTTTTAATCATCAGCCTTCCATTTTCCACCTCAACCGAAACCTCATCCCGCAAATTCTTCCCGGTTTCCACCACCACTTTTTGCTCCGCCCCCTGCTGAATTAATAATTTCACCCGTTGATACACTATAATTTCATCAAAAGCCGGCAGCGCAACTTCATCCTTTACAATTTCGCCTGCACTTTTAAAACAGGTTACCGCCTCTTCGGGAGAACACCCTAAAAAGCTAAATATGAGCAATAGTATGTAAAGCAACTTTTTCATAAACGATAGCCTAAAGTAAATTCCACAGCTTCGGCATTGGCACCATGCGAGCGCACCGTGGCAGAAATCCACCAGTCCTCATTTATTTTCCTGCCCAGGCCTATCCGGTTATATAACTGGTCCACATATTCGGTATAAGGATAATACACATAATAACCCAGCTGAGTGATCACCGAAAGTTTATTGAAATTTAGCTGGTGGCCCACAAAAATTCCCAGCCGTTTGGCATCTTCGTCTCCCGTAGTATGTCCGGCAGGAAAAGCCACCGACTGATATTCTATATACTCCTCGAGGGCTTTGGAATAGAAAAATTCGGCCCCGGCCTGGAGGGTACTTTTTCGGTTTAAAATTTTATCAGCAAAAACAGCGGCGGTAAAAAAAGGATAATGGGCAGAGCCAATCACGCCCATGGTGTTCACTCCGCCCCGCAGCGCGAAATTAAGATGTACAGGTTCGGTATATTTTAGATCCCCAGGCTGCTTCGGGATGTATGCTGGAATTTTTTCATGGTCCAGCGTATAATTCATCCCAATATTAAAAGCGAAAGTATTGGTACTGGAATTGGGGGATTTAAAGTCGGCATTGGAATAATGCAAAAGCGACACCCCGGCCTGGATTCCGAAGCCATTAAAAATATTCTCCCTGCGGTAATTCCCCATTAAATAAGTGGAACTTAAGATTCGGGAACCATAGGCGTTATTCTGATAATTTTCCTCGGCATCATAAGGATTGGACGCATAGGCCAGCCCCTGCCCCACCCGCAGCATCAGGTTTCGGTTTAAAAAATAAAAATTAAGGTGCGCGTAAAGTCCGTAATTCTGCCCCAGGTGTTCATTTTTCAAATCCTGATAAGTAAAGGAATATCCCACATCCGGATAATTATACCGGCGTTCCCACTCCTTAGCTCCAAAAGTTTTCTTCTGAAAACTTAAAATAAGGCCCGTAGGATGGCCTGTAATAAGATGTGCGATATCCGGACTATGCTGAATGATTGTTCCGTAGAAATAACTGGCTTCAAGAGAATAAATTTTTGAATTTTTCTCCTGCGCATTAATCAATCCGAAACACAAAATAAGCAGGTAGGGGGCGATTCTACTCATACCGCAAAGCTAAACTTTTTAAGCAGAAAAATTTCCTGTGCCAACCTCTAAAATATTGCCGAGGCTATTTGCTGGATATTGGAACTTTTCCCCATAGAATAATAATGCAGCACCGGCACACCGCCATTCATAAGTTCTTTGGATTGCTGAATGCACCACTCCACGCCAACCTGCCGCACTTCAGCATTAGTGTTACATTTCTCCACTTCCAGGATCAGCTCTTCAGGTAAATCTATACGAAAAACCTGCGGCAGTAGCTGCAGATGACGCTTTGTAGCAATGGGTTTTATGCCAGGAATAATAGGCACATTTATGCCGGCTTTGCGGGCATCTTCCACAAATTTGAAAAACTTGGAATTATCAAAAAACATCTGGGTCACAATATAATCTGCTCCTTTATCTACTTTCTCTTTCAGCCGCCTGAGATCTGATTTTAAAGAAGGGGCTTCAAGGTGTTTTTCAGGATATCCGGCCACTCCCACGCAAAAATCCGATTTATGATCGGCCTCGATAACATCGTGCAGATATTTGCCATTATTGAGATCCTGGATTTGCTCCACCAGTTCGCAGGCATAATTATTCCCTCCTTCCGAAGGCTCAAAATATTTCTGATGGCTCATGGCATCGCCTCTCAGCGCCATCACATTTTCAATTCCAAGGTAGTGGCAATCTACCAGTAGATACTCAGTTTCCTGTTTGGTAAATCCCCCACATAAAACGTGCGGCACCGTATCTACATTGTATTTATGCTTTATGGCAGCACAAATTCCCACGGTTCCAGGGCGCATACGGGTAATTTGCCGGTCCAGAAGCCCGTCCCGCTCCACATATACATATTCTTCGCGGGAGGTGGTCACATCAATAAACGGTGGATTAAACTCCATGAGCGGATCTATATTATCATATAATTCCTGAATGTTTTTCCCCTTTTTAGGCGGGATAATCTCAAAGGAAAAAAGTGTTTTGCCGTTGGCTTTTTTAATGTGTTCTGTGACTTTCATGTAAACCGTTAATTCTTTTTATTTGGGCGTTGCCTGGCGGCCCGGGCTTTCCGCTTTATCTTTTTTAGGGTACTGCGCTTCGCTTCGTACCCTAAAAAAGGATGCCGCTGCAATCCCTAACGCATTTTAGCTGTAAGCTTTAAATTTAAATTTTCTATTAATTGTAATTCAAATATTCCTTAAGCTGAATTTATTCAGCTTTTCTATAATTCCGAAACAAGCCCCCTCACGCCAGGCAGGTTCAGATTAGCAAATTATTTTTTAAGTCCTGCCAAATTTTAAAAACCTGGAGGGACTTTACCATATTTTCTCCCGTAGGGCATACAAGTTTTTTGAAACCTTGCAGGTCTACTGATTACTCACTACTAAATACTATTTACTCATCAGCAATATTTGGATTTAGCCATTTTTCGGCTTTTTTAAAACTGATGCCTTTTCTTTTTGCAAAATCCTTCACCTGGTCTTCCTTAATCTTCCCCAATCCAAAATAACGGGCTTCGGGATTAGCGAAATAATAGCCGCTTACACTGGCCGCCGGCCACATGGCCAGGCTTTCGGTTAATTTTACATCAATATTTTCTTCAACTTTCAACAAATCCCAGATTGTTAATTTTTCCAGGTGATCAGGGCAGGCCGGGTAACCCGGCGCAGGCCGAATCCCTTTATATTCTTCTTTGATCAAATCTTCATTGGTAAGATTTTCTTCCGAAGCATATCCCCAATCCTCCTTTCTTACTTTTTTATGAAGATATTCCGCAAAAGCTTCCGCTAAACGATCGGCCAGGGCCTTGATCATAATCGAATTATAATCGTCGTGGTTTTTTTCAAATTCCGCAGCGATTTCTGCTGTTCCAAAACCGGTGGTCACACAGAAAAAACCTAAATAGTCCTGAATTCCGCTTTCTTTTGGCGCTATAAAATCGGCCAGGGCGAAATTTGGCTTTTCGCCATGCTTTTTAAGCTGCTGACGCAGCGTCCTAAAAAGTTTTGTTCTTTCTTCAGAACCTTCTTCATAACGGACTTCAATATCATCATCATTCACCGTATTAGCTTCAAAAAGGCCAAATATCGCCTTTGCTTTCAATAGTTTTTCATCCAGGATTCTTTTTAGCAAAGCCTGGGCATCGTTAAAAAGAATTTGCGCCTGCTCCCCTACTTTTTCATCCTTTAAAATATTTGGATACCGGCCGTGCAAATCCCAGCTTCTAAAGAATGGGGACCAGTCTATGTAATCTTTCAATTTCTCCAACTCGAAATCTTCGATCACCTGGACTCCCAGCTTTTTCGGCTTGATAATTTCAGTATTATTCCAGTCAATCTTAAACTTGTTCGCCCGTGCTTCTTCAATACTCAGGAAAGATTTTACTTTGCTGCGCTTCTTGAAATTCGCGCGGAATTTATCATATTCAGCCTTAAGGTCACTTTTATATTTTTCACGGGTGGCCTCCTTCAGCAAATCCCCAACCACGGTAACGGCACGGGAAGCGTCATTCACATGCGCGACGGCGTGCTTGTATTGGGGGTCAATTTTTACAGCAGTATGGGCTTTAGAAGTCGTGGCACCGCCAATAAGCAACGGAACCTCAAAATTCTGCCGCTGCATTTCCTTCGCCAGGAAAACCATTTCATCGAGCGACGGGGTGATCAATCCGCTTAAACCTATGGCATCTACATTTTCAGCCTTGGCGGTTTCTATGATCTTTTCAGGAGGCACCATGACGCCCAAATCTATAATTTCATAATTATTACAACCCAGCACAACACTCACAATATTTTTACCAATATCGTGTACATCTCCTTTTACGGTGGCCATTAAAACTTTTCCAGCCCCCCCCGCCCCCGATGGGGGTGCTTTTTTCAGCTCAAGCAGAATTTTCTTCTGCACATCATCAATATCGCTTATTAGTCTTTCATTACTAAAGCGGATAACCCGAAAACCCTGCTCGTTGAGCCACTTTGTTCTTTCTTCATCACTTTTTTTATGCTCCGGATGCTGATGGATTAATCCGTCCACTTCTATAATCAAATGCTCCTTGAGGCAAACAAAATCTGCTATATAGCTACCAATAATATGCTGCCGGCGGAATTTATAGCCTTCAAGTTTTTTATTACTAAGAACATTCCATAATACGCGCTCCGCTTCAGTAGATTTCCCATAGCGCATCGTTTGGGCAAACTTCTTCATCCTACCATAAAGCGCCGGCTCTGCGGTGCGCCAGTACTGCTCCCCCTTCGGGGGTTGGGGGACCTGATTCTTTTTTGCTTCCTCAATATATGGCAGTAGGTACGCAACAGCTTTTTTCATTACCCGCGCTGACTTTACCACCTGCGGCAGGAACATTTTTCCGCTTCCAAAAAGATCACCCACCACATTCATCCCAATCATCAGGTGACCTTCAATTACCTCTATGGGTTTATCGGCTTCCAGTCTTGCGGCTTCAACATCTTCAATAATATAAGCATCTACTCCTTTTACCAAAGCGTGCGTAATCCTTTCCTGCAGCGGCTTTTCCCTCCAGGACAGGTCTACTTTACTCTCTTTAGCCGTGCCCACTACATTTTCAGCAAAATCGAGTAGTCTTTCTGTGGCATCTTCCCTTCTATCCAGAATTACATCTTCCACGTGCTCTAAAAGATCCTTAGGAATTTCGTCATATACCTCGAGCATAGAAGGGTTCACGATCCCAATATTCATCCCGGCTTTAATCGCGTGATATAGAAAAACGGAATGCATGGCCTCCCGCACCGGGTTATTCCCACGGAAAGAAAAAGAGACATTACTCACACCCCCGCTTACACTGCAATGGGGTAGATTTTCCTTTACCCAGCGCGTGCCTTCAATAAAATCGATCGCGTTGCGCTTATGCTCATCCATGCCGGTGCCCACCGGGAAAATATTTAAATCGAAAATGATATCTTCCGGAGGGAATTTTACTTTATTGACCAAAAGATCATAAGAGCGTTTGGCAATTTCTATGCGCCGCTCATAATTATCGGCCTGGCCTTTTTCATCAAAAGCCATTACGATTACAGCAGCGCCGTAACGTTTAATTTTTTTTGCATGATTTATAAATTCTTCTTCTCCTTCTTTTAAACTAATGGAGTTCACCACGCATTTCCCCTGCACTACCTGCAGGCCGGCCTCGATAATTTCCCATTTTGAACTGTCTATCATAATAGGCACCCGGGCAATATCGGGTTCAGCGACTACCAGGTTCAGGAATTTTACCATGGCCTCTTTGCCTTCAATAAGGCCGTCATCCATATTAATATCGATAATCTGTGCACCGTTATCTACCTGTTCACGGGCCACCTCCAGTGCTTCATCATAATTTTCTTCTTTGATAAGCCTAAGAAATTTTCTGGAACCCGCAACGTTGGTACGTTCCCCCACATTCACAAAATTGCTTTCCTGGGTGATCACCAAGGGTTCCAGTCCCGATAGTTTAAGAGGACGAATAGCCCCTCCCGGCCTCCCGAGAGGAGAGGAGTCTTTTTCCTTTATTTTTTCTGAATTAATCTCTTCTAACATGCTCATTGAATGCTTTCCGGTTGAAGTTTGGTATATGGCCTCGGCTGGTAATTTTTGGCAATTTCAGCAATGGCTTTTATATGGGAAGGAGTGGTGCCGCAGCAACCACCAATAATATTTACCAGGCCTTTTTCCAGGTATTCTTTTATTTGTGAGGCCATTTCCTCGTCATCCTGGTCATATTCCCCAAAAGCATTGGGAAGACCGGCGTTGGGATATGCCGATACTCCGGAACTTGCGTAGCGGTTGAGCACTTCCAGGTGAGGCGTTAATTGTTTTGCCCCCAAAGCACAATTAAAGCCAATACTTAAAAGCGGAATATGAGACACTGAAATTAAGAAAGCTTCTGCGGTTTGCCCGGAAAGGGTTCTGCCAGAAGCATCGGTAATGGTTCCGCTTATCATCACCGGGATTTCAACGTTCATTTCTTCTTTCAATTCCTCAATGGCGAAAAGAGCTGCCTTGGCATTCAGCGTATCAAAAACGGTTTCCACTAAAAGCACATCTACGCCTCCTTCAACAAGCGCTTTTGCCTGTTGCTTGTAAGCATTTCGAAGTTCTTCAAAAGATATGGCACGAAATCCGGGATCGTTTACATCTGGAGACATGCTCGCGGTTTTATTTGTAGGGCCCATGGCACCGGCAACGAACCGTGGTTTTTCAGGATTTTGAGCAGTTACTTCTTCAGCTACTTTTTTAGCGATTTTAGCCGACTCGTAATTCAGTTCATAAACGAGCTCTTCCATTTTATAATCGGCCATGGCAATAGTGGTTCCGGAGAAGGTATTGGTTTCTACAATATCAGCCCCGGCATCATAATATTTCCGATGAATGGCAGCAATGGCTTCGGGCTGAGTGATGGACAGCAGGTCGTTATTTCCTTTTACCGAAACCGGCCAGTCGGCAAAACGTTTTCCGCGGAAATCTTCTTCAGAGAATTTATATTCCTGAAGCATCGTACCCATCGCACCATCGAGTATTAATATTTTTTGAGAAAGCAATTCTTCTATTTTTGACATCATATTTATTCTGAATCATTATCAAAAAAGAAGATAGGAAGTATTCTTTGTTATCTATCTCCCGAAGAAACCAGGAGTAGAAAGTAGCACCTTCTCCCATTACAGGAGGGTTGCCAAGGCATCAGCGGGTCTATTCCCTCAACCTTTCTTGATAACGATGTTATTTAATGAACTTATTGCAGCAAATATAGGGCTAAGCCCTGAAATTGCAAGGAATTTAAGTGAAAATTTAAGGGAATGAAGAAAAGAGTTAGTGAGGAAATAAAACCCTCTCTTTCCTTTTTTAACTCTTTTACTCTTTTAACTTTATTACGATATTATTTTTCCATTCAAATTTACTTCATAAGTAATTTCAGCTGCTTTTTCCAGCATTTTTGCCACGGAACAATACTTTTCCATAGACAATGCCACGGCACGTAGGGCTTTTGCATCGGGCACTTCTCCCTTTAGTATGAAATTCAAATGGATTTTTTTAAAGACATTTGGAATAGCGCCTTCTTCCCTAAAACCTTCCACCTCCACCTGAAGGTCGTCCAGTTCGAGGTGCTGCTTTTTCAAAATCATGACCACATCTATACTGCTGCAGCCGGCAATTCCCCTCAATATCAAATCCATTGGGCTTGAACCCTGCGGATTTTCTTCAGATTTATTGTCTAAATGTACAACATCGCCGCGCTCATTTTTGGTTTCAAAATGATAGGCGTTGTTTAACCTGCTAAGGAATACTTTCATTGGTTTGAAATTTTATGCAAAGGTAGAAAAATCAGCCTCAACTAAAATTATCCTACAAAAAAGAAGGAGATTTTACCCTTCCGTCACTTCTTAGAAGTGCCACCTTCCCTTAAAAAAGGAAGGAGCAAATATCACAGCGATTTATTCAGCTCCCCTCCTTTAAAGGAAGGGAAGGCCGAAAGCCCGGGTGGTTACCCAATACTCTGTACCACTTCTTTTTTAGCCTCTTTTTTGCTGCCGTCAAATCCTTCCACCCCGCCCACGGTGGTATACTTAAGAACATATTTTTTATCTGGATAGATTCGCTGGTATGCGCTCTGGCACATGATAGCGGCCTCATGAAAACCTGATAAGATCAGCTTTAGTTTCCCTTTATAGGTATTCACATCTCCAATGGCATAAACACCTGGAATGTTAGTTTGATAATCATAAGAATTATCGACCTTTATGGCATTCTTTTCAATTTCCAGCCCCCAGCTTCCAATAGGCCCGAGTTTTGGCGAAAGTCCAAAAAGCGGAATAAAATCATCTACTTCCCTTAATTCTTCACCACGGGCTTCATCTTTATGGCGGATCACCACCTGTTCCAGTTTATCCTCGCCGCGAAGACCAACAACTTCAGCATTGGTGATCATTTCTATTTTACCGAGTTTTGCCAGTTCAGAAACCCTTTCCACAGAATCCAGCGCTCCCCGAAATTCCTGCCTTCTGTGAACAAGGGCCACTTCCGCGGCAACATCTGCCAAATAAATTGCCCAGTCTAAAGCGGAATCCCCACCTCCGGCAATCACCACTCGTTTGTGACGAAACACTTCCGGGTCTTTAATAAAGTAAGACACCCCTTTGTCTTCAAAATCTGCTATATTCTTGATAGGCGGTTTTCTTGGCTCAAAAGAGCCTAAACCTCCGGCAATGGCCACCACAGGCGCATGGTGCTGAGTTCCCTTGTTGGTAGTCACAATAAAGGTTCCATCCTCCTGCTTTTCCAGGGTCTCGGCACGTTCTCCTAAAGTAAATCCGGGTTCAAAAGGCTTTATTTGTTCCATCAAATTTCCTACAAGATCGCCCGCAAGAATTTCCGGAAAGGCCGGAATATCATAAATGGGTTTTTTAGGATATATCTCTGAACACTGCCCGCCGGGTTGTGGCAAAGCATCTATTAAATGTGTTTTAAGTTTTAATAATCCCGCTTCAAAAACGGTAAATAATCCGGTTGGTCCTGCTCCTATAATCAGGATATCTGTTTTAATCATTTTTCTCTTTCTTTACAGTTAAGGATTCGGTTATAGTATTCATTTGTTCCACTTTGGCTTCAAAATCGCCTTTAATAGACTTTCTATATTCATTTAAATTTTCTACCATCCTGCTTACATCTTCAGGAATTACTTCCTCAAAAAACTGGCGCAGCCTTTTGGCCGTGGTAGGCGATTTGCCGTTGGTGGAAATAGCAATTTTCACATGGCCTTTATTCACAATGCCCCCCATATAAAAATCGCAAAGCTCCGGAGTATCGGCGATATTGGCTAAAAGAAACCTTTTCTTCGCATCCCTGTGGACGCGTTTATTTAATTTTGAATCGTTGGTGGCGGCGATTACGAAATGTTTTTTCTTTAGATATTTCCTTTTATACCTGCTTTTAGTCAATTTTGCGCTGTGTTTTTTGGCCAGTTCTTCCGTTTCCGGAAGAAACCATTTAGCAACAACTTCCACATTGGCATGGGGGCTGGATTTGAACAGAAAATGCAGTTTTTCATGACCCACATTTCCGCCGCCAACCACCAGAATGTTTAGTTTGTTGACCTTTAGAAAAACCGGATATAATTCGTTTCTTTCTTCCATTTTTAGCCCCCCTAGCCCCCAATGGGGGTATTTATATATTGTTTTTCTTTAATTGCATTTTCAAGAACCGCCGGCAGTTCTCGTCTTTCTTTTACCACTTCCCCAATCACGATAATCGCCGGAGCGCCCAGTTGTTTTTCTGAAACGATCTTTTCAATAGTATTGATGGTTCCGAACCCCGATTTTTCATTAACTGTGGTTCCATTTTGAATCACTCCAACAGGAATATCTTCTTTTCCGAAGCCTTTAAAAACCTCAACGATTTCCTTCAGTTTTCCCATTCCCATCAAAATCACCACCGTTGCAGTAGATTGCGCGGCAAGGCGTACATCATCAGACAATTTTCGCTGAGTTGTAGTTCCGGTGATTACCCAGAAGCTCTCAGAAGTTCCTCTTTGCGTTAAAGGAATCCCCACATTCGCCGGCACAGCGATGGAAGAAGTAATTCCTGAAACTACTGCAGTTTCAAGTCCGTTTTTCCTGGCATAGTTAATCTCTTCAGATCCTCTTCCGAAAACAAAAGGATCTCCGCCTTTCAGCCGGACCACGTGTCCACGTTGCAGCGCATATTTTACGATCAATTCATTGATCTCCTCCTGGGAATATCGATGTTTATCTTTTCTTTTTCCGACGAAAATATGTTCCGCCTGTGGTGCATATTCCAGTAAATCCCGATTTATAAGGGCATCATACAATACCACACTCGCAGACTTCAAGGTATTCAAAGCCTTTACGGTAATCAATTCCGGATCTCCCGGTCCTGCTCCAACTACGGTTAATTTTGGTGAATTATACATTTTGTACCTCCTTTGTTCTAAATGCATCCACCCTTTTCAGGAACAAATGCGCGTCCTCTAAATATTTATGTGCGAAAGCCTCTGTTGGCTCATTTTCATTCAATTGATAAGCGAATTCTTTGAAAGAAGTTGACAACTCTATTTTGTTGGTATCCACAAAAAGTTCATCAAATTGGGAGATTATGCCTGCCTGCGTATTGGTTTTTACATCTTCTGCCAGCAATAAAGCTTTGGCTGAATTTACAATAGAAGTATAAGAATGGTAAATACTATCTGCCCAGTCTTTTCGCTCCAGCGCGCTTTTCGCATTATCTATCTTTTCTTCACTTTCGAATAAAAGTGTTGCGATCAAATCTATCACCACACCGGCACATTCGCCCACGCCAACCGCTTTTATATAAGGTTTCTCATGGCCCCAGTCCACAAAATCATTTTCGCTGAGATTAGAAGTATCGGCAAGATCTTTTAGCAGATCGTAGAAATAAGTTTTCTCCTTGCGGTCGTAATATTCCACGAATTTTTCCTCGGCTTCAGAATTCGCTTCAAAATCGTTCAACAAAACTCTTAGCGCTTCCGGCCCGCGTTTGCTGGGAACTTTTACCACTTTATCGGCAAACCTTCCCTGGCCGTTTCCTAAAGTGCCTCCGCCAAGCAATACCTGCAATGCCGGCGCAACGGTTTTTCCGACTTTTATAGACATTCCCTGGAAGCCAATTTCAGCCATATTATGCTGGCCACAGGCATTCATACAGCCGCTAATTTTTATGGTAATATCTTTCCCGTTGATAAATTGTGGATATTCCTCCTTCAAAACATCTTCCAGAACATCGGCGATTCCGGTACTGCTTGCAATTCCCAGATTACAGGTATCGGTTCCCGGGCAGGCCGTGATATCGATGGTTTTATTGTAACCGGTTTCAGCATAGCCCAGTTTTTTCAATTCCGAATAAAAGAAAGGCAGAAATTCTTTACGCACATGACGGATCAAAATGTCCTGTCTTAACGTCAATCTTATCTCGTTTCCGGCATATTTTTTTACCAGATCTGCCAGTTGCCTGGCGCCACCGGTATAAAAATCACCTAAGGGAACCCGGATTCCAATTGCGAATAACCCTTCCTGTTTCTGCGGAAGCACATTCGTGCTTTTCCAGGTTTCAAAATCTTTCTGATCCTGAATTTCTACGGAAGGAACCTCAACATCCTGTAAAGGCGGTGCAGCTTCAAATTTCTCAATTTCAAACTTTGGCTGCTTTTTGGAAAGCGCAGTCTTCTGTTCTTCCACAAGTTCCATAAAAGCTTCTTTTCCAATATCTTTTATCAGGAATTTCATCCTGGCTTTTAATCTTTTTGCCCGTTCCCCATGACGATCAAAAACCCGCAGCACTCCTTCTATTAGCGGAATGATCTCTTCCGCAGGAAGAAAATCGTATAATTCATCTGCATGTCGCGGCTGCGAACCGAGTCCGCCCCCCAGCATCACTTTAAATCCGCGTTTTCCATCCTTCAGTTTTGGGATAAATCCGAGATCATGAATATAACTTAAGGCTGTATCCTCATCTGAAGAAGAGAATGCAATTTTAAATTTTCTACCCATTTCCTGGCAGATGGGATTCCGCAGAAAAAATTGAAAAGCTGCATGCGCATAAGGTGAAACATCAAATGGCTCGTTTGGATCTATCCCGGCGGTTGGGGAAGCGGTAATATTCCTCACCGTATTCCCGCAGGCTTCCCTGAGCGTCACATCATCTTTTTCCAACTGCGCCCAAAGTTCCGGCGTTCTGTCCAGGCTCACATAGTGAATTTGAATATCCTGGCGCGTGGTGATGTGCAGCCTTCCGGTAGAATATTCGTCGGAAACGCTGGCAATTCTATGCAGCTGTTCTGAAGTTACCTTACCAAACGGCAGTTTTATACGAACCATTTGCACGCCCGCCTGTCTCTGGCCGTAAACGCCACGGGCAAGACGCAGACTCCTGAATTTCTCCTCATCGGCTTTCCCTTCACGGAACAACCTGATCTTCTTTTCCAAATCTATGATGTCTTTCTCAACAACAGGATTCTCGATTTCGGTTCTAAAACTTTGCATGATTCTTATTTTTTAATTCTTAAACTGAAATTTTTTCCTTTAAAACCTTATGGGTTTTAGGCTTCAGATAATGTTTCTTTTGCTATGCTCTTCCTGAAATTAAACGGATTGGCATTAATAAAAAAGGCCCTTTTAATGACCACACTTAAAGAACCTTTTATTGTTTTTATTACAAAAAATTCTTTAAGTAATGGTTATTAGCCACATACCCCTGCACATTATGGAACTAATTTTCATTAATGCTTTCCTTTTTTAGTATTCTAAGATTACTGGATAAAACCTACTCCAGCAGTGGTATTGGTTTGAGTATCTACCAGAATAAATCTTCCATTTGCTTTATTTTCTTCAAAATTATCGGCAAAAATGGGTTTGCTTAATTTAATGGAAACCTGTCCTATTTCATTTAATTCCAGCGAAGAGGCCCGGCTTACTCCCCCAAAATTTGTAGAGACCTGCCCCTGAATTTCATCTATTTTAACCAAAATCCCATTAGTATTATGCTGAAGTACATACTTTGTACCCGGCACCAGTGCTTTCCCGTCCATCCAACATACCGTGGCATCCAGTTTTTTTACCTGCCTTGGCACCTCATGAGATCTCACAAGGGTATTCCCGCGGGCAACATTAATATCATCCTCCAGGGTAATAGTAACCGAACTTCCCGCAGGAGCTTCTTCATATTTTTTATCAAAGAAATAAATCTCCTTAATTCTTGAGGTGGTAAGCGATGGCAGCACGGTAATTTCTTCTCCCACTTTTAAACTATTTCCGGTTACTTTACCCGCATACCCCCTAAAATCGTGATGTTCATCGGTCTTTGGACGAATTACCGTTTGCACGGCAAACCTTGCCTGCGCTTCTTCCTGAAAATCTTCAGCTTTAATATTTTCCAGATGTTCCAGCACGGTGTCCCCCTTGTACCAGGACATTGCCGTAGACTTTTCAGCTATATTCTCTCCCCATAAGGCACTAACGGGAATAAAGGTAAGTTTCTGCTCTTTATAATCACTTTTTTCCTGAAGCTCCCTGAAATCGGCAACAATCTCATTAAAAACCTCTTCAGAATAATTCACCAGGTCCATTTTATTTACAGCCACCACCACTTCTTTTACACGAAGCAGGTTATTGATAAAAAAGTGGCGGTAAGTTTGCTCAATTACCCCTTTTCTGGCGTCAATTAAAATAATGGAAGCCTGGGAAGTGGAAGCTCCGGTCACCATATTGCGGGTGTACTCCACATGCCCAGGAGTATCGGCAATAATGTAGCTTTTCTTTTTGGTGGAAAAATAGATATGTGCAACATCTATGGTGATTCCCTGTTCCCGTTCTGCCACCAAACCATCTGTAGCCAATGAAAAGTCAAGATAGTCAAGACCTTTTTTGCGGCTACTCTTTTCTATCGCTTCAATTTTATCTGAAGTAAGGGACTGGGTATCGTAAAGCAACCTTCCAATAAGGGTACTTTTACCGTCGTCTACACTTCCTGCGGTTGCTATTTTTAATACTTCCATAACCTCTCCCGCTGCTCTCTCCGAAATAGAGCGAGCCTTTTGGTTTTTATGATTAGTTGATAATTTCATTTTAAAATGTCTATCGTTTATACAAGGTAGAGAAACTTCTCTTTGGGGATTTTAGAAGTAACCCTGTTGCTTTCTGGTTTCCATTGCCGCTTCAGAACGTTTATCGTCTATTCTTGCACCACGTTCAGAGATGGAAGATTCTCTAATCTCTGCAATAATTTTTGGAATAGTGTCTGCTTTAGATTCCACTGCCGCGGTACAGGTAATATCTCCCACCGTTCTAAAACGTACGCTGCGGGTTTCAGTAACTTCATGATCTTCTTTATAAACAAATTCTGAAGCCGTCCAAATTAAGCCGTCACGTTCAAAAATTTCACGTTCATGTGAAAAATAGATGGAAGGTATCTCGATGTTCTCCTTATCTATATAATTCCACACGTCCAGCTCTGTCCAGTTAGAGATTGGGAACACCCTTACGTTTTGCCCAATATCAATCCTTCCGTTTAGCATATCAAAAACTTCAGGGCGCTGATTTTTTTCATCCCACTCCCCAAAATCATTCCTTACTGAAAAAATGCGCTCTTTAGCCCTTGCTTTTTCTTCATCTCTCCTGGCGCCACCAATACAGGCGTCAAACTTAAATTCTTCGATGGCGTCCAGAAGCGTATTGGTCTGTAGGGAATTCCTACTGGAATATTTACCGGTTTCCTCAATGGCTTTCCCATTATCTATATCATCCTGAACATGGCGCACAATTAATTGAAGTCCCAGCTCTTTTACCAGCCTGTCCCTAAATTCAATGGTCTCAGGGAAATTATGGCCGGTATCTATATGAAGCAGCGGAAAAGGAATTTTTGCAGGATAAAATGCCTTTTGAGCCAGCCTCACCAGCGTTATAGAATCTTTTCCTCCGGAAAAGAGCAACACCGGGTTTTCAAACTGGGCTGCCACCTCTCTAAAAATATAAACAGCTTCGCTTTCTAAAGTATTTTGATTTAAAATTGAACTCATTATTTTTCTTTTTAAGCGTGCAATCCACACTCTCTGTTGGCTAAAACTTTTGTAGGATCAAAATATTTAAATTCATTTGGCAAACCATTTTCTTCCAGGTACACGTCCAGCTTTTCATCACTCCAATGGTAAAAAGGACTCACTTTTAAAATTCCGTCCTTACTGTAACTAAGAATATCTATGCTGTCCCTGAAGGAGGTTTGTCCTTTTCTGAGATTAGTAAACCATACATCGGGTTTTTGTTGTTTCATTGCCCTTTGGAAAGGTTCCAGCTTCACCTGCCTTGTAAATTCTTCGTGCTGTGGGCTATCCACTTGTGGTATTCCTCCAAAAAGAGCATCGCGGTAAGCTGCGGTTTGTTTAGGAGTATAAAGCTTTACATTAAGCTCCAGAATATCTATCACTTGTTTCGCATGCCTGTAAGTTTGCGGAGTATTATAGCCGGTATCACACCAAATCACTTTTATAGCCGGATCTATTTTAACGCAGGCATGCAGGATAGCTGCTTCATAAGGCCTGAAATTGGTAGTCACCACAGGCTTTTCAGCATTGGAAATTATCCATTGTACAATCTCAGCAGGAGTAATTCCCTTTAACTGATGATTTAAAATCTGTAATTCTTTTTCGCTATACCTTTTCATAATTATTCCTTTCCAAAGTTTATCATATTCCAAAGCCGTTCGTGCCCAAAATAAAGTATCATTTTTGTCACCAGTTCTACTGAACCTATTGCCAGCGCCGTTTCTATTTGCCCGGTAAGGATCCAGGAAATAGCCACCGTATCCATTGTTCCCACTATTCTCCAGCTTATAGTTTTCGCGATACTTCTAAGCGGTTTTTCTGAAGTCTTATCTACTTTGTACGTCTTCTTCTCTTTAGACTTATTCAGGAACATAATTATTTTTATTCTTATTCTATATTAACCTATAGAACTACTAGGTTATAAGACAAATGTAATCTTCATTTTTATTTACTCCAATTATTAGGAGCCTAATTTGCTGCTTTTAACATTATTTTTCCTGCTGCGCCTATTTTACAGCAATATCTGCCAGGGTATTTTCTCCTAATACTTTTAAAGTACTGTCTCTTACCTGGATCATAAGGGCGTGTACAGAGCAGGTTTCCTCACTCACACAATCCCTGCACTTCTCATAATAATTTAAACTCACGCAGGGAACCATAGCTATGGGGCCTTCTAAAATGCGAATTACAGCCGTCATTTTTATTTCTTCCGGCTCTTTAATAAGATAATAACCACCACCCTTGCCTTTTTTTGAGCCCAGAAACCCAGATTTCCTTAACTCCAGCAGAATACTTTCAAGGAACTTCTGAGAAATATTTTGGGTCCTGGAAATCTCTGCGGTTTGTACCGGCTTACCTTCCGGTTGTTTTGCGATAAAGGAGAGCGCTTTTATCCCGTATTTTGTCTTTTTTGAAAGCATAACGCGAAGATAACTAAAATTAAAAAGTTGGTGGTTTGGAGTTCGGAGTTCAGATTTTTTTTAACCTCCTCTTAGCTCATTAACTTTTTTACCTCCAGTATAGCTTCATCTTCACATTCTAAATTCGTACTTCTAAATTCTTCCTGCAAAACCCGCAGATTTATGCAGCATTTATTTCCTCTTTAGCTCATTAACTTTTTTACTTTTAAACTTTCACTTCAAAAAACTACCCCGGCCTACGGCAACCTCCTTAAAAAATGAGAGCATTTATTCCTCAAGAAATCTTTACCACTCCTAACTACGAACTACGAACTACGAACTACAGACTATCGACTACAAATTATAAAGCGCCTGCTTCAGATCCTTAATAACATCATCTACATGTTCCAGGCCTACTGAAATTCTTACCAAACCTTCTGAAATTCCCGCTGCTTCTAATTCTTCCGGAGATAATTTGCTATGCGTGGTAGACGCCGGATGGGTAACAATAGTCCGGGTATCGCCCAGATTTGCTGATCTAGTACACAACTTAAGATTGTCAATAAACTTTCTTCCGGCATCCAGCCCGCCTTTGATCTGGAAAGCAACTATATTTCCGCCTAACTTCATCTGTTTTTTAGCGACTTCATATTGGGGGTGAGATTTTAGAAACGGGTATTTTACAACTGCTGCCTGCGGAACATCTTGCAGGAATTCAGCCACTTTTAATGCATTTTCTGAATGTTTTTCTAACCTTACCGGGAGGGTTTCCAGGCTTTTGGAAAGCACCCAGGCATTAAAAGGCGAGAGTGCCGGGCCGGTATTCCTGCTAAAAAGGTAAATTTCGCGCACCAGATCTTCCTTTCCAACCGTAACTCCGCCAAGTACCCTGCCCTGCCCGTCAATTAATTTGGTAGCCGAATGAATTACCAGATCGGCTCCATATTTTATGGGATTCTGAATATAAGGTGTGGCAAAGCAATTATCGATAATCAGGATCAGGTCATGCTTTTTGGCAATTTCACCTAAATATTCCAAATCCAGAATATCCACTCCGGGATTTGTGGGCGACTCGGCAAATAATATTTTAGTTTCCGGTTTAATTAAACTTTCAATTGTTTCGGGCTCATTTACATTGAAGTAGCTATGCGAAATATTCCATTTTGGGAAATATTTTGTGAATAAGCCGTGGGTAGAACCAAAAACAGATCTTGCAGAAACAATATGATCTCCACTATTCAGCAATGTGGCGAGTGTTGAAAATACCGCGGCCATGCCGGTTGCAAAAGCATAACCAGCCTCTGCTCCTTCCATTTTCGTGATTTTCTCTACAAATTCTGAAGTATTGGGATTGGTAAAACGGCTGTAAATATTGCGTTCCTTTTCTTCCGCAAAACTGGCCCTCATATCTTCAGAATCTTCAAAAACATAACTTGAAGTGAGATATAAAGGCGTGGAGTGCTCCTGAAATTGGGTTCTTTCCGTTTGAGTTCTTACGGCTATTGTTTCAAAGTTTTCCATTAAGCTATTTTTTCTGATAATTTTAAAATATCCCCAAATACACCTCTTGCGGTTACGGCAGCACCGGCACCGGCACCCTGGATTATAATGGGCCGGTCGCCATATGATTCAGTATAAATCTCAAAAATCGAATCGGCTCCCTTTACCTGACCAAGACTGCTATCTGCAGGAACAGAGACCAAACTTACTTCCAGTTCGCCTTTGTCCTGTTGCAAATCTCCGGAAAGGTCTCCAATAAATCGCAAAACATGATTGGGTTCTTGTTGATTTTTTATTTTTTGGTAGGTTTCATCCAGCTTTTCCAGATTGGCAATAAAATCATTTGCATCTCCACCCCTTAAATCTTCCGGCACAAGATTTTTAATTTTTACATCTTCAAATTCATTCTGCAAATCCAGCTCTCGCGCCAAAATTAGCAGTTTTCGGCCAACATCATTACCATTTAAATCTTCCCGGGGATCAGGTTCTGTAAAACCCTTATCAATAGCATCTTTTACCACACTGCTGAACGGCCGGTCTTCCGAAGAAAATGTATTGAAAAGATAACTTAAAGTACCCGAAAAAACGCCCCGTATTCGTGTGATATTTTCTCCTGAAAGATGTAAAATTCTAATGGTGTCTATTAGCGGAAGGCCCGCACCTACATTAGTTTCATACAAATAACGTTTTTGGTTTTTTTCCAGATCTTCCCGCAAATTATTATAAAACTGAATGTCCAGTGTATTCGCAATTTTATTGGAAGAAATCAAATCGAAGCCACTTTTAACCAGTTTTGGATATTGCTGAACAAAATCTTCGCTGGCCGTATTATCAATGGCAATCAGGTTTTCTAAATGATGCAACCTTGCAAAGTCTATAATTTCTGAAACCGAAGATTCCTTTTCTGAAACCAGAAGTTTTTCTTTCCAGTCTTCAGAAATTCCTTCGGAATCCAGCAAGAGCTTCCTGGAATTGGCCACCGCAAAAACGTTCAGTTTAATTTTCTTGCGTTCTTCAATGGAAGCAGCCGAATGCAGAATTTGGTTAATTAAGGTTCCGCCTACATTACCGTGGCCAAAAATGGCGATATTTATCTTTTTATAAACCTCGAAAATTTCCCCGTGAATTACATTTAAAGCCTTATGCAGATGGTGTTTTTTAACCACCAGGCTTACATTTTTTCCGGTTACGGTATTGTTGAAAAGCAAGGGGACGATCTGGTTCCTGATGAGCGCGTTATAAGGTTTATGAAAGGTACTTAGGTCCTGGCCCACAATCGAAATTACCGAAACGTCATCTACCACCGAAATTTTATTGACATCTTTCGAGTAAAAATCGCTTTCAAACTCCCTTTCAAGCGCCCGGACCGCACGGTGTGCATTTTGCGCATCTACTACCAAACCGATACCTCTTTCTGAAGAACCCTGAGAAATAATGCTTACGCTTATACTATTATCTCCAAGAGCGCGAAAAATTCGTGCGTCAATACCCGATTTCCCTAAAAGTCCGCGGCCTTCCAGATTCAATAGCGACGTATGTTCGAGAACCGACAAAGATTTGATTCCTTCTTTTGTAGGTTTCGCAGTAATCAAAGTTCCCTGGTTATCGTTATTGAAGGTGTTTAAAATCCGTAGCGGAATGTTTTTTTCAATAAGCGGAATAATGGTTTTGGCATGCAAAATTGTTGCACCAAAATTGGCCAGCTCGTTCGCTTCGTTATAGGAAAGTTCCTCAATACGCTGTGCGTTTTTAACCAGATCTGGATTAGCGGTAAAAATCCCATCTACGTGGGTATAATTCTGCAATTCTTCGGCATCCAGATAATTGGCAATAAGCGCTGCGGAATAATTACTTCCATTTCTACCCAGCGTCGTAGTTTCTCCATTTTCGGTTGAACCGATATAACCGGTAATAATATTGACGGTTTGACCGTTGTGGAGTTCAAAATGTTTCAGAAAATATTCTTTTGAAATCGCTTCCAGCGGCTGCGCATTTCCAAACTTATCATCGGTCTTTAAAAGCTCACGGGAATCGGTAAAATTCGCCAGGTGCCCTCGTTGCTTCAATACTTCAGTTATAAACTTTGCCGATAAAATTTCTCCCTGCGCAAGCAGCTGGTCCTTGACCTTTAAGCTGTAATCGCCCAGCAACCGCACTCCTTCCAGGATGTTTTCAATATTTTTAAATTCTTCTGAAAAATCCAAAGCTTTATATCCGCCTGCCTGATATTTCCTGAACTTTTCAAAAGCTTCGGAATAATCCTGATTGGAAGCGGCCATCTCCAGCAGGTCTTCCAGCTGATCTGTAGTTTTTCCCCTTGCGGAAACCACTACTCCAATGCGCTCCTTTTTTTCAATTTTATCCTCTATAATATCAAGAACAGCGTTGATCCCGTTCCCGTTGGACAAAGATTTGCCGCCAAATTTTACAATTTTAAGCTTGCTTCCCTGCTGAAATATCCCCGAAATGATCTGCTCCACCTGCTTTGCTTCAATTAAGAAAGCATCATGGCCATGAACCGAATGAATTTCGCTGTAAGTAACTTTATTGCTACTTTGCGCCAGCTGGCGATGGGTTTCCCGGTTTTCTTCCGCAGTAAAAAAAAGATCGGAATCTACACCAATAATGCAGATATTCGCATGAATTTGTTCCAGGATTTTATCCAGCTCCGGCCTGCCGCGCGAAACATCAATGGTTTTTAACAGCTGATTCATCAGTTTATATGCTCCAATCTGGAAACGTTCCTGAAGTTTATTCCCATGATGCAACAACCAGCTTTCTACATTAAAAACCTGCAATTCTTCGTTGGTGCTTCGCTTGAACCGTGATTTAAAGGACTCCGGCGTGCGGTAACACAACATCGCGTGCATCCTGGCATCGTGTACCGGATTTTTAGAATTATTAAGGAACAGTTCCTGCACCTGGCAATTGGCAATCAGCCAGTCGGTAGACTTCCAGTCGGTCGCAATAGGAATTAAATTCTCGGTAATTGCAGGATTAATTGCAGCCATTTCCCAGGCGATACCACCTCCAAGGGAACCTCCAATAAGCGCGAACAATTTTTCGATTTTTAATTCTTGCAGGCCAATTAGAAAAATACCCGCGACATCCCGGGCAACAAAATCTTTATAATTTTCTATAATAAAGCCATCATAGCCATTCCCGGGAATATTGAAAGCCAGGATGGTGTACTTGTTCGTATCGATGCATTTTTCTTCTCCCACGATTTCCTTCCACCAACCGTCATCTCCCGCAACATTCGAATTTCCGGTGAGGGCATGGTTAATCATCACCACCGGCGCCGAAAGCAATGGCCTACCAAAAACTTCATAGGAAAGTTGAATGTCCTGAACCTTACCTGCTGAGGTTTTGAAGTTATTTATGCGAATTTCTTCAAGCATATTTTTCGTTTTTGAGGAAGGTAAACGGGAAAAGATTTGACCTTGGTTTCTTTTCCCAAACCTTCCAACCAACAAATTAAACCAAATTCTTCTTTTCTATTTTAGCAAAAGCCTCTTTTAGATCGGCTTTTAAATCTTCAATATCTTCCAGGCCTACGGAGAGCCTGATCAAATCCTGGGTTACCCCTGCAGAAGCCTGCTGCTGTTCATCCAGCTGCTGGTGGGTGGTACTTGCGGGATGGATAATAAGAGATTTGGTATCGCCAATATTGGCAAGCAAAGAGAAAATTTTTGTTTCATCTGCCACCACACGGGCGGCTTCATAACCTCCCTCTACTCCAAAAGTAACAATCCCGCTCTGGCCTTCAGGAAGATATTTTTTAGCCAGCTTATTGTATTTATTATCTACAAGCCCAGGGTAGTTTACCCAGGTTACTCTCTGCTGTTCCTTTAACCACTTTGCCAGCTCCAGCGCATTCTCGCTATGCTGCTTTATTCTTACTTTTAATGTTTCCAGGCCCTGTAGGATTTGAAATGCATTAAACGGACTAAGTGCTGCCCCATGGTCCCTAAGACCTTCTACTCTTAGTTTTGCAATAAAAGCGGCTTCTTTTAGGGCTTCGTGATAGACTAAGCCGTGATAGCCGGGCGAAGGTTCAGTAAATTCCGGAAATTTCCCATTAGCCCAGTTAAATTTTCCGGCGTCTATTACCACTCCTCCAAGGGATGTCCCGTTGCCATTAATGTACTTGGTAAGGGAATGAATTACGATGTCTGCCCCATATTTTATCGGGTTCAATAAATAAGGCGTGGCTACTGTGTTATCAACTATAAAAGGAACTTTATGCGCTTTAGCTTCCGCAGATATGGCTTCAAGATCCAATACATCCAGTTTTGGATTCCCCAGGGACTCTACAAAAAATGCCCGGGTATTTTCCTTTGCAGCTTTTTTAAAGTTTACAGGCTTACCGGGGTCTACAAAAGTGGTGGTGATGCCCAGTCTTGGCAAGGTTACACTTAAAAGGTTGTACGTCCCTCCATACAAGCTGTTGGAAGCCACAATATGGTCTCCTGTTTTGAGCAAGGTTAACAGGGTAGTATTAATAGCTGCAGTTCCTGAAGCCGTTACCACTGCTGCGATACCTCCTTCCAAAGCTGCTAAACGCTTTTCCAGGATATCGTTAGTAGGGTTATTGAGGCGGGTATAGATAAAGCCTGGTTCTGCCAGTGAAAACAAATCGGCAGCATGTTGGGAATCTTTAAACACGTAAGAAGTGGTTTGGTAAATTGGAATTGCTCTTGTTCCTCCATTGGCGGCTACATCGTGCCCCGCATGTAAAGCGTTAGTTGAAAATTTTGGTGTGCTCATGATATAAATTTTTAATGTTTTCGTTTTTATTGCTTCTGTATTCTCGTTGCGGAAAAGGATAGGTTTCCCACATAAAAAAGTCCCCGTGGTTAGCTATTACCAGGGGGACTCTTGAATTGAACTATATAAACTAATTTATATCCTCGAGTTTTGGCAATAGCTTTTCATGCGACGCATACACATCTCCATCATCATGCTGCACATTATCTTATTTATTGCCTTATCCATTATTTACTGTTATTTATTAAAATATGCTATTTATGCTCTATACTTCCAGGGGCGATTCTATTTAATTTCTTGCTGTTTACAAAAGAAAAAGTTCTTAACAAAAAAGCCGCTGCGGTTGGCAGCGGCTTTTACATTTTTATATGGTGAATTATGCAAAAGGATGCGCTGCGGAAGTTCCCCTCATCATGCACATCATCATATTGCAAATAAATTGTTCCATTTTTTGTGTTGTCTACGGCAAAGATAAACACAGAAAAACTTAATATGCAAATTAAATTTGCTTTTTTTAATTCCTTTAAATTTGGATTAAGTTTTTTGTTCCCTTAGTAAAATATCCGGTGTTGCATTTTAATCAACCTAGTCCTGGACCAACTTCTATTTTTAAAATGGTAATTTAATTCCTCATTTATTTCAGAATTATTTATAGCAGGAATAAAAATTAGCTTTTATAGATTTTTAAGGAGGATTGCAACTGGAACATATTAATTAGCCAGGTAGTAATTAAAAAAACTGCTAACTTCCTTTTGTAGAAATCTAAGTAAATCTGAAATAACTCGTCTTTTTGAGACTGGTTTGCGAAACAGATAATTTGCTCAGGTTTTATAAGCCAGGTTCTTACCTTTTCATTCCCCCCGCACCACAATTCCCATAGGCCTGTGAGCTCTGGAATTTACTGCGGTTAGGCATTTAAGACAAGTACTAAAATACTGCTAATATATTATTAAAAAAAAACAGGACACTTTTATCGTCTCTATCTTTGCGGTGCAATCATATTTTAAATTCAAAATATATTATTATGAAAAAATTATTATCACTGGTTTTCCTATTAAGCTTTGGTTTTGCCCAGGCGCAGTTACAGGAAGGTAATTTTATGTTGGGTGCAGATTCCGGGAGTGGTTTAGCCACCACCACCAGCCAGGGCTTGTTTGGCCTTAACTTTGGATTGAATGATGGAGCCGGCTTTAATGTAGGGCTTAGTCCTAAACTGGGATACTTCATTAGTGATGGATTTGCTATTGGAGGTTTAGTGAACCTTGGATATACCAAATCTGCTGAAAACAATGGGGTTTCCACAAAAACTACCGTATATGGAGTACAGGCATTTTCCAGATATTATATCACCTCTGAAGAAATTGGAGTAAACCTGCTTAATGAAGGTAGGTTCTTTCTGGAGGCAAATGCGGGTATCGCAGGCGTAAATGTTAAGGATGGCCCAACCACCAATGGTTTTGCTTTTGGAGTTGGACCCGGTTATTCTTATTTTCTGAACAACCATATTGCTCTTGAAACATCCTTGAAGTACAACGGACTAGTAGGTGGCGGAAATACTACTTACCAGAATCAGCTTGGGCTAAATTTTGGTATCCAGGTATTCCTGCCTTCCTCTGAGGCAAAGAACAGGGTTGAAAATATAGAAGATCAAATGTAAAGTTTACTTTGAAAAATTTTAAACAGGTTTTAGAATTTTCAAGAGTTAGGGGCTTTTTCGGTTTATTTCCGGGAAAGCCTTTTTTTTGCGCTAAGGATTGAGCGGTTGTTTGAGCTCTTTTAAACTTTTTGGCTTTAAAAAGCGAGCCGCGAAAGCCTGGCCCATGCCGGCCTGCCCTTGCAGGCAGGCTTTTAGGCGATGGGCAGCGCCCAATAAATTAAAATCCCGTTAAAGCGATTTTGAATCTAAACAATTTTTATACATTTGTATGCGATATAATTTCAGGGAAAGATTTGACTGATTGCAACCCTAATACCGGCTTAAATTTCCGGTTGAAAATGCTAAAGCAGTAATGCACTCCTGTAGCCTTTGCACGTCACTTCCGCCCCTGTTTATTCTAAACTAAAAAAGAAAACATGGCGTATTTATTTACTTCAGAAAGTGTTTCTGAAGGTCATCCGGACAAAATTGCAGACCAAATTAGTGATACTCTTTTAGACAATTTTCTTGCTTTTGATGAAAACTCCAAGGTTGCCTGTGAAACTCTGGTAACTACAGGACAGGTGGTTCTGGCAGGAGAAGTGCGCAGCGATACGTACCTTGATGTTCAAAATATTGCCAGGGAAGTGATTAATGACATTGGCTATACCAAGGGCGCTTATAAATTTAGCGGTGATTCCTGTGGGGTTATTTCTTTAATACACGAACAGTCTCAGGACATCTACCAGGGGGTGGACCGTGGGAAAAAAGAGGAACAGGGTGCCGGAGACCAGGGAATGATGTTTGGTTACGCCACCAATGAAACCGAAAATTATATGCCCCTGGCGCTGGATATTTCTCACCGCATCTTAATTGAACTTGCCAAATTGCGAAGAGAAGGAAAAGATATTAAATACCTGCGGCCCGATTCCAAGAGCCAGGTAACTATTGAATACAGCGACGATAATGTGCCGCAAAAAATTGTGGCTATCGTGGTTTCTACCCAGCATGACGATTTTGATGAGAACGATGAAGAAATGCTGAAGAAGATAAAAAAAGATATTATTGAGATCCTTATCCCCAGGGTAAAGGAACAGTTACCGGAATATGTTCAGAAATTGTTTACTGAAAATATCAAATACCACATTAATCCCACCGGGAAATTTGTAATTGGCGGGCCTCATGGAGACGCAGGCCTAACCGGAAGAAAAATTATTGTGGATACATACGGTGGGAAGGGCGCCCACGGCGGGGGAGCATTTTCAGGTAAAGATCCAAGCAAGGTAGACCGTTCTGCAGCTTATGCTTCCAGGCATATTGCGAAAAACCTTGTAGCCGCCGGGCTGGCCGATGAAATCCTGGTGCAGGTTTCTTATGCGATTGGAGTGGTGGAACCTACTTCAATTTTTGTAGACACCTATGGAAAATCCAATGTAGATATGACCAATGGAGAAATTGCGAAAAAAGTAGGAGAAATTTTTGACATGCGCCCTTCAGCAATAGAAGAACGTTTGAACCTTAGAAATCCTATTTACAGGGAAACCGCTGCTTATGGCCATATGGGGAAAGAACCACGTAAAATTACCAAGGTTTTCAGAAGCCCGTATTCCGGGGAAGTGAAAAAAGAAGTAGAACTTTTTACCTGGGAAAAACTGGATTATGTAAATAAAGTAAAAGAAGCTTTTGGGTTATAATCGAGCTTTTATAATAAAGCTATAGAAGGCCTTTCTGTTAGTCACAGAAAGGCTTTTTTTTGTGATATAAAAAGAGAGCTGCAAAAATAGTACTCTCGTATAGTAAGAAAAAGATAATTTTTATTTTTTAGAATTTTAACGTTTATTTGGTTCTACTTTAACATCTTCTATGTCACTTAAAAAACTCCTGCTAAGTATTATTCTTAGCTTGTATGCGAGCGTTATTGCTGCACAAACTCCAAAAATCTTTCAGGATGATAAACCGGAATGGGTTATTCCAATAAGCCCAAAAAAGGAGTATAAAGAAAACCGGGCAGCTGCTGGCAGTTCCGTTTATCTTCTGCTGGACAGGCAGGACAATCTTTCTTCAGAAGAAACCTTTGTACACCGCGCCTATAAAATCCTGAAGAGCCAGGGGATACAGGAAATGAGTGATTTTTCTGTTGACTTTGACCCGGAATACCAGCGACTTACCTTTCATGACCTCACTATTTACCGCAATGGAAAAAAGCTTTCCAAACTTACCCTGGACAACATTCAGGTTGTACAGCGGGAGACAAATATGGAACGGCACCTTTATGACGGGAGCCTGACGGCAATTGTTAATTTAAGTGATATAAGGCTGAACGATGTGGTAGAACTCTCCTATACTATCACGGGTTTTAATCCTGTGCATAAAGGTAAATATCAAGGGGAATTTTATCTGGAACAACCAGTACCGGTAGTTGAAATATACAACAGCGTTAGACTTGTGCGGGAGCAGTTCATCAATTACCAGGTGAATAATACCAAAATAGAACCAGAAATAATTGAGGAGGAAAAATTTAAAACCTATGCCTTTCATATTAAAGAGCCGGAAACCACGATTATTGAAAACAACACTCCTGCATGGTATGACTCTGCTGCCTTTGTGGAATTTAGCCAGTTTAAAGATTGGGAAGAAGTGGCTAACGAATATCAAAAATATTACCGTACCACTCCGGCAGAACAGGCAGAGCTTAAAAAACTAACAAAACTAATAAGCGCAAAAGGTGACGATACCACTTCTATTATTAGGTTTGTACAGGATGAAATTCGTTACCTGGGGTTTGAAAATGGGATGAATTCTCATAAACCCAGTGCTCCCACCCAGGTTTTTGAACGTAGGTATGGCGATTGCAAAGACAAATCTTTTCTTCTAAGTGAGCTTTTACAGAGCAATGGGATAAAGGCATATCCTGTATTAGTCAATTCTTATAAG
The DNA here is from genome assembly GCF_041679265.1 of Autumnicola aciditolerans. Lineage (NCBI taxonomy): Bacteria > Pseudomonadati > Bacteroidota > Flavobacteriia > Flavobacteriales > Flavobacteriaceae > Autumnicola > Autumnicola aciditolerans. The sequence goes on from NZ_JBGFSM010000001.1 coordinate 72,893, forward strand.
GGTAAAAATTTAAATCAAACCCTCGCTTCTCCAGGAGCATTTGACCATTGTATCGTACAGCTAAAAACCGAAGAGGGCATAAGATATATAGACCCCACCATTAGTGGACAGGGTGGAGACGCTTCCTCAACTTTTTTTCCTGCTTACGGATATGGCCTTGTTCTTAAAGAAGGAGAAAAAAAACTTACTAAATTGCCATCGCCAAAGGTTTCACCTGTAAATATTACGGAAACTTTTATTTTGGATGATGTGGGAGAAGGTGCCTTTCTTGAAGTTGAAACCGAGTATTTGGGGAGCCAGGCAGATTTAAGAAGGCAGGAGTTTGAAGAAAGCACTCTTGCTCAAATCCAGCAAAATTATTCTAACTACTACAGCCTGGTTTATCCAGATATTGTGGCGGATAAAGAAATAAGGTATGAAGATTTCCGCAACCGTGAAAACAAATTTCTGGTAAAGGAGCGCTACAGGATAGATAGTTTATGGAATCCTTCCCCTGAAGATCCTACTACCATTTATGCCGAATTTTATTCCCTTGCCCTGGAGCCATATCTTTTCCCGGCTCAGGCCGCACAGCGAAAAACGCCTTATTATATCGATCCGCAATCTGATATTACTCACCACATGATCGTTTTTGTTCCTGAAAAATGGATGGTGCCACAAGATCATGTAAATGTAAAAAACAATGCCTTTGAATACGATTATAAGGTTTCTTATAGCAACGCGAGACTGGATATTATACATCATTACAAAAACCTGAAAGATCATGTTTTGGCGGAAGAATTCCCGAGTTATCTTGCAGATCATAAAACTGCGCAGCAGAATATAAGCTATTATCTTACCTACAACAAGAATCTGGCAGGGGCTGCAGCAGAGACTTCAAATTTCAGATGGATTTCTCTTATTATTGCTCTACTAGTAATGGGGATCTCTGCCCTGATCTGTTTTAAAATTCATCAAAATTATGATCCCCCAACCTCGATACAACCAAAATTCCAGAGAAATTCAATTGGAGGCTGGCTGGTTTTAATTGCCATTGGCTTAACCGTAACTCCACTAATCCTCCTAATACAGATCTTTTTCACAGAAGATTTTATGAGTCCTCAATTATGGGATCTTTTGTTCTCCGGCGGTAAATATTTTCAAATTGGCGTCTTAATGCTTTTTGAACTGGTTTATAATTGCGCGTTACTGGTATTTTCCATTCTTGTGGCCGTAGTATTTTATCAAAAAAGAACCATTGCTCCCAGGCTTATTATCATTTACTATGCAGTAACTTTAGTAATAACCGCTCTAGATACCTTTGGGGCATATTCCCTCACACAGGTCTATACTGAATATGAAAAGAATAAATTATACAAAGAGTTACTAAGAACGGTTTTTAGATGTATCGTTTGGATTCCCTATTTTATCTATTCCAAACGTGTGGAAGAGACATTTGTAAACACAAAAAATCCCTCTCCAGAAGAAGAAGGATTAGCTGATGATGGCTCCCTGAATTTCGGGTAGAAAACAAAAGCCTAACACCTTTACCAAAGAAATAATTTATCTTAATTTTTGAGCTTCCTGATTATATCGTGGGCCTTCCTCCTGTTATCTGTATAGTAGAGCCCGTCATATAACTGGAATCTTCTGAAGCCAGCAAAACATAACTTGCAGCAAGCTCTGCCGGCTGCCCCGCCCTTTTCATAGGAGTATCTTTTCCAAAACTCTTTACTTCTTCCATAGGCATGGTGGAAGGAATAAGCGGTGTCCAGATTGGCCCGGGCGCCACGCAATTTACCCGAATTCCTTTATCTGCCAGCAATTGCCCTAAGTTTGCAGTTAAATTTTGAATGGCTCCCTTTGTAGCCGCATACGCCAATAAAGTTGGTTTGGGCTTATAGGCATTAATAGAGGTGGTATTGACAATGTTGCTGCCAGGCTTCATATACGGTTCAGCTGCCTTGCAAAGGTAGAACATAGAATATATATTTGTTTTAAAGGTATAATCCCACTCTTCTGCTGAAACGTCCTGCAGCGATTCCCTCGCCATCTGGAAAGCGGCATTATTTACCAGGATATCTATTTGCCCGAATTCTTTTACGGCGCGTTCCACTATTTTTTTGCAGTGCGCTTCCTCTCCAACATCCCCGGCCATGAGCACAGCTTTTTTACCGGCTTCTTCCACATATTTTGCGGTTTCCTTTGCATCTTCGGTCTCTTCAAGATAAGAGATTAGAACATTGGCGCCTTCCCTGGCATACGCAATGGCCACCGCGCGCCCTATTCCACTGTCCGCTCCCGTAATAATTGCGTTTTTGCCTTCCAGCTTTCCGGAACCTTTATAAGTTTTTTCTCCGTGATCTACCTTTGGATGCATCTCACCTTCTTTTCCCGGCACCTCCTGCTTTTCCTTTGGGTATGGTGGCTTGGGGTATTTTTCCTGTGGATCTTTCATAGTAATAAATGTTTTGTTATTAAGGCTGTGGTCCTGGGGAAAGTGAACACCTTCACCTACTAGTGATTTTATAACAAATTTAGCCATCTGCCAGGATGACCTTAAAATCTCTCCGCTAAAAATTTATTAAAATTACTGTTTCAACTAATTTAAAATAAAGGAATACACCAACATAAAAATTAAATCTTTACTTACTTTTCATAAAAAAAAGTATTTTAGGCCACTGATACCGCACTTCATCTTTTAGTGCAATACCTATTTTTAAATTATGAAATCATCCTATTTATGTGTCGTTGCTGTAATTTTCAGCCTTTTCTTAAATTCATGTTCAAAAGAAGATGAAGTAGGAGATCCGGAAGTTCTCATGCCCGGTGTATGGAAACCTATTGAAAAACAGTATCTTGATGATGCCGGAAAAATTATACGTAGTGTAACCGATGATGAAAGTGAATGCCTTCGCAGAAGCAAATGGGAATTTGCGTATGATCTTTTCCAACTGGAAATTTATGAAGAAACTGAAGAAGGCCACTGCTATCGCAACATCCACAAACAAGGCGGGCAATGGCACAAAGGGGAAGACAGTTATTACTTATTTTATTCCGGTGGATTAATGTTTGTGGAAGCTTTCGAGATCCTGCATTTGAGGAAGAACAAGATGACGCTGAAGCTTATGGGCGGCATTTCAAGAAACGACCATCCTGTAATCATATCCTTTGAAAAAATAAGTGACGAAGCAGAAGTATTTATTAATTATTAAAGCACTTCTCCTAGCAGGATTGCTAATACTTTAATTTCCAATAATTAATTTTGCACTAAAAGTTTCGAGCAGACCTTCTGGTTGCTACAGCCGGGGCAAAACAGCCTTTCTCGTTTCGATTACAATCTGGATTTTAGCATTTATGAATCTTCTATAGATTAAGCCTAAAAATTTAAGTATCCCTTAAAAAGCCGCTGCGAGTAATCTGCCTAAAACTCCTATTATTTCCTTTGAACTTTTTCCCGGGTTAAAAGCTTTTTTACCTAAGCAAAACATGCAATTCTTTTTTGACTTTTTCTTCGGAAAGCTTTAACAACTCGCAAGGCTTTAAATGGGTATTTTTAAAAATAACCAATAATTATAGTATGTCATTCTTCGGAAAGGTGCGAGACACCATTAACCTCTTAAAATCGGTCGATCTGGACCAGTTAGCAAAAGTAAATGAACAAATAGACCTTTCTGAAGCAATGAAAACCCTGGGCACTTTAGATGAGCGCCAACTGCAGGGATTGATGAAAATGTTAAAAACAAAGCGCACAAAAAAGCAGCATGAACTCCCTCCTGTAGACGGCGATTTTTACAATCTGGACCAACGTTTAACTCCTGAACAAAAAGAACTGCAGCTTAAAGTGCGGGATTTCATGGAAAAGGAAGTGCGCCCCATTGCCAATGATTACTGGAACCGGGCGAAATTCCCCATGGAAATTATAGAAAAATTTCGGGAGCTCAATATCACCGGGGTACCTTATGAAGGTTATGGCTGCCCAAATTTGCCTTTTTTAATGGAAGGGATTATTGCGCAGGAAATCGCGCGGGTAGATGTTTCCATTTCTACCTTTTTTGGGGTCCACAGCGGCCTTGCCATGGGATCTATTTATTTATGTGGAAGCGAGGAGCAAAAGCAGGAATGGCTCCCAAAAATGCAAAAACTGGAGAAAATAGGGGCGTTTGGCTTAACTGAACCTAATGTGGGCTCGGGAGTTGCCGGCGGTTTAGAAACCACCTGCACATTTGATGGTGAGAACTGGATTTTAAACGGACAGAAAAAATGGATTGGAAATGCCACATTTGCAGATGTGATTATCATTTGGGCGCGGGATCTGGAAAGCAATCAGGTAAAAGGCTTTCTGGTAAAAAAGGAAAACCCCGGCTTTAAAGCGGAAAAAATGGAAGATAAAATGGCACTGCGAATTGTACAAAATGCCCTTATCACCCTAACCGATTGTAAAGTTCCTGAAAGCGACAGGCTGCAAAATGCCAATTCTTTTAAAGACACGGCAAATGTTTTAAGGATGACCCGTGCCGGAGTGGCCTGGCAAGCTGTAGGCTGCGCCCGCGGAGCTTATGAAAGTGCTTTAAAATATACCAAAGAAAGGGAGCAGTTTGGAAGGCCAATTGCTTCTTATCAACTGGTGCAAAATCACCTGGTAGAAATGCTTTCCAACCTTACGGCTATGCAAACCCTGGTTTTTAGGCTTTCAGAAATGCAGGACCAGGATATGTTAACCGATGAGCATGCCTCTCTTGCCAAAGTGTATTGCAGTATGCGTACCAGGGATGTGGTAAGCCGCGCAAGGGAAGTAATGGGCGGCAACGGCATCCTGCTGGAGCATGATGTGGCACGCTTTGTGGCCGATGCCGAAGCTATTTACAGCTATGAAGGAACTAAAGAAATAAACTCATTAATTGTAGGCAGGGCTATTACCGGCTTTAGCGCATTTGTGAGCTAATAGTAATTTTAAAAAAAAAGAAAATGTCATTATTAATTGTTTGTCCCGGCAAAGAACCGCAACCATGGGTAGAAGCTTTAAAAGAAAAAAAGCCAGGACTAAATATTTTTGTTTATCCTGAAGACCATAATAAAGAAGAAGTGGAATTTGCGCTGGTTTGGAACCACCCCCGCGGTTTGTTCAAAAATTACCCAAACCTTAAGGTTGTGGCCTCTATGGGTGCAGGGGTAGACCATATCACCAGCGATAAAGAACTGCCGGAACATATCACAATCACTAAAGTAGTAGATGACCAGCTTACTAAAGATATGGGGGATTTTGTGCTTAGCCTGGTGATGAACCACACCAGAAAGCTTACAGTTTACCAGGCCCAGAAAAAGGATAAAAGCTGGGATCGCACACCATACCAAAGGCCGCATAATGTTACCGTGGGGATTATGGGCGTGGGAGTACTAGGATCGGCCGTGGGAGAAAAACTTTCCGGCAACGGATTTAATGTGCTGGGTTGGGCCAAAAGCGAAAAAGATAAAAAAGACATGAACACCTATTGTGGTGAAGATGGACTGGAAGAGTTTCTTTCGAAATCTAATATTTTGATTTGCCTGCTCCCTTTAACTCCAAAAACCGAAAATATCCTGAATGGCGATTTGTTTGAAAAGCTGCCCAAAGGCGCCTACGTTATTAATGTTGCGCGTGGGGAACATCTTGTGGAGCACGATTTACTGGAAATGATTGGCAGCAGGCATTTATCCGGGGCGGCCCTGGATGTCTTTAGGGAAGAACCCCTTCCGGAGAGACATCCGTTTTGGGAAAATCCAGAAATACTCATCACTCCACACACTGCGAGTGTGACCAGTGCAATTTCTGTAGTTCCTCAAATTATTGAAAATTATGAGCATATGAAAGAGGAGCGATTATTGAAGAACGTGGTGCAAAGGGAAAAAGGTTATTAGTGAATTAAAACTTCAGCAAATGCTTGGGATTAAAAACATAATGGTGGCGGTGGACTTTAATGAAAGCGTGGGAGAACTGCTAAGCTATGCTGAAAGCCTTGCTGAAAAATATCAAGCCAAAATCTGGCTTATCCATGTCGCAGAGCCCGACCCGGATTTTGTTGGCTATGAACCAGGTCCTCAATATATAAGGGATTTTAAAGCGGAAGAATTCAAGGACGAGCACCGCAGCCTGCAGGCGTTGCGGGATGCTTTCCTTAACAAGGAAATAGCATCTGAAGCCCTGCTCATCCAGGGTTCTACCGTAGAATCGGTTTTAAAGGAAGCTGAAAAATTGAATTCTGATCTTATGATTGTGGGTACCCATAAGCATAGCTTTTTACATAATCTTCTATCTGAAAGCATTTCTCTAAAACTGCTGAAAAATGCCAAAATTCCCATTCTTGCTATTCCTATAGAGGAAGAAGATCAAGCTTAATAAATTTAAGGCCTTCTAGATTTATTACCCTTTGGAAGGCCTCTTTTCTTATTTTCTAAATTCTCATTTTTCGCTTCCTCTAATTATACTCGTGAAAAACTTCCTCGCTGAAAAAGTCTTTCTCATTGCACCGAAAAGCCTAATTTTAGAACAAATTTTAACTATGCATTCAAAACAGGAGCTCGAAGAAGTCCACAAAAGGATACTTCCCTACATTCATATCACACCGGTTCTTCAATCTGGGTTGCTAAACAAAATTTCCGGCGCAGATCTTTATTTTAAATGTGAAAACTTTCAACGGATGGGCGCTTTTAAAATGCGGGGCGCTACCAACGCAATTCTTCAGCTTTCAAAGGAACAACAGCAAAAAGGAGTGGTTACCCATTCTTCCGGTAATTTTGCCCAGGCTCTGTCTTTGGCGGCAAAAAGCCTTGGGGTCCCGGCATATATCGTCATGCCATCTACTGCCCCACAGGTAAAGAAAGATGCCGTAAAAACTTATGGCGGTAAAATAACGGAATGTGCGCCCAATCTTAAAGATCGGGAAGAAACTGCCGAAAAAATCATGAGGGAAACCGGTGCGGCATTTCTGCATCCTTCAAATAATACGAATGTGATTTTGGGGCAGGGCACTGCTGCTATGGAATTGCTTAAAGAGCATCAAGACCTGGATTTTATGGTGACTCCTGTTGGAGGTGGCGGCCTGGTTGCCGGTACTGCCCTTGCGGCCCATTTCTTCGGAAATAATTGCCAAACCATAGGAGCAGAACCTTTTGAAGTTGATGATGCCTATCGTTCTTTAAAAAGCGGAAAAATTGAAACCAATAAAACCACCGATACCATTGGCGATGGCTTAAAAACCCAGCTGGGCGATAAGAACTTTCCCATTATTCAAAAATATGTTTCCGAAATTATAAGGGTGGAAGAAGCAGAAATTATTGAAGCTCTAAAATTGATATGGGAAAGGATGAAAATTGTTATAGAACCCTCCAGCGCCACCGCCCTTGCTGCCGTGCTGCGGGAAAATGAAAAATTCAGGAATAAGAAAATTGGAATAATAATTTCAGGCGGGAATGTGGATTTAAGCAACTTGCCTTTTTAGCTTATTTTCAGTACACTTATGGTTACCAGCATTTGGCCAACATGCCGCTGACTATGTTCTGCGGCATGAAAATAAAGTCCTATTACGGAAGAAGGCAACTTTTTTCTGCCCACCGTTCTTTTCTCTGTTAAAATTGTTTCCGAAGTATTTTTAAAAATTTCTAAAGCTTCAGCTACTTTTTGCTGAAAAGCGGCCACAAGTTTTTCTATACCAATTTTTTCTGAAGCTGAACCTTCCTGCCTTAAATATTCAAACTGAAGATCACTTAAGCCTTTTCCTTCAGCATAAGTGAGCATCCTGTCTAACACTCCGGTTATATGCTGAAGATGGAAACCCACCGAAGCTCTTCCCGCAGGTTTTGCCCACAGCAACTCTTCCGGAAAATCTTCAGTGTACCTGCTAACCTCTTCCGCAGATTGTAGCAAAGCATGGGCGGCAGGCTGTAGTAAATCAGGCACTTCCGGGATTTTTCCTCTTAGCCATACTTCAGGTTTGTTGGAGATGCTCATTAAAATTCCAGTTTGAAAGTAATTTTTATTTAATTGCAATTATATGCGGGCAGAAGCCTAAAGCTTTACAATTTTCATTGTTGATTCTGCAGGATGGTGGAATGGAGCATTTGCAGCTTCCAGCCATCTGGAGTACGTATGGCGGTTGCGCTTTCCAGCCAGTTCATTTCGTTCCTGGTTTCATTATCTATTTTAAAAACAGCATTATTATGATAGGCTGCCCAGGCCATCTTACCCACGATTTTAATTTCAATAAAATCGAAGGAATTTATCCTCTCTGGCAGCGGCCCCTGTTTCCTGGCATTGCTAATGTAATCCTTAATATCGTCTATATCCCAAATTTCCCCGTTTTCCAGAAGTAGAAAATCGTTAGTGTAATATTTTGCCAGTTTTTCGCTATTCATTTTAGATAAAATATCATCAAAAGAATTGACAATTAGATTCTTTATCTGCTTTTTATCTTCTTCTACGGAATTTTGTGCTGCTGCCGGGATAATTAAGAACAGTAGCATTGAAATTTGTAAAATTATCTTCATCTGTAGCTTTTATTGGAAGGTATAAAAAGAATGTAAATTCAGGCTGCTCCAGAGCCTACTTTTTTTAACTTTAAGATTGAAAAACTGAACAATTTCGATCCTAAAAATTAAATTATGCACATTAACCTTTCTCATAAAAAAGCCCTTGTAGGCGGAAGCAGTGCCGGTATTGGCAAAGCCATTGCCCGGCAACTTGCCGAAAGCGGCGCCAGTGTAACACTTATGTCCCACAGCGAAGAGAAATTAAAGTCCATCGTTGATGAGCTTCCCAAAGACCAGGAGCAGAACCACCAGATTCTGGTGGTCAATTTTAATGATTTTGAGGATTATAAGCAGCGAATTAAACCGTATTTTGAGACAAATACCGTAGATATCCTGGTTAATAATACCCAGGGACCTCCTGCGGGAACTGCTCTGGAGAAAGGCATAGAGGATTATCAGCAGGCATTTGATCTGCTATTTAAAGTAAATGTTTATACTACTGAACTGGCTTTAAAGCACATGCGGAAACAGCGCTGGGGGCGCGTAATAAATGTTGCCTCCGTCTCGGTTAAAGAGCCAAAGCCAGAGCTGGTGCTGTCCAACACCCTGCGGGCAGCTTTGGTAACCTGGGCCAAAAGCCTTTCCAGAGAAGTAGGCCCAGACCAGATAACCGTAAACAGTATTCTCACCGGGTACTTTGATACACAGCGACTTGTGAACCTGAACAGTAAAAAAGCCAAAGAACGCCATGTTGACCAGGCTGAAGTTCTTAAAGAAATGGAAGCTACAATACCTGTGCGCCGCATAGGAGATCCCAAAGAATATGGTTATCTGGTAAGTTTTTTAGCTTCAGATAAGGCTGCATACATCAGCGGGACACAAATTCCGATAGATGGCGGGGATTTAAGAGGGATGTAAACTTATATGTGGCAAAATAAAAGTGGGCAAAAAAACACTAACCTCAACCCAAGTTTTGAACCGACTCTTTAAAAATTCCGGATAGCCAGGCCGGCTTGCTTTCCTCAAAAGCTGTCATTTTATTTAGAAGAAGTCAATGTAGCTGTGGTCCTGCCCAGATCCTGTTGGTTCTTTGAATAGGAGAAAACTGTAAATAACAAACCGCTTTAAATTCCGAATAAAAACCTGCCTTTATTTTATATATCTTTAGTTTCCTTAAAAAAAGTTTTATGGAAATAATTATAGTAATCGGCTTGTTGATTGCCGCCATAATTCTTTTTGCGACAGAAAAGTTTTCTGTTGATGTGGTTACCATTGGCCTTCTGGTAATTTTAAGCCTTACGGGCATCCTCACCCCGGCTGAAGCTTTTGAAGGCTTCAGCAGCGATTTTATGATTATCCTGGCTTCGGTATTTGTAATTTCCGGGGCATTATCTGAAACCGGATTACTGGATAAACTTGGCGCCACCCTGGTAAAACGCACCAAAAGCAACACCCTTTTTATCGCTTATACCATGTTTATTACCGGCTCCTTTTCAGCTTTTATGAATAACACCACGGTTACCGCGCTGGTTACCGGCCCTGTGGTGGGTATTTGCAGGAAACTAAATATAAGCCCCTCAAAAGTGCTTATTCCGGTAGCTTATTCTTCCATACTTGGCGGCACCTGTACGCTTATTGGCACGTCTACCAATGTTGCAGTTAGCGGCTATATTGCCAGCGTGGGGATGGAAGCCCTTCATTTTTTTGAAATCTTCGGAATAGGTCTCATCCTTTGCATTACCGGGATTGTTTTTATCCTGCTTTTCTGGAAAAAAATCCTCCCGGATCATAAAGAAGGAAGCTTTGCTGAAGAATATAAGATCAAGGAGTATCTTTCAGAAATCGTAATAAGGGAAAATTCAGACCTTATTGGGGAACTTGCATTCCAGTCTGAACTGGCAAAATGGGAGGTAAGAATAATAAAGATCATTAGGGGCAAAGATGAATTGATCCCGAACCGCTTTACACGGCTGGAATTAAATGATATTTTGCTTGTGGAATGTAAAATGGAAGATCTTATAAAAGTAAAGGAAGCCGTGGGGCTTGAGGTACTGGCCGATACCATTGCCAGTACCGAAATCCAGAGCGATAAGGTAAGGCTTATGGAGGTACTGGTGACGCCGGGCTCGATCCTGGCCGATAGATCACTGAAAGAAATAAGGTTCAGGCAAAATTACGACCTGGTTGTTCTTGGGATTCATCGTTTTGGAAGCACTATTTCTCAAAAGATTGGCAGCTTAAAATTCAGGATTGGAGATGTGCTGCTGGTACAGGGAACTGAAGAATCTATAGAAGCCATGAAGCACTCCGTGGAATTTTCTGTAATGGGAGATTTTAAGGTAAATATGTTTAAGGAGCGAAAAGGCATATTTTCTGCCCTGGCTTTTATAATTGCCATAATTGTCGCGTCCTTTCAGCTGGTGCCATTATCTATTGCTTTTCTAACGGCGGCACTGCTCACTGTTGTTGTTGGCGCTATAAGTGTGGAGCGCGCTTATGAAATTATGAACTGGAAATTACTTATCCTCATTGGCGGGATGAGCGCCTTTGGGACTGCCATGCATAATTCTGGGGCTTCAGAATTTCTTGCCGTAAACATTATAGCCCTGCTGGGAGATTTTGGGGTGCGGTACGTACTGGCGGGATTTGTAATCCTGGTCATCCTGCTTACCCAACCTATGTCTAACGCCGCTGCTGCCCTGGTGGTGCTGCCGGTTGCCATAGAAGCCGCCCAGATCCTGAATGCCGAACCCCGAACTTTCGCAATTGCCATTATGCTGGGCGCATCGGTCTCTTTAATCACTCCCTTTGAGCCTTCCTGCATCCTCGTGTATGGTCCCGGCAGGTATAAATTTATAGATTTTATAAAAGCCGGAGTTCCCCTTACCATTATTTTACTTATTATCATCCTTATACTGGTGCCCGTGTTCTGGCCCTTGTAATATTATCTCCTGAAGAAATAAGATCATTGAAAGAACTTGGGCTCCTTCTGGTAAACTTATTTTTTCTAATTATCTTTCTTTCAGGTTCAAATCAGGACGAATAACAAAGCTTCTGTTCATTTTCAACTGATGAAAATTCTATTTATCATTGCAGTATGAGAAAAGTAAGGCTACACAACCCCTTTAAAACCAGAATAATTGATGAAAAACTGCTGAGGGAACACCTCGCGCTGGAACGCACTAAGCTGGCAAATGAACGTACTGCTTTATCTTATATAAGGGCTTCGCTTTATTTGCTGATTGGAGGCCTGGCGCTTTTGCAAATTAAGGAATACGAGCATGTAAAATGGCTGGGGTACCTCTCGCTATTTATTTGTGTAATTTTTATTACGGTGGGAATTGCCCGTTACATTGCGCTGGAAAGAAAACTTAATAAACTCCTGAAACCTCAAAAGAGAGAAAAAGAGGAACCAACAAATGGGCATCCCGACAAATAAATGTTCCAGGCTTTCACTCATTATTTTCTTCATTTTATCGCTGTAGGAGCCATTGCCTGGTTTTATGACAGACAAAACTGGAAGCGAAACTGGCTCATTTTGATATCGACAATGCTGGTAGACCTGGACCATATTTTTGCCAGTCCCGTTTTTGACCCTCATCGCTGCGGAATAGGTTATCACCCATTACACTCGGTACCCGCGATCATTATTTATTTTTTTGGCTCAATTTTTACAAAAAACCACCTGCTAAAATTGATTTTTATAGGGTTGCTGTTTCACATGCTTACAGATTTTATAGACTGCCTCTGGACCTTCTCCAAATGCGGGGAATGTTCTTATTCTTCTGAAGTTTTTAAATGGAAGCCATTCTTTTTTTAATATCACTTTCATTTTTACCACCTCACTTTCGGTGTCAATGATCTTCTGAAGATTTATAATTTTGACATTCACCAGAAACAGGGATGTTCATACAGCATAAGGGCATTAACCAATCTCGTTTTAAGGCCCCGCTTCAACAAGCTGGTTCAGGATAGCGGTTATTTGCTGAATTTCTTCAGAGTCGGAAGGCAGCTCATGGCGCTCTGCTAAAAAGGAAGGATCATTATAAGAGGCCTGTACCACACCGCCTGAATCCTCCCAAACCAGTATTTTTTGAGGTAAATCCAGAGCCAAAGTTTGGGAATTCCGCATAAGAGGCGTACTTAGCTGCGGCATTCCAAAAATTATGAGTCGTGTTGGCCTTAAAAATGCCTTGGAATTCTCTTCCGGCGAATACTCCTGAAAATCTATTTCAGCTAAAATAGTGAGATTGTCCCGGGCGCTGATTCTACTTTTTATACCGTTATAGGTTTCTTCAATAGAAAGTGTACTTTCTTTGGTAATAATTCCCTCTCCCGGTGCTACCAGAAGGTCTGCCGCAGTCCTAACCTCGGCCATCGTAGAAGCATTGGCGAGGTTCCTGAGTAATACGGCCGAGTTCTGAAGGTGGTTTGCCTGTTCCAGGTTGTACCTTGAGGAAATATAGGCTATAGAATTATATACCGAGAAAACTTCAGAATTCTCATTCTGATAAAACATCATTTTTTGAGGCAAATCGAGCCCCGCCAGCTGATTTTCCATTAAAAGAGGAACCATCATCCCCGGACTTCCGAAGAATACGGTCCTGGTGGGATTGAGCACTCGTCCCAGGGCGATAGCATTGGCAGAGTGGTTCACTTCAAGAAAAACCTGCAGGCTGTCTTCCTCGTTTACGGCAGCCATAAATCCCGAGAGCGTATTGTCAAAATCTACATTACTCGCAGAATATCTGGCACTGGTAACTTTTACAATTTCCGAAGAAAAGAGCACATCGCCGGGATCATCGCTGCTACAGGAAACGGTGAAAAGCAGGAGTAAGAGAATAAATAACTTCTTCATTAAAAGACAATTTAACGGGTAATTTACTTTTTATCCGGCAAGCCATAAAATCTTTAAGAAACTTTTACGCAGCCGGTATTTGTAAAAATTTCAGCAAAACATTTAAGAGATTGTGTGCAGCAGGAAAACCACTATTTTATTTGAAACTATTATCTTTGCCCAGCTGCTCTAGCAGCGGCATCAACAAACCACCCTAAATTTTTACTTTATGCACGTAGCCATCGCCGGGAATATTGGAGCTGGAAAAACCACCCTTACTAAATTACTAGCCAAACATTATAAATGGGAACCACAATTTGAAGATGTTCTGGAAAACCCGTACCTGGAGGATTTTTATAATAAAATGGAACGATGGTCTTTTAATCTTCAAATTTACTTTTTAAACAGCAGGTTCAGGCAGATTCTTCAAATAAGGGAAAGTGGCAAAGACATTATCCAGGACCGCACTATTTACGAAGACGCCTATATTTTTGCCCCCAATCTGCATGCTATGGGATTAATGCCCAACCGGGATTTTGAAAATTACAAATCCCTTTTTGACCTTATGGAAAGCGTGGTGCAGGGGCCGGACCTTCTTATTTACCTGAGAAGCAGTATTCCTAACCTGGTTGCACAAATCCAGAAGCGTGGCAGGGATTATGAAAATTCTATTTCCATAGATTACCTGAGCAGGTTGAATGAAAGATATGAGGCCTGGGTGCATGATTATAATAAGAGCAATTTGTTGATAATTGACGTTGATAATATTAACTTCGTAGAAAATCCTGAAGATCTGGGAGATATTATCAATAGGATTGATGGAGAATTACACGGATTATTCTAAAAATTTGCTGTTATGGAATCTACAAAATTAAAAAGGCCAAAACATAAAGGCTCGCCAAAATTGTTTGATAACCCCATTCTTGAAAAATTAACGCATACCCATATTTCGCTTCCGCTTATCATTTTTTCGGTAATTGCTGCCGCGCTTATCTACTACGGAATTATTGAAAAGGGTTTTGAAGCTCCAATGATGGTGCTTCTCTTTGTCGCAGGATTGTTCTTTTTCACTTTTGTGGAATACATTATGCACCGGTATTTGTACCACATCCCGGCTACCAGCGAGCGAAAAAAGAAAATTTCTTACACGATGCATGGCGTGCATCACGATTATCCCAAAGATAAATCCCGGCTGGCAATGCCACCGCTGTTAAGCCTTATTATTGCCACTGTACTTTTTATTATCTACCGGGCAGTCCTGGGAGATTATGTATTCGGGTTCCTGGCGGGATTTCTAATTGGCTACGCTGCCTATCTCGCGGTCCACTATTCGGTGCATGCCTTTAAAGTGCCTAACAATTTCCTGAAGACTTTATGGCATCATCACAGCATTCATCATTATCGCGAACCAGACCGCGCTTTTGGAGTTTCTTCAGCCCTGTGGGATCATATTTTCAGAACAATGCCAAGAAAATCACCAATGGCTAAAAGAGCATCTGTGGGAACAAGTATAGATGATTAGCAAGAAGGACTATAAAAAAATTGAAAATTCAGCCCTGAAGTACTGCTTCAGGGCTGTTTTTATTCTGAAAGCTGCTCATTTACAGCTATGACCTTTTCAAGGTATTGTTGTACTTCTTCAGAGAGGCCTTCTTCAGGTTCATCAAATAACCAGTTATAAGATTTGCCATTTTTCTCTACGTGAAGGAAATAATCAAAATCGGCTACAATTTGTTTGCCCATCTCCTCATCAGTCATCATAATCAGCTCTTGTGGAACGTCTAAAAGACCTTGGGCCAGCCCATATTTTTCTGAAGCCATTCCCACCATGGTAAACGCTGTTTCTTCCCAATTTCCATATTATGTATCGCTATCGGCATCTTTGTAAAGGCCTTCGTCATTAAGAAGGAAAAGGTTCCTGCAATCCCCGCCGCACATACCGTAAACTTCCCCAAAAATTACAGCATCAGTGCTTTCGCTTTTAATATTATCATCATCCTTATTGCATGAAATAAATACGGGAAAGACCAAAATTAGAACGAGTTTCTTCATAATACGAGATTTACACCTTTCTTTAAAGATGTTCCAAGGCGCAAAAGGTTGCGTTTAAAATCCGGCTTATTGAATAAATCCGTTTTCCCGCGCATGCTGTATAGCTTCTTCTGAAGAATCTGCAAGCAAAACAGGAGTCGAATCAAAATTATCGATTACACTCCTCACTCTTTCCATACTGCCTTTATGCGTAACGCTGCGCAAATAAATTGCCAGGATCCTGTCTGAATACTGCGCGGCAATATCTGTATAAATAGAAGCATCATGCTCGCCACTGTCACCTATCAGGATAAATTTAAGGTCCGGATAAGCCTTAAGGATATTGATGATTTCTTTTTGTTTATGAGGCTTTTCAGGTTTAGTAGCGGCATCAAAAGGGGTGCGGAAATCCCTGAGCAATATGGCCCCTTTTGGAAAATTATTATGATCGAGAAAAAGCTTAAGATATTCATATAGATTCCATGGACTATTGCTTAGATAAAACATGGGGTTCCTGTTCTTCCCGCTTATACCGGCCTGCAGCTTTTTGTAAAAATTAGGTGCACCTTTTAACGGAATTCTCTTGTAGGCATTGGTGAGCAATGAATTTTTCAGGAGCCGCCATTTTAAAAAAGAAGTCACGCCGGTATGTAAAATAGTATCATCAATATCGCTTATCACCCCAAATTCGGCATCTACGGGAGGAACAAGAAATTCTCCCTGAAAATGGCTTTCCAAAAGCGCTGTTCCCGGATCCAGTTTTTCTTTAAAATGCAATTTGTAGGGAATCCATCCTTCGTTGGAAGCATGCTCGGCTATATTGTTTTCAAGGGTTTTATCAAATAAAAAATAACCTTCTGAATTGGTTTTTGCCGTTAAATTTACTTTTCCCGGTAAAACCAATTCCACTTCAACATCGGGAATTTCAAAACTGTCAAATTGTTTCCAGGTATTTTTTATTGTCCTGAAGATAGATTGGTCCTGTACAATATTTAGCGGTTCATTGTCCAGCGCTCTTCCTTTTACATATAATCTTGAATAGGTGCCGTAACTGCGGTAAGGAACCAGCAAAATCTGGTCATAATTACTGTACCTACCCACCAGTTTTTTTAAACGTTTCAGCATTAAATTTTCTTCTTTTTTAACTATTAAGCCGCTCCAGCACCTCTCCCATATCTATTCCCTTACCCAGGACCCCTTTAAACAAATCTCCCTCTTTTTCTATCCTTTCCGGCATATTTTTAATATTAAAATCAGAGAGTTTTAATCCTTTTTTCACCTCTTCCCACTTAAGGGGCGCAGAGACCGTAGCTCCTTTTTTTGGCCGCACGCAATAAGGCGCAGCTAAAGTTTGTCCTCTCCGGTTCTGAAGAAAATCCAGGTAAATTTTGCCTTTCCTGCTTTTTACGGCGCGCTCCATACTGGTTAATTTGCCAGTTTTCTCCTGAACAAAATAACAAAGTAATTTGGTAAAATCCCTGGCTTCCTCATAAGTATATTCTGCACCCAGGGGAATATAAACATGTATTCCACTGGAGCCGGAAGTTTTACAGAAACCTTCAATTTTTGCTTTATCCAGGACCTCCTTAACTGCCTGGGCAACTTCAATCACTTCTTCAAAAGTGTTTTTATCTGTAGGGTCAATATCAATTACCGTATAATCGGGATTTTCCAGACAGCCAATTCTGGAATTCCACGGGTTGATTTCTATACATCCCAGATTTGCCATGTACAGCAAGGTAGCTTCATTCTGGCACAGCATGTATTCTATATCGCGATTATTATGTTTGGAGAAGATTTTCACCGTTTCCACCCAGTCTTCCAGCAGGCCTTCATTGTCTTTTTGATAAAATCCGGTCTGGTTTATCCCGTTGGGGTGCCGGTGCAAATTTTGCGGCCGGTCTTTTAAATATGGCATCATATATTCTGAAACCTGCAAATAGTAATCTATAAGATCATATTTTCTATAGCCACTCTCCGGCCAGTAAACTTTTTCAAGGTTGGTAAAACTTACCGGAATCCCTCCAATTTCCAGCTGGTTGGATCCTATTTCGGTTTCAGGGGCTTCTTCGGGATTTGTAGTTTTTTTCTCTTTATGTATTTCTGTTATATTTTTGTCCTGCCGCAATCCTTTAAAGGATGGATGCCTCATATTGCCGCTCTTGGTCCATTCAGAAAATTTTATTTCGCATATAAGTTCCGGCCTTACCCAAACCGGTTTCCTGCCTTTGAGATTTATCTTTTTTTCAAACGGGTTTTCTTCAGTTTCCAGGGCTTTCAGCTGCTCCAGCAACTCTTTTTGTTCCGCGTGGGAAAAACCGGTGCCGCAATTCCCTATATATTTTAATTTATTATTTTCCAGCAGGCCCAGGATCAACGACCTGAAAACCGAACTGTCTTTATCAGATTCGGTATAACCGCAAATAATGGCTTCCTGACTTTCCATTGCCTTTATTTTCAGCCAGTGTTCCGTACGGTAGCCCGGGGTGTAAGTGGAGTCTGCTTTTTTCGCAATTACGCCTTCCATACCCGCGTCTATGGCTTTTTTATAAAAGGCACTTCCCATCCCCTCCACATGGTCGCAGTACAGGCTTATATTTGTTTCTTCCAGCACATCGGGAATAAGGCTTTTCCGTTCTAAAAGCGGCAGCTCTAACATGCTGTGGCCATTAAGATACAGCATATCGAAAACATAAAAACGCAAAGCACCTTTTGTAGTGGAATCGTAATTTTGCAACTCCTGAAATACCGGCATCCCGTTTTTATCCAATACCACCACCTCTCCATCCAAAATTACATCCTGCTGAACTTGCTCCAGGTCTTTCACGAGGTTGGGAAATTTTGAATTATAGGAAATCCCGTTACGGGAATGGATTTTCACATTGCCATTATCAATATTGGCAATTAAACGGTAACCGTCCCATTTAAGCTCGTAAATCCATTCGGGATCATTAAAAATTTCTTTTGTTGATGTGGCCAGCATTGGCCTTACGGGATCTTCAGGATTAAGTTTTCTTACTTTTGGCTTCTTTTTTTCTTCGGAAGGGGCATAAGCCTCTGCATCATAATTAAGATCTGTAGAAAATTCATCTTTCTTTTTAATGAGCAGCCATTGATTGTCTTTTCCCCCACGGGTATGCACCAGCGCAAATTCCCCTTTTATACGCTTTCCTGAAAAACTTATTTTAAGGTTGCCTTTCTTAAGCTGCTCCACCAGGTCTTTGTCCCCGGAAGCCTCTGCAGAATGGTATTCGCCTTCATCCCAGATGGTCATTTCGCCAGCGCCGTAATTGCCTTTGGGAATGGTTCCGTGGAAATTGAGATATTTAATAGGGTGGTCTTCTGTTTGAATGGCCAGGCGTTTATCTGAAGGATTCATGGAAGGGCCTTTGGGAACCGCCCAGCTTTTAAGCACTCCTTCCATTTCCAGCCGTAAATCGTAATGCAGCCGCGTGGCTTTATGTCTCTGGATTACAAAGCGGCCCTGGTTCTCATTGCTTATATCACCTCCCGGCTCGGGGGTTTTGGAAAAGTCCCTTTTTTTTATGTAATCTTCAAGACTCATAGTTTATGATGCCTTGCCTTTTTTCTTTTTTTCTAAACTTGCTTTTAACTGGGACATCAAATCCTTGGCAGGAGTTGGTTTGCTTTCAAAGTCTTCAGGCTGCACCGTTTTCCCCGCAGATTTAGATTCAATAATCTTTATAAGCTGGTCATTATAGACATCCTTGAATTTTTCGAAACTGAATTCGCTTGTGTATTGTTCTATAAGCGAAATAGCCATATCTACTTCTTTTTTCTTCACCTTGGTATCTGGCAATTTTAAATCTGAAGGATCCCGAATTTCATCTGCAAACCGAATAACGTGTAAAACCAGCGCATCTTTGTAAACGCCAACCAGGCTAAGATGTTCCTTCTGCCGCATCACAAAAGTTGCCACTCCAAGTTTTTCAGTTTTCTTTAGCGCATCCCGAAGAAGGTTATAAGATTTCCCGCCTTCCTTTTGTGGTTCAAGAAAATAAGGTTTCTTAAAAAGAACATCGGCTACTTCTTCCTCATCAATAAATTCTTCAATATCTATAGTCCTGCTCTTCTTGAGATTGGCACTTTCAAAATCCTCTTTTTCCAGCACTACATAACCTTCATCTTTCTTAAAGCCTTTTACAATGTCCTTCCACTGCACTTCCTTTCCTGTAGATTCATTTACCCGTTTATACCTTATGCGGGAATGGTCATGCCTGTCCAGCATGTCCAGGTCCAGTTTACGTTCCTCTGAACCGGAATATAATTTTACCGGAATAGAAACCAGTCCAAAGCTAATAGAGCCGTTCCAAATAGATCTCATCTGCCCCTAGTGATTACGCAATGCGTTAATAAGTTCCTTTTTACTCATTTCGCTCCTGCCTTCTATTCCCACCTTTTTGGCTTCTTCGTAAAGGTCTTCTTTGGTCCTTTCTTCATATTTATCTGCCTTCCCTCCTTTTTTGCCGGAATTGGGATCGTTAGCAATACGGGCGGCTTTACTTTTACTCATGCCCTTGTCACGCAATTCCTCGTATTGCTTATCATTTTTGATTTGTGGTCCATGATCTTTAGCCATAACAGAAAAATTTAATAATTGGATTCTCTCTTAAAGCTACAATAATTGAAGAATTTTTATAAGTTATCGCTGTTGATTAACGCTGATTTAACTTTAACATCAGCACTTTCCCATCCCAGCGCCCGCCACCTATTAAAAATGCTCAAATAAAGAAGCCTTTCCCATTCCATCGAAAATTTGAAACAGCAAAGGCTTTAGTGAGCTTAGGCTTTAAATTTTACTTTTCTTCGGTAGCGCCTTCCCTGGAATGTTTTACATCCAGATTTACCTTTTTATCGCGCATTTCATCAGGCACCTGTTTCCCCATCGCCCCTTTGGAAATGGTAATTCCACCATCTACCGAGTAAATAGAACCGGTAACAAAAGAAGCTTCATCTGAGGCAAGGAAGCAATATACATTTGCGATTTCCTCCACCGTGCCGCGGCGGCCCATTGGAGTGGCATTCACCATCATTTCTTCCATCTGCTCATCCATTGGCCCCTGTTCTTTATGCGTCCAGGCCGTATCTACAGCCCCGGGCGCAACCACATTGGCCCTTACGCCATTTTTAGCCTGTTCCCCGGCAATTCCTTTTATAAAAGAATGTATAAAACCTTTTGTACCGCCATAAACAGCCACCTGTGGAATCCCCAGCAAACCGGCTTCAGAACCTGCGGCCACTATACAACCTTTAGTTTTCTGCAGTTCCGGCAAGGCGTGCTTGGTGAACAGGAAAGTGGTACGAATATTATTCTTTATAAGGTTATCAAAAGCATCCACAGAGAACTCATCTGCCGTATTGGTTTCAGGGAAAACTCCCGCATTATCGATAAGAATATCAAGTTTCTGCCATTTATTAATAGCTGTTTTAATAGCTTCTTTTATGTTTTCTTCCGAAGAGATATCTTTTGAAAAGCCAATGGCTTCACCTTTTCCTGAATTGATCTCTTCTACAACTTTATCTACAGGATTATCAGGCAACCCAATTAGCATGACCTTTGCGCCTTCAATGCTGAATTTTTTTGCAATTGCTTCCCCAATTCCTGTTGCACCGCCGGTAATAATGGCGGTTTTTCCTTCTAATCTTCCCATAACTTTTTTTTGTTTATCACTATTTTGAAGTATTAATGTACAATTTACCAATGGGAATTCAGGCAGGCATTACCGGGATTATAATAAGTTTAGCAAGTTATTAGTCAGGATTTAACCTTTTAAATTTTCCGAAGAAGAGGGATTAAAAATGCCAGTTTTCGGGCCACAGGAAAATGGTAATCATGCCTATTGCTATGGAAAGTCCAAAAGTAAGAGCCAGCCACTTTACAATTTTACCCGTTCCTATTACCATAGCCATTATTCCCTTAAATAAAAGATTGGCCAGAGAAGCCAGCAAGATAAGTTTCCAGCCAAGACTGGTGGAAACCCCTCCTCCTTTTATCATATTAGACATAGAAAGTGTTATGGCATCAACATCTGTAAGCCCGCTAATAATTGCCACAATGTAAAGGCCCTCGTTGCCAAACTGTTCTTTTGCAAATGCCACCAGCAACAAAATAACTCCGTATAAAAGGCCAAAAATAAGGGCTGCCTTAAACTGGGCAGGGTTTTCGGGTTCAGGAAGTTCGCCGGCATCCTTATCCTTTTTTACGGTATAAAAAGCCAGGCACAAATAAGACACATCACCACAAAATTAAAAGCTATAGGCATGGCCAGCATGGGCAATTGAGCCGGCGCCACTACAGAAATTTCTATTAAAACCCTGGCCAGGGCAATTGCCGAAGCAGTGGTGATGACAAAAACCGCAATTCTGGCAATATCAGGCGCCTGTTTTTGTTTCCGTGCGAAACTAACCGTTGTAGCGGTACTGCTAATGAGCCCGCCAAGAATTCCGTTAGAAATCACCCCGGAATCCTTTCCTACAAATTTATAGATGAAGTATCCCACCACACTAAGGCCCACGATAAAAACAACCATAAGCCAGATGTTATGAGGATTCAGCACATCATACGGGCCGTAGGTCTGGTCTGGCAGAATGGGCAAAATAATAAGGAAAATTCCTGCTAAAGTCATAATCGCAGAAACATCAGAATCTTTTAATTTTTCAATAAAATCATGAAGATGGGATTTGGCGTACAGCAGCATGGTTAGCAGACCTCCCGCCACCACTCCAATTATCCGGTTTCCCAGGACAAGGTAGGCCCCAATGGCAAACATGAGCAGAATAGCAACTTCGGTAGTTTTTCCCGGATCTCTTTTATCTTCTTTGCTTCTCCCGCCGGTGTACACCAAAGCCGCGAGATAAAGGCCCAGGGCCGGAAGAATGAATTCATTTTGCATGTCCCGGGTCAAAAAGCCGGCCACAGCACCAAGAATAGAAATTATTGTAAAGGTACGTACCCCTGCGATTGCCTGATTTGAATGTTCCCGCTGTAAACCTACCAACATCCCCAAACCCAGGGCTATTCCCAAAGTAGTTAAATCTTCATAATTCATATAACCTCTTAAAAAAAGCAATCATTAAAAGTTAGAAAATTGTTTTAAAAGGAAATTAATATTTACCACAAGTAATTTTCAGTAGAAAATTCTGAAATTCTAAAGGGCTTTTATACTATTGCTTGATATAATTTTTTAATTATCAATTGTCCATTTCCAGTTGATTATTACGGCTGCTGTTTTCCACCTGATGCACACCAACCTGTTCCTCATGAACCTCTTCAGCATCTGTGGTATGGCCTCCAAGAATTGGCGCCAGCACCAGGCCAATAAGGCAGGTTAGCTTTATAAGAATATTCATGGAAGGGCCGGAAGTGTCTTTAAAAGGATCTCCCACGGTATCGCCGGTAACTGCTGCTTTATGGGCATCAGAACCTTTGTAGGTCATCTCCCCGTTAATCATCACTCCCGCTTCAAAAGATTTCTTGGCATTATCCCACGCGCCACCGGCATTATTCTGAAAAATAGCCCACAAAACACCGCTCACGGTAACTCCTGCCATATAGCCTCCAAGCATTTCAGCAATCAGCTGGTTATCGTAGCCAAAAAGCATGGGCAAAAGGGCGATTACAATAGGAAAACCAATGGTTAGAACTCCGGGTAAAAGCATTTCCCTTAGAGCGGCGTTGGTAGAGATTTCCACGCACTTATCATACTGTGGTTTAGCTGTTCCTTCAAGGATACCAGGAATTTCTTTAAACTGCCTGCGCACCTCGTTTACCATTTGCATTGCGGCCTTTCCAACAGAATTGATGGCAAGGGCTGAAAATACTACGGGAACCATGCCACCAACAAACAGCATCGCCAGGACAGGAGCCTTAAAAATATTAATCCCGTCTATACCGGTAAAAGTAACATAGGCGGCAAAAAGCGCCAGGGAGGTAAGTGCAGCTGAAGCAATTGCAAAACCTTTCCCGGTAGCCGCCGTGGTATTTCCCACGGAATCCAGGATATCTGTACGCTCCCTTACCTCTGCAGGCAGCTCGCTCATTTCGGCAATTCCCCCGGCATTATCTGAAATTGGACCAAAGGCATCAATGGCCAGTTGCATGGCAGTGGTAGCCATCATTGCTGAAGCCGCTAAAGCCACCCCGTAAAAACCTGCAAAAGCATAGGATGCCCAGATGGCGATCGCAAAAAGCAAAACTGAAGAAAATGTTGAAATCATACCGGTAGATAGCCCGGCAATAATATTAGTTGCCGCTCCTGTACTGGAATTCTGAACAATAGAAAGCACAGGTTTTTTGCCAAGTCCCGTATAATATTCGGTTACGGCAGAGATAATTCCGCCCACTCCAATTCCTACGAGGGTAGCATAGAATACTCGAATAGAAGAAATATTTACATACTCAAACCCATCCCGGCCTCCTATAAAAAAGCCCATTTTCATGGTATTTTCCGGTAACATCCAGCGCACCAGGAAGAAACAGGTTATAGCAACCAAAGCTATAGAAACCCAATTACCAATATTTAAGGCTTTTTGCACTTCATTCTCCCTGGCATTATTATCTTTTATCTTAACCAGCAACGTCCCGATGATGGAAATAATAATTCCGGCACCAGCGATGGCCACAGGTAAAAGAATAGGGCCTATTCCGCCGAAACCTTCCGCAACAATATTCCCGCCCATATCTTCTATAATATAATTGCCAAGGACCATAGCGGCCAACACAGTAGCAACATAGCTTCCGAATAAATCGGCGCCCATTCCTGCCACATCTCCTACATTATCGCCCACGTTATCTGCAATAGTAGCAGGGTTACGCGGATCATCTTCAGGAATCCCGGCTTCAACCTTCCCTACCAGGTCTGCTCCCACATCGGCAGCCTTGGTATAAATTCCGCCCCCAACCCGGGCAAAAAGCGCTATGGACTCTGCTCCAAGAGAAAAGCCGGCGAGGGTTTCCAACACTACGGTCATATCTAATGTATTGGTCCACTCCCCATCCATAAAATAATAGAAGAAAAATATAAAAAACAGGCTCAGGCCCAATACTGCAAGGCCAGCTACACCCAGCCCCATTACCGTGCCGCCTCCAAAGGATATGTTTAAGGCTTTTGGTAAGCTACTCCTTGCCGCCTGGGTAGTGCGTACGTTGGTTTGTGTGGCGATCCTCATTCCCATATTCCCGGCCAAAGCCGAAAAAAAAGCTCCAAAAATAAAAGAAACAATAATAAGCCAGTGGGTGGTAGGGACTATAAAAGCTATTAAAGCTAAAGCCAGGCTGGCCCCAATTACAAAGAAGCCAAGCAGTTTATATTCAGCTTTTAGAAAGGCGAGTGCTCCTTCATAGATATGGGAGGAAATATCTTTCATCTTCCCGTCCCCGGAGTCCTGTTTCATTACCCAGGACCTTTTGAACCACATATAAAGCAGTCCAAGCACCGCCATCACAGCGGGCATGTAAATCATTATTGATTCCATAGATTGTTAGTTGCAAATTAATTACAGCTAATGTAGTAAATCAATAATAATTAAAAAAGCAATAACTTTTTAAGGTTATTGCTTTTAAATTGTTAATAATGAATGGTGATTTTTGCGATTATATCCCAAACCTGCTTTTATCACCATCATAATTCTCAAAACGTTCCACACATTGCCTGATGATCTCACGTGCTTCTGTAGCGTCCCCAAAATCACCGGTATCTACTTTTTTCTTTTCAAGATCCTTATAAACTTTAAAGAAATGTTCTATTTCTTTCAACATATGGCCATTCAGCTCCTTCAGGTCATTTAATCGGTTCCAGATAGGATCGGACACCGGCACGCAAATAATCTTTTCATCAGGCCCTTTTTCATCTGCCATGTGAAAAACCCCTATAGGCTTTACCTCCATAACGATTCCCGGGAAAGTAGGCTCAGAAACCAGCACCAGCACATCTAGCGGATCACTGTCCTGTGCAAGGGTATTTGGTATAAATCCGTAATCTGCGGGGTACATCATGGAAGAAAAGATCATACGGTCATAGCGTACCTTCTTCAGGTTAAAATCATATTCATATTTGTTCCGACTCCCCTTAGGGATTTCTATTAGTACGTCAAAAGTTTCAGACATTTTAAATTGTTTTTCTATTTTTAAGGGCAACAAATATAAGTAATTCCGTTTTTAAATACTGTTATTAAATGTGTAAACCCATAGAAGCTGCAAGAGCAAAACAGCTGGCCTCCAGATTCTGAAAACTTTATTCCCACGAAAGCGGCTCTTCAGAAAAATTAAGGAATGATGGAATTTAGCAAATATGAGAGTCTATATGTTAGTTTTAACCCGCACCCGGGCAAAAAAAAACTTCACCGACTAAGATGAAGTTTTTAAATTAAAAAGTTATGTGCTTATTTATATAACACCTTTTTTACTGCTTTAATCACATCTTCACTACCCGGCAGCCATTCCTGAAGCAGTACGGGCGAATAAGGTGCAGGAGTATCTGCGGTGTTTATTTTAACAACAGGGGCATCAAGATAATCAAAAGCCTGCTCCTGTACCTGGTAAGCAATTTCAGTAGAAATATTGCCAAATGGCCAGGATTCCTCAAGTATTACCAAACGGTTTGTTTTCTTAACAGATTCAATAATAGTTGCATGATCCATAGGACGAATTGTTCTAAGATCAATAATCTCACAGGAAATATCGTCTTTTTCTAATTCTTCAGCGGCTTTGTAAGCCTCTTTTATAATCTTTCCGAAGGAAACAATGGTAACATCTGTACCTTCCCGCTTAATATCGGCTTTGCCAATTTCAATTACATATTCCTCTTCAGGCACTTCTCCCTTGTCCCCGTACATCTGTTCGCTTTCCATGAAGATAACAGGATCGTCATCACGAATAGCCGATTTAAGCAATCCTTTGGCATCGTAAGGATTAGAAGGAACAATCACCTTTAAGCCTGGGCAGTTGGCATACCAGCTTTCAAAAGCCTGGGAGTGCGTTGCACCTAACTGTCCGGCAGATCCTGTAGGCCCGCGGAAAACAATTGGAATATTGAACTGCCCGCCACTCATCTGGCGCATCTTGGCCGCGTTATTAATAATCTGGTCAATTCCAACCAGTGAGAAGTTAAAGGTCATGAATTCAATAATCGGGCGGTTACCGTTCATTGCGCTTCCCACTCCAATTCCGGAGAAACCAAGCTCAGAAATAGGGGTATCAATGATTCTTTCTGGACCAAATTCATCCAGCATGCCTTTAGAGGCTTTGTAGGCGCCATTATACTCGGCCACCTCTTCCCCCATAAGATAAATAGAGTCGTCTTTGCGCATCTCTTCGCTCATTGCCTGCTGAACGGCTTCCCTAAATTGAATTGTCTTCATTATAGTGTATTATAATTATTTTAAAATCTTGCGAGAACAAAAATAGTAATTCAATAAAGTTTTCACCACAAACACCAGACAAAAATTTAGCAGATTTCAAAAGAGAATCAGGAAAACCTATAAAAAACTGATATTGCCCGAATAAAATGGTTCCCACGACAATACTTTCAACAAAACTTCAAGGCATTTCACCACGTGAGATTTAACAAATTTTATTATGCATGCATAGTATTTTCGATTTAATTTATGTACCTTCGTGACTGAACGATTTACTATAAAACGACCTTATATATGAAAATTTTAGTATGTATTAGCCACGTACCTGATACTACCTCAAAAATTAATTTTACGGAAGGAGATACCAAATTTGACACCAGCGGAGTGCAGTTTGTAATTAATCCCAATGACGAATTTGGGCTCACCCGTGCCATGTGGTTCAAAGAAAAACAGGGTGCAACAGTAGATGTAATAAACGTTGGCGGCGCAGAAACCGAACCTACCCTTAGAAAAGCCCTGGCCATTGGAGCTGATAGCGCGATTCGCGTAGATACTGCTCCTACAGACAGCTTCCAGGTTGCCAAAGAACTGGCAAACGTTGCCAAAGACGGCAATTACGACCTAATTATCGCCGGCCGTGAATCTATAGATTATAATGGAGGAATGGTGCCGGGGATGCTTGCCACCTTATTAGGGGCAAATTTTGTTACCAACTGTATTGGTTTGGAAATAGAGGGAGACAAAGCAACGGCAATTCGTGAAATAGACGGCGGGAAAGAAACCCTTACCGCCGCCCTTCCCCTTGTAATTGGAGGGCAAAAAGGCCTTGTGGAAGAAAGCGACCTAAAAATCCCGAATATGAGAGGAATAATGCAGGCACGTAAGAAACCTTTGAATGTGGTTGAAGCAACCCAGCCAGAAAAAAGAACTGAAGCGGTGAAGTATGAAAAACCGGCTCCAAAAGGAGCAGTGAAACTCATTGATCCTGAAAATCTTGACGAGCTTATTGATCTGCTTCATAATGAAGCCAAAGCCCTATAAATTTCAGGATAAATAAAATTATTAACTGTTTTTCGCCTTTGCGGAAAAATCAAAATATAAAAGAATGTCAGTTTTAGTATATATAGAATCCGAAGAAGGAAAATTTAAGAAAGCTTCTTTTGAAGTGGCCTCCTATGCCAAAGAAGTTGCCGATATGATGGGCACCTCCGTCACCGGAATTACCTTCAACGCTCCTGAAGCTTCAGCATTAGGAACTTACGGAGTGGAAAAAGTGCTGAATATTAAAAATGAAAAATTAAATAAATTTAACGCTGAAGCTTATGCCGATGCCATAAAGCAGGCTGCGGAACAAGAGAGCAGTAAGGTTATTGTGCTTTCCCAAAGTGCCAACAGCCGTTATCTCGCTCCAATTTTAGCCGTACAATTAGAAGCCGGTTATGCCTCCAACGTGGTTGCCCTACCGGAAAGTACCGAGCCTTTTACAGTAAAACGAAACGCATTTACCATGAAGGCCTTCAATTTTACTAAAATTAGCACAGATGTGAAGATAATAGGTCTGGCAAAAAACGCTTTTGGAGTTAAAGAACACCAGGCTGAAACTACAGCTGAAGAATTCAGCCCAAACCTTTCTCATGAAGATTTTTCGGTAAATGTAGAATCTGTAGACAAAGCCACAAACAAAGTTACCATTGCCGATGCTGAAATTGTGGTTTCCGGAGGCCGTGGTTTAAAAGGCCCTGAAAATTGGGAAATGATAGAGGAAATGGCAGATATTCTGGGCGCAGCAACTGCCTGCTCCAAGCCTGTGAGTGATATGGGCTGGAGGCCGCACAGCGAACATGTGGGCCAAACAGGAAAACCCGTTGCCTCTAATCTTTACATTGCCGTGGGAATTTCTGGCGCAATCCAGCACCTTGCGGGAATTAATGCCGCCAAAACCAAAGTAGTTATTAACAATGATCCCGAAGCACCTTTTTTTAAAGCTGCAGATTACGGGATTGTGGGAGACGCCTTCGAGATCGTTCCCAGGCTCAATGAAAAATTGAGGGAATTTAAAGCTAAAAACGCATAATTTTCATAACTTGTGCCCCATTAAAAGGGCTGTCTAATGTCCTTATTTAGACAGCCTTTTTCAATTTTTGGAATATGAGTTTAGTGCGCCTTAACATTAAAGGAATTTCTTACAGTCAAACCCAGAATGGAGCCTACGCCCTTATATTGAGCGAGGTAAACGGGGAAAGAAAACTTCCTATTGTTATTGGGGCTTTTGAGGCACAATCTATTGCCATAGCCCTTGAAAAAGAAATAAAACCTCCCAGACCCCTTACCCATGACCTGTTCAGGAATTTTGCCGACAGGTTTCATATTGTAGTAAAACAGGTAATTATTCATAAACTGGTAGACGGTGTTTTTTACTCCAGCCTTATCTGTGAACGGGATAAAATTGAAGAAATTATTGACGCCAGAACCAGTGATGCCATTGCCCTTGCATTAAGATTTGATGCTCCTATTTTTACCTATAAAAATATTCTGGACAAGGCCGGTATTTTCCTTAAAGGAGAAGAACCGCAGGAAAAAGCAACCTCAACCAGGGAAGAGGAAGAAATTATTGCTGAAGAATTATTGTCAGACGATATAGAGATAAAATCTGATGACACCAATTACAAAAAACTCTCTTTATCTGAACTCAAGGATTTATTATCCCAGGCCGTACATAATGAAGATTATGAAAAAGCGGCGCGCATCAGGGATGAGATTTCAAAAAGAAAATAACCCGATGCAATATGCCTGTTTAGTAATAGCCCCACAAAAAGCTTCAAAAGTGTGGCCCGCAAATTTCCCTTTTTAGATGAATAAAATTTGGTACTGTCTGTTTTTAGTTGTTTTCGGATTTAGCACCGCTTCCTCACAAAGCATCTCCAAAAACTGGCAATTTCAACCTGCAGATGCAGATTCCCTCACCTCTGCCAACACTCCTTTTACTTCTGAAGCTGTTTTAAACCTTTCAGAAGGGCGCTTCAGTATAACCCGTGAAAATTCTGATTCTTCAGATACTCTAGCGGAGGGAGACTATATCTACCAGAACAACAACCTGGTCTTATTTTACGGCAAACCCAAAGATACTATCCGGCACTTCAGGGTTTCAGGCCTCACCGAATCCAAATTCAGCCTTACTGAAGGGGAGCAATTATATACCTTTTCAGAATCTTCAGAAACTATAAAAGAAGCAGTGCCGGCAGCAATTGCCAAAGAAATGATCCCCAGTGAAGGCATTTCTATTCATAGCGTGGCCCGGGGGGCACTGGGGATGCTGGTGCTGCTGCTTATCGCTTTTCTATTCAGCAGCAATCGCAAAGCCATTAACTGGCGAACAATATTAATTGGCCTTGGTGCGCAGCTTTTACTGGCTATAGGGGTTTTAAAAATCACTTTTATACAGAAAATATTCGAATTTGTAGGAAGCATTTTTGTGTTGATACTGGACTTCACTGCCGCCGGAAGTGAGTTTCTTTTGGGCGGAATGATGGATGTGGAAAGTTTCGGGTTTATTTTCCTCTTCCAGGTGCTTCCCACCATCATCTTCTTCTCGGCCCTCACTTCGGTGCTTTTTTACCTGGGAATTATTCAGATTGTGGTGCGTGGAATGGCCTGGGTTTTAACCAAGCTTATGGGAATTTCCGGAGCGGAAAGCCTTAATGTGGCCGGAAATATTTTCCTGGGACAAACCGAAGCTCCGCTTATGATTAAAGCTTACCTGGAAAGAATGACCAGGTCTGAAATTTTACTGGTGATGATTGGCGGGATGGCTACTGTGGCAGGTGGCGTTCTTGCGGCATATATTGGTTTTCTTGGCGGTGATGACCCGGCCCTGAGATTACAGTTTGCCAAGCACCTGCTTGCCGCTTCTGTAATGGCCGCTCCGGGAGCCATAGTGGTTTCTAAAATTTTATATCCACAACAGGAGCCCATAGATACCACTGTTGATGTTTCTTCTGAAAAAATAGGCTCCAATATACTGGATGCCATTGCCAATGGTACTACCGAAGGTTTAAAACTTGCCGCAAATGTTGCGGCCATGCTACTGGTTTTTATCGCCTTTATTGCCATGATTAATTATGTATTGGGACGTGTGGGAGGATGGACGCACCTTAATATGCTCATGGCAGAATACACTCCCTACTCAAACTTTTCAATAGAATCTGTTCTCGGGCTAATTTTTGCCCCGCTTATGTGGATTATTGGGGTTGCCAAAGAAGACATGATGCTTATGGGCCAATTACTTGGAATAAAGATCGCAGCAAGTGAATTTGTAGGCTATGTACAACTGGCCGATCTTAAAAATCCGGCCAATGCACTAAGCCTGACTTACGAAAAATCTGTAATTATGGCAACATACATGCTCTGCGGATTTGCCAATTTTGCCTCTATAGGAATCCAGATTGGAGGGATTGGCTCCCTTGCACCGGGACAACGTAAAAATCTTTCTGAATTTGGAATGAAAGCACTTATTGGCGGCACCCTGGCGTCGCTGCTTTCAGCAACTATAGCCGGAATGATATTAGGCTAAAAGGCTTATTCGCTTATTACGGCATTAATAATGCTGATTAGAATAATTTTCCAGCTGTTATCTTTTTAACTTGTCTGCACTTAAACACGCACTCTCTAAAGCCCTTATTCTTTATTGAATATAATTGTAACACTAATTTTTTGTTGCAGGCTAATCGATTGGCTTTAAGCCAGCATAAAAGTTACTATGGAAACATTCATGATTATTATAGGAATTTTGCTACTCGTGGTGGTATGTATTGACATTATTAAAACAGTAATTTTTATTGATGGGGGAGGAACTTTTTCTAAAATACTGGCTGCACGTATCTGGCAAATCTTCTATTTGATTGGCGGTAGAAAAGGAAGTTCAAAAGTACTAACTTATGCCGGAGGTACTATTTTAATAGTTCTGGTGCTTTCCTGGATTCTTATAATCTGGACGGGGTACAGTCTTATATTTTTGTCAGTTCACGATTCGGTAGTAGATGCAACAACTGGTACTCCTGCTTCTACGGTGGGAAATATTTATTATGTTGGTTACACCTTAACTTCCCTGGGTAATGGTGACCTTAAATCCGGATCAGATTTTTGGCGGATTATTTCTAATATCATGGGTGTCAGCAGCATGTTTTTTGTCACTTTAGGTATTTCATATCTTTTACCTGTGCTACAGGCCGTTATTGCAAAACGTACTCTCGCTGTTTACATCGCAAAACTGGGAAAAACTCCTGTGGAAATAATTCGGAATGGCTGGAATGGAAAGGATTTCAGTGCACTTTATGAAAGATTTGGAACTTTGGAAACCATGCTTATACAACATACAGAACGACACCTGGCTTATCCTGTCCTGCATTATTTTCATTCCAATATTCAGGAATATTCTGCTCCGCTTCAACTGGCCGCTCTAGATGAAGCTATTACTATCCAGGAAATCTATAAATTGGATAAAACCGATAATGCCTATCACTGGAAGGTTCTAAAGGGCACTTTAGACAATTATATCTCCAGGCTTGATGGAACCTTTACCGGGACTCCAGACGAAGCACCATCTTTCCCGTATGACAATATTATTGAGACTATTACCTCCATTTCCGAAGAAGAAAAGAATGAGAAGCTACGGGAACTAAAGAAGCGTCGTTGCAAACTGCTGGGGTTAATAAATAAAGATGGCTGGGACTGGAATGATTTAATTGAAGAAAGTATACCAAAAGAAAGTAATTAGATTTGGCTCAACCTGAAACATTTCAGGCTATTGGTGGGGAGTAAATTTAAAAGGAATAAAAGGTAAATTATGAGCAGCACTAACCAAACCAACCGGGGGCACAATGCAGAAGCTCCAAAAGAAATTCCGTCTAAAGGATGGAAGGATATAGGGAAACGGGTAGTTTCTCAAATTTCAGCAGATCATGTCCAGGTAGTCTCGGCAGGAGTGGCCTTTTATTTTTTCCTGGCCCTGTTCCCTACTATCATAGCGGCCATTACTATCTACAGCCTGATAATTGAACCCGCACAAATCCAGGAACAACTTTCTGCACTTAGTAAAATGCTACCAGCACAGGCTTATAACATTATCGAAAGTATTATTGATCCTGTTTTGGCAAAATCTGATCAAACCCTTGGGTGGGGCCTGTTTTTTAGCATCCTGGTGACCCTGTGGAGCGCAAACAAGGGAACATCTGCATTGTTTGAAGGAATTAATATTGCTTATGATGAAGAGGACCAAAGAGGTTTTATTAAAAAAACTGCAATTACCCTTCTCTTTACGCTCGGTATGGTTGTTCTCGGGCTTTTAAGCCTGTTAATAGTAATATTTTTTCCAGTTATAGTAGAAGATCTTGGCTTATCTCCTCTACTCGCTACTGTTTTAATGTGGGGAAGATGGCTCTTCCTGGCCTTTGGACTCGTGTTTGCCCTAGGCATCACCTATAAAATTGCGCCGCACCGCGATAACCCCAGGTTTAAATGGGTAAGCTGGGGAGCAGTAATTGCGTGTTTATTATGGATCGTTGGATCAGTATTATTTTCCTGGTATGTGAATAATTTTGGAAGTTACGGAGATGTATATGGAAGTTTTGCCGCAGTTGTTATCCTCCTGATGTGGCTGTTCTTAACTTCATTTATAGTACTGCTTGGAGCTGAAATTAATTCAGAAATGGAACATCAAACCAAAAAAGACACTACCATAGGCGAGAGAGAACCAATGGGGGAAAGAGGAGCTTACCATGCCGACAGGGTAGCCGGAGAAGACATAGACTAAAGCTGAATATTTTTTAGACTGTTGATTGTAGTTAAATAGAAGTCCAAATTGAAACTCTATTACACTTCTATACCTAAAACGCACAATTCATAACCAGCCCATTATGAACAACACAGAACGGCAATCTTTTTTCGAACTCCCAACTTTAAACCTCGTACTTCACTTTCACCATTAAAAAAACGGCCTGAAATATAACCTTCAGACCGTTTTTTACTTCTGTTAATTGTTAAATATTAGCTCAAGAAATTGTAGACAGAAGACTTCCGCCAATTGCTGCCCCGGCAGAAATTATAGCGCTGGCAACTAGCCACCATGCAGCTATTGCAGCGGTTTTCCTGGTATGTTCTGCCTGTATTACCGCTTTACGCTCCATCATTTTTATTCTTCCTCTTGCAGTCTCTTCAATTTCATCAATTTTAGATAATACTTCTCCGCGAGCGCCTTCAATTTGGTCTACTACTTTATCTATATCCTTACGATCTATATTGGTATTGCCTGTCACCAGGGTGATTAGCTTTTCCCTGTCCATATTCTTTAGCTTTCCTTTTACAGTTTCAAGGCTTTCCCCGTGGCTATCCATTTTTCGCTGAACAATTTTCTTTAATTGAGAAAAATCAAGATTAGAAGTACTACCAGAGCCGCCGCTTAACCCGGAAAGAGCAGCCTCGATCTTTGCAACTATACCGCCATCTGCATCTCCTGTGGTATTACCATTAAGCTCAAGACTAATTTTTCTGATGGTTTTTTCAGCCTTATCAGCGTACTGCTCAGCCTGCATTCTGCTAAGTGATGTATTTTTATTCAGGAAAGCAATAATAGAGTCACGGTCAATTTCTTCAATCCTGCTTCCCAGCTTACCGGCTTCTACTTTTGGGTTTTTAATAATATCCTTCACTTTCTTTTCCAGCTCTTCCGAGCTCATCTCGTTAGAACTATCCTGGGAAAGTAATTGCTTAATCTTATTTACGTATCCCTGGACTTCTTCTTCTTCAGCCGGAGTAAACCTTGCAATTATTTTTTCAGCTTTTTCCTCTTTGGTATCACCTTCCCCATAAGCTTCCTTGAATTCCTTTTGCAGCTTTTGAAGTTGTTCCTTTTTACTTTTATCCTCTTCAGATCCACCAGAACTTTGTTCAATAGCTTTATTCAACACCCGCTGAACGGCCATCCACTTCCCGGGACTACTGCTACTACCGGAATCTTGTTGTTTATTTGATTTCTCTACAGACCCGTCTATAATTTGTTGAATATCATTTTTCACCTTTTCATAATCAGGTGTTTTTTGGTCAAATTTATTAAAAAACTCATCTATGGATTCATCCAGCATTCCTGAATCAAAATTATTCTGGAACTCCTTTCTCACTTTGTCTATCGTATTCTCTGCAACATGTTCAATTTGTTTTTCTTTGGAAGGCGTAAACATGTTTTTTACCGCATCTCCTGAAGCTCTCAAACCTGCAGTAGCTGTATTAATAAGCCCTCCAACCAATGTATTTACCACTCTGCTCTCAAGGTAAAAAAGTATAATAAAAAAGGTAGCCCAAATTACAAGTCCCAAAGTAATACTAATTATAGGGTTGGTAATAAGGCTAAGATTAATAGCCAAAGCGGTAGCTCCAAATAAAGAAAGTGCTACGGTTATAGTGCTCCAAACCCCGAAACCTGTACTTACCATTGCTCCGGTGGAAGAATTACTGTTTTGCTGATCATTATCATGATCTTCATCTTTAAAATCATGTTTCCCGCTGGTATGGTTTTTACTATGAACATAGGATTTCTTCACATCTCCTATAGCACTAATTCCTGTTGCCACAGAAAGGATAGTAAGTATAAACTGAAATCCCAGAGCAAGGAGCACCCCAGCTATCACTGCTATAAAAAATTGTGGGGTCACAATGGTATCTGTTAAAGCCACAGGCTCTGTAACCTGAGCATGAGCAGCCGTCATAAAGAGGCTAATAATTATGGTTAAAGATAATTTTTTCATCATTTTTTTGTTTGGTTTTAAACGCAATTTGTAAAAAATATTACACTGTAGACCTTAAATAACAGTTATTTAACCTGCATTTAAAATAAGTAACGGTTAATGTTAAATATTTCAAATCCCAGGAACAGTTCTTCAAAATTTCACCTGCTTTTATAATTTCCGTAATTTTAGCCTCTAGAATAAGCTTCTATGAAACAATATCACGATTTACTAAAGCATGTCTTAGAAAACGGAACAGAGAAAGGAGACCGTACCGGCACAGGAACAAAAAGCGTTTTTGGCTACCAGATGCGGTTCGACCTGAATGAGGGTTTTCCCATGGTTACTACCAAAAAACTGCACTTAAAGTCTATTATTTACGAATTGCTCTGGTTTCTAAAGGGCGATACCAATGTAAAATACCTGCAGGAAAACGGGGTGAGGATCTGGAATGAGTGGGCCGATGAAAATGGAGATTTA
The DNA here is from genome assembly GCF_041679265.1 of Autumnicola aciditolerans. Taxonomy (NCBI): domain Bacteria; kingdom Pseudomonadati; phylum Bacteroidota; class Flavobacteriia; order Flavobacteriales; family Flavobacteriaceae; genus Autumnicola; species Autumnicola aciditolerans. The sequence continues at coordinate 108,875 of NZ_JBGFSM010000001.1, forward strand.
GGCCCGGTTTACGGCCACCAGTGGCGCAACTGGAACAGTGAAGAGATTGACCAGATTAGCGAGATTATAGAAACACTAAAGAAAAACCCAAATAGCAGGAGAATGCTGGTTTCAGCCTGGAATCCTTCGGTTTTGCCAGATACTTCAAAGTCTTTTGCTGAAAATGTAAAAAACGGAAAGGCAGCTTTGCCTCCCTGCCACGCATTCTTTCAGTTTTATGTTGCTGAAGGAAAACTATCCTGCCAGCTTTATCAAAGAAGTGCCGATATTTTTCTTGGCGTGCCTTTTAACATTGCATCTTATGCCCTGCTCACCATGATGATGGCGCAGGTTTGCGAGTTACAGCCGGGGGATTTTATCCATACCTTTGGAGATGCCCACATCTACAGCAACCATATGGAGCAGGTAAAACTTCAGCTTTCCAGGGAACCGCGAAATTTGCCGAAAATGAAGCTGAATCCTGAGATCAAAGATATTTTTGAATTTAAATTTGAAGACTTTATCTTAGAGGATTATAACCCGCACCCGCCTATTAAAGGCAAAGTTGCGGTATAACTCTTTTATAATTTAAAATTTTAACTTATCATGAAAAATTTATTGGTAATCGCTTTTATGTTTATTGGAGGACTCTGTATGGCCCAGGATCAAACCTCGCCGGTATGGCCGGGATGTGAAGGCAGCGATAATGTCAAAAAATGTTTTAACCAAAAATTCTCTCAGTTTGTACGATCTAATTATGAGTATCCTAAAAATGACAAAGGAGAATATGTGCGCGGAAAAGTAACTGTATCTTTCACCGTAAATAAAGAAGGAGAAGTTGTTATAAATTCGGTGGAAGGACCTAAACCTGAAGTAAACCAGGCAGCAAGGGAAATGCTTGAAAAAATGCCAAAAATGGAACCAGGCACTCTTGGCGGCGAGGTAGATGACAGGAAGTTCACCAATACCTTCAAGTTCTAAGAAATTACAGCCCAATCCCTTAACCTACCTATATTATGAAAAAGCTATTTATAATTTTCCTGCTGTTCTCTGTCTCGTTAACTTTCGCCCAACAAGGCGTTAAAGTTAGCGGCAACAAAGTGACCGTAAAAGAATCTGCTCCTGTTTGGCCGGGCTGTGAAAGTAGTGAAGACACTAAAGCGTGCTTTAACACAAAACTAATGCAGCATATTAAAGAAAACTATAAATATCCCAGAAATAACGAGGGAGATTTTATAAGAGGAAAGGCTATTATTAAACTGGAAATTAACGAATCCGGCGAGGCAGTAATAAAATCGGTTGAAGGTGAAAACCCGCAAGTGAATCAGGCAGCGGAAGCTATGATCAAAAAAATCCCAAAAATGAAACCTGGGACAAGAGGCGGAAAACCTACATCCATTAATTATACTATTCCCCTCACCCTTTAAGGCGTACTTTAACTTTGCCTTAACTAGCGTTCATTTTTGGCATTGGTAAAAAAGTGTAAATTTGAGTGGCACCCTTTAAAGTGTCACTCTTTTTTATGCTTTCACAACAAGAACTTACATCACTTTTCAAAGAAACAAGAGCCAGGTCTGAGCTCATTTGTTCTTTTCTGGAAACGGAAGATTATGTAGTACAACCCGTAGCGGATGTATCTCCCCCAAAATGGCATCTGGGACATACCACCTGGTTTTTTGAAGAATTTGTGCTTAAGGAATATGCAGCAGATTACCAGCTTTTTGATCAGCATTCGGCCTACGTTTTTAACAGCTACTACGAAAGCGTGGGAGAAAAAGTTATCCGGACAGATCGTGGCAATCTTTCCCGCCCCACCGTGGCGTGGGTTTATGAGTATAGAAATTATGTGACCAAAGCCATGGCGGAGCTTCTGGAACACCAGAAAATTTCAGAAGAACTATGCGGCATCATTGAAATTGGCTGCCATCATGAAAAGCAACACCAGGAATTATTGCTCACAGATATTAAATATATCCTGGGAAATAATCCGCTTTTCCCGGTTTATAACAAGCAGTTTGAAGAAAATCCCATTCAGGATTTCGAAAGGGAATGGCTAAAAACAGAAGAAGGAATTTATGAAATAGGACATAACTCTGATGATTTTTGTTATGACAATGAGTTAGGCGTACATAAGGTTTATCTCAACAAGTTTGAAATTTCCAATAAACTGGTAACCAATAAAGAGTATATTGAATTTATTGAAGACGGCGGCTATAAGGACGTGCTGCTGTGGCATGCTGAAGGATGGGACTGGAAAAATACAAACAAAATTACTTCCCCTTCCTACTGGCACAAAATTAACGGGGACTGGCACCAATATACCTTAGGCGGAATGATTACATTAATTCCCGACGCGCCTGTTAGCCATATTTCCTATTTTGAAGCCTTCGCTTACGCCAAGTGGAAAGGCATGCGTTTGCCTACTGAAGCCGAATGGGAAGTTGCCCAAGGCAATTTTAAATGGGGCAGCCGTTGGGAATGGACTGAAAGCGCTTACTCTCCTTATCCCGGTTTTAAAACTGCAGAAGGCGCTTTGGGAGAATACAACGGAAAATTCATGGTGAGCCAGAAAGTACTCCGCGGAGGCTCTGTTGCCACTTCCCAAAAGCATACCCGCCCAACTTACAGAAATTTCTTCCACCCACAGTTAAGATGGCAGTTTACCGGCCTAAGACTGGCCAGATAACTAATTTATGAAGTCCACACCAATGACCGCATTCGACACTGCGTTTGCAGAAGACACCTATAAAGGTTTAACGAACTTCCCAAAATATCTTCTTTCAAAATACATCTATAATGAAAAAGGAGATAAGCTTTTCCAGAAGATCATGGCAATGCCGGAATATTATCTTACCAACTGCGAAAAAGGAATTTTTGAAGAACATACTGCGGCTATTGCCGATTCTTTCAACAGTCCTGATGGTTTTGACATTATTGAACTTGGTGCCGGGGACGGCAAAAAAACCAAAATACTTCTACGCCATTTAGCCGAAAAAAAATACAATTTCACTTACCAGCCTGTGGATATAAGCCAGCATGTACTGAATGAACTTGAGCAAAGCCTTGCAACAGAAATACCTGAAGTAAACGTAAAAACACAACAGGGAACCTATTTTAAAACCCTGGAGCGGCTGGCAGACTATAATACGCGGAAGAAAATTATCATGGTGCTTGGTTCTAACATTGGAAACCTCCTTCATAAAGACGCGATAAATTTTTTGAAGAATATCCAAAATTCCATGAGTACAGAGGATATGCTTTTTATGGGTTTTGACCAGAAAAAACATCCGCAGAAAATTATTGATGCCTATAACGATCCTGCCGGCATTACAGAAGCTTTCAATAAGAACCTGCTGGAAAGAATTAATACTGAGCTGGATGCAAACTTCAACCTTGATTCTTTCTTACACTGGGAAACTTACGATCCTGAGAGCGGAACAGCAAAAAGCTTTTTGGTGAGCAGGGATCAACAGGAAGTTTTAATTGCAAAACTAGGCCTAAGGGTGAAATTTGAAGCCTGGGAAACGATACATACCGAAATATCACAAAAATATGATGATGCTGTGGTGGCATGGCTTGCCTCAGAAGCAGGCCTGGATATAGAAACTTCCTTTAGCGACAGGGATAATTGTTATAAGAATTACGTTTTTAGAAAGAGAGCTTCTGCCAATTCTTAAATAAGGCTCTTCAATAACGCAACCATTCACGCGTTCCTCATCTAAATAGTAGTAACAACTTAAATATAACATTATAGATGAAGAAATTACTTTTATCAATTGGCTGTATTTTACTTTTTTCAGCATGTGATAGTAAGAGTAACTGCGAGGGCTATGCCTGCTTTACACCTCCCGAAGCATTTGAATTTGAATTTATAGATGCCATTTCCGGCGAAAACCTGTTTACTAACGGTACATTTCAGGAAGAAGACATTGCTATCACTAACCAGTATGATAATTTAAATGTTGAAGTAGATTTCATTTCAGAAAATGAGTATAATATTCTTCAGATTGGCAGCATAGGATGGGAAACCGAAAACGCCGATTATTTAATTGAAATAGGAGAAGAAGTTTCTTTTCACCTGCTTGTGGATGCCGATAGAGTAACTGAAGATTGCTGTTCTTTTACAAGAATTAACAGTGTGGAAATAGAAGGTGCTGAGTATGAACGGCAGGAGGAAACCGGCATCTATCAAATCCTGGTGGACTAAATTTTCTTCTTCTCCCGGTATTCATTACCTTGAAAAACATCAGAAGAAAATTTATGAAAGCCATTTGGAACAACACAATAATCGCGGAAAGTGACGAAACAAAAACTGTAGAAAATAATCACTACTTCCCCGCGGAATCTGTAAAACGGGAGTATCTGCAAAAAAGTAACAGCCATACCCGTTGCCCCTGGAAAGGCAAAGCTTCATATTACCATATAAAGGCAAAAGGAGATGTTATTAAAGATGCCGCCTGGTATTACCCACAGGCAAGCCATGCCGCCAGGCCTATCGAGAATTATGTGGCCTTTTGGAAAGGAGTAGAAGTTACCGGATAGTTTAAAAACCACATCCGGCAACTTCCTTAATTTAAAAAATCTCTCGAAGATTACAGTTCTAAAACTGAATTTTCTGCGGCTGCATATTCATTCCAGTTAAAACGATCTGCCTCTTCTTCATTTTTCCATTCGCCGTCTATGCAGTACTTGAATTCATAAGATTTATCTGTAGGCAGCTTTAATTGCCCTTTAAAACTTCCGTTTTTAAGCTTTTTTAATTCCATTTTCTCCCAATCATTAAAATCACCGGCAACGGCTGCGGAAGAAGCTTCTTTAGCGGGAATGTTAAAAGTCACTTTACACTCCGGCTTAGACTTTAGATATTGTTTTGTAATAGACATAGGTGTTTATTTAAATATATTTAGAACGATGTAAAAATAACAATTGAACTGATTCAAACCACCATAAATCAGTCTACTAGATCATTTTTATGGAATTATTAATATAGGAAATGAAATTTTAGGAAATGAAAAATACAGCCTACAAGCCTTTTACAGATTAATAAATCCCAGCTTAAATTTTATGTTTTATAGCTTCTGTAAGTTCGTTAATTTCCTCTATGGTATTAAAATAATGGAAACTTACCCGAATGCCTTCTCCTCTCTGGGAAGTAATAATATCCCTGCTCCGGAGATAATGAAATAACTCCTCCTCTCCTTTTAGGTTAAATATGGAAGAATGTTCCTTTCTGTCCAACACATATTTTTCCAGCAGATCCATTTCAGCAAACTTTTGCCGTGCATATTCCTTTAGTTTATGGATTTGTGTCTCAATTTTATCCATTCCTGTTTTATCAAGCAACTTCAGGGCCACTGCCAGGCTGCCGTAATTAAGGGTATCCTGGTGGCCGGGTTCAAACTTGCCAAGAAAATTTCCTTCATGGGCTTTGTATTTCCCCTGCAGGGAACCAAAACCAAGATGTTTGGGTTCAATTTTCCCTTCCACATTTTCATTAAACAATATAAACCCGTTGCCATAGCCGGCATTCAGCCACTTATAAGTGCTGCTAATCACCACATCTATGCCGGAGGAATCAAAATCGAAAACTTCTGTTCCTAAATACTGCGTCCCATCGGCAACAAAAAGGATATCGGGAAATTCTTTCTTCAGCTCTTTTAGAAAATCAATACTCAGTTTGACCCCGTTTATATACTGCACAATGCTAAAAGCGAAAAAATCGGGCCTATTTTCAGTTAATGCCTGCCGGATATTGTCTTCAAGATGTTCATCTATAGCAGCATAAGAAATATCAAAATTCCTTGATTTTACCGGCCAGTTAATAGAGGGATAATCCCCCTTTAGCAATAAAGCCTTTTTAGGTTTTTCAAAACCCTCCAGGAGCGTGTTAAAACCATAAGAAAAATTGGGTACCAAAGCCACGCGGTGGGCCGCGCAGTTAAAAAACCTGCCCACGGTTTCCCTTACCTCGGTTAACAGCTCTCCCTGCCACTCTTTTAATATACTTGCTGAAATTAGAAAATCCAGGTCATGGTCCTGGCGAAACTCAAAAACTTTTTCAGGTAAAAAGCCTGATGCTGCGGTATTCAAATAGGTATATCTTTTTAAAACAGGGAAGCCTTTTCGTAAATTATTCATAGGTGCAAGGGAATTCTTTTTTAAAAACTGTAAATTTGATTTACACTAAAGTACTCCTAATTATGTTTTCCAGAAAGAAAAACGAGTCCAAACTAGATGCCGAAAACAGGGAACTCTACGAGTATGCCCGTAAACGAACCCTTCAGAAGAAAAGGCTTTTTCAACATTTTGTAGTCTTTCTTATTGGGGCCGTTTTTTTAATTATTCTAAATGTAATTATTGGCTATCAGGAAGATTTTAAGCCGCTTGGTTATAATTGGTTTGTATGGGCCGTGTTGGTATGGGCGCTTATCTTCCTTATTCATTTTTTTAATGTTTTTGTAGTACACACCTTTATGGGAAAAGAATGGCAGGACCGCCAAATGGAACTTTTGGTGCAGAAGCAAAAGGAGAAGATTGCTAAAATGCAAACCAGGGTAGATGCAGATTATCCCCTTCCAAAAAAGGAAAATTCTCATCCGGAGAAAACCAATCCTGAAACTCCTCGCAAACCTTACAATACCTGATTTATGCTTACAGTAATTGCTGCTGCTGCAGAAAATAACGCCCTGGGAAAAGACAATGACCTGGTATGGCACCTGCCCGATGATTTCAAGCGATTTAAAAAGCTTACTTCCGGGCACCACATTATAATGGGCCGCAAAACTTTTGAATCCTTTCCCGATCTTCTTCCACACCGCACCCATATTATAATTACCCGAAAAAAGGATTATAAACCAAAAGGCACAATAGTGGTAAATTCCCTTGAAAATGCCCTGGAAAAAGTAAAAAATGATGAGCAGCCATTTATTATTGGAGGTGGAGAAATTTATAAAATGGCTATTGATAAGGCAGAAAAGATAGAACTTACCCGCGTTCATGGCACTTTTGATGCCGATACGTTTTTCCCGGAAATAAATCTGGAGGAATGGAAAATTACTTCGGAAGAGTTTCATGAAAAGGATGAAAAGCATGAATATCCCTTCACTTACATAACCTATGAGCGGAAATAAATTTTCAGATGTTATAAAGGCTGCGGGAGAAGAGCATGGATTTTCCGTAAAAAATACAAAACCGCTCTCCGGCGGGGACATTAATGATGTTTTTGTGATTGAGACCGGTTCTTCAGAAAAACTGGTGATCAAAATTAATGATGCCGCAAAATACCCGGGAATGTTCCAGGCAGAAAAAGCAGGCCTGGATGCGCTAAGAAAGCCAGAAATTATTAATGTTCCCGAAACATTGCATGTGGGTGGGACGAAGGAATATTCTTATCTTGTTCTGAAATTTCTTGAAAGCGGAAGCAAGGCTTCAGGTTACTGGAAAATCTTCGGAAAGCAAATGGCAGCCTTGCACAAAGTATCTGCTGAAAAATTCGGGTTTGAAATAGATAATTTTATTGGCAGCCTTCCGCAGTATAATTCCGAAGAAAATTCAGCAGCCGATTTTTATATAAACCAGCGACTGGAACCACAGTTTAAAATGGCTTCAGAAAATGGCTACAGCCTTGGCAATACCGATAGTTTTTTAAAAAATTGTGCTGCTATTATTCCTAATGAAGCTCCCTCCCTGGTTCACGGTGATATTTGGAATGGAAATTACATGACCGGCGCAGATGGCATGCCTGTTCTTATTGATCCTGCAGTAGCTTTTGCTCCTCGCGAAATGGACCTGGCCATGATGAAACTTTTCGGTGGATTTGATGCCAGCCTATTCCAAAGCTATCAGGAGCATTTTCCCCTAGAGGATGGTTTTGAGGAGCGCGTAGCTTTGTGGCAACTTTATTATTTGCTGGTTCATTTAAACATTTTTGGATCTGGTTATAAAGCTTCCGTAGAAAACATTTTGCGCCGTTATCGCTAATTTTGCAGTTCTTAACACTGATGTTTTAACTTTTAGGACTTTATTAGCTCAAAACCAACGCTTCGCTTCTTATCTTCATTAGCTCACAATAAAAAATTGAAAATGAGCACAAAAAACCTGAATCATAAGGAAGCGAAAGAAAAATTAACCTCTCTGGTAGATGACATTAAAACCGGATTTTTAGTGACTGCTTTGGGAAAAAAGCCAGTTAGTGCGATTCCCATGTCTACCAAAAAGGTAGATGATGAGGGCAATATCTGGTTTTTGAGCAGCATGGCCAGTGATCATAATGCTGATATTGCCAAAGATGATGAAGTGCAGCTTTTGTATAGTGATACTTCAGATATGGAATTTATAAGCATCTTTGGTAAAGCTTCTATAATTACAGATAAAGAGATCCTGGAAGATTTCTACTCCAAAGTAGATGATGCGTGGTTTTCCGGTTCAGATGATCCTAATCTTTCCGCATTAAAAGTGCGTCCACAGGAAGCTTATTATTGGGACACCAAGCAAAATAAATATATAACTCTTTTTAAGATGGGGCTCGCTGCATTAGGCGGGGATCAGAAAGATATTGGAGAAAAAGGAAAATTAGACATATAAAAGCTGTATTTGTCAGGAAAAGGCCTCGTATCATTTATGATTTTTATGAGGTCTTTTTTTTTATGTCTATTTTAGCCTCATAAAATTTATTAGCAATGAATGCATATATTTTTCCAGGCCAGGGCGCACAATTTTCAGGGATGGGTAAAGATCTTTATGAAAATTCTGCCGGGGCCAAAAAACTTTTTGATGAGGCCAACGATATCCTTGGTTTTTCCATAACCAATGTGATGTTTGAAGGATCTGCAGAAGACCTGAAACAAACAAAAGTCACCCAGCCTGCCGTTTTTTTACATTCAGTTATTTTAAGCCAGGTATTAGGTGACCAATTTAAGCCTGATATGGTGGCAGGACATTCTTTGGGCGAGTTTTCTGCCCTTGTGGCCAATAAGGTTTTAAGTTTTGAAGAGGGACTACAGCTGGTTTACAAAAGGGCGATGGCCATGCAACAGGCATGTGAGAATAAACCTTCTACTATGGCCGCCGTGTTAGGCCTGGAAGACGAAATGGTTGAAGCTGTATGCGCCGATGTAGACGGTGTGGTGGTAGCCGCCAATTATAACTGTCCCGGCCAATTGGTTATTTCAGGCGAAGTGGAAGCGGTGGAAAAAGCCTGCGAAGCTTTAAAAGAAAAAGGAGCACGCCGTGCAATGTTGCTGCCAGTTGGAGGGGCATTTCACTCCCCGCTAATGGAACCGGCCAGGCAGGAACTGGCAGATGCGATTGAAAAAGTGAATTTTGCCAAACCTATCTGCCCGGTTTATCAGAATGTGAGCACTTTTGCGGTAACCGATCCTTCTGAAATCAAAAAGAACCTTGTTTTTCAGCTAACCGCACCGGTAAAATGGACACAATCTGTCCAGAATATGATTAAAGACGGAGCCAAAAGTTTCACTGAAGTTGGCCCAGGAAAAGTACTGCAGGGGCTCGTAAAAAAAATAGACCGCAGTGCTGAAGTAAATTCAGCAGAGCTCTAAAACAAAAAGCCCCGGCCTTTCAGCCGGGGCTTTTTCAAATATATTATTCTTCTATTTATTCATAAAGTCAGTAATTGTGCCGGCGATATAATTAATCTGCTCATCATCCAGTTCGGTATGCATCGGCAAAGAGATTACCTCTTTCACAAGATTATTGGTCACAGTGAAATCGGCTTCTTTGTATCGCTCGTCTGCGTATGCCTTTTGAAGGTGTAGCGGAATTGGATAATAGATCCCGAAAGGAATATTTTTCTCCTGAAGGTGTTTCGCCAGCTCATCCCTTTTTCCGTTGGTTATCTTTAACGTATACTGATGGAAAACGTGCGTATCCTGTTCTCCCTGCCTTTTAGGAATTTCTATATTTGGCTGGCCTTGAAAAGCCTCATCATATTTATCTGCAGCTTCCTGCCGGGATTTGTTGTAATTGTTCAGCCGGGGAAGTTTTGCTCGTAACACCGCGGCCTGCAAACTGTCCAAGCGGGAATTCACCCCCACCACATCATGGTGATAACGTTCATACATCCCATGGTTTACAATCCCACGAATAGTGTGAGCCAGTTCGTCATTATTGGTATAAATTGCTCCCCCGTCTCCATAACACCCAAGGTTTTTAGACGGAAAAAAAGAAGTCGCTGCGACATCTCCCATTGTTCCTGTTTTATAGACTTTTCCGCCCTTTGAATGGTAATTTCCTCCAATGGCCTGGGCATTATCCTCTATAACATAAAGGTTATGCTCCCTGGCTATTTCCATTATAGCGTCCATATTTGCCGCCTGCCCAAAGAGGTGCACCGGCACAATGGCTTTTGTTTCTGGGGTAATGGCATTTTTAATAGCCTGAGGGTCGATATTAAAACTATCTGGCTCCACATCTACCAATACCGGGGTAAGCTGCAATAAAGCAATTACCTCTACCGTGGCGGCAAAGGTGAAATCGGCAGTAATCACCTCGTCACCGGGTTGCAAGCCTAATCCCATCATAGCAATCTGCAGGGCATCAGTTCCATTCGCGCAGGGAATTACATGTTTTACGCCAAGATAAGCTTCCAGTTCCTTTTGAAAATTATGAACTTCAGGCCCGTTTATAAAAGCCGTAGTATCCAGAATTTCTTCAAAAGAACCATTAATTTCTTCCTTGATATCTTCATATTGACCTTTAAGATCAACCATTTGTATCTTTTTCATATTTATCCTTTGTAGGACGCCAAAAGTACAAAATATCGCCCCTACAGCCAATGCAATTTTAAGGAAAGGCCTATTTTAGCAGCTTAAAAAACATTATAGTTTGCAGTTTCTTTACAATCTCTTTATCAGTTTTGCCGAAATCCTCTTACCGGTTTTAGCTGCTTTTAGCCCTAAAATAAAGCTGGGCCTGGATGGCAGGAAAGCAGTTGCCGGAACGTTAAAGGCAGAAATTGGTAAAAATGATAAGGTAATCTGGTTTCACGCCGCTTCCCTGGGAGAGTTTGAACAGGCCTTACCGGTGATGGAAATGATAAAAGAACAGCTCCCAAATGCTAAAATTCTGGTAAGCTTTTTCTCCCCTTCAGGATATGAAAACAAGAAAAATCATCCCCTGGCAGAAGTAATCACCTACCTGCCGCTGGATACCAGTAAAAACGTACGGGAATTTTTGGACCTTGCTCATCCGGAAATGGTCTTTTTTGTAAAGTATGAAATCTGGCCAAATTTTTTGAGGGAGCTAAAAGCACGTAAAATTCGCAGCTTTCTTCTTTCAGGAGCTTTCAGGGAGAACCAGATTTACTTCAAAAGCTACGGAAGCTGGATGCGAAAATCCCTTGAGGCTTTTGAACATTTCTTCCTTCAGAATAAAAAGTCACAGGAACTGCTAAAATCCCAGGGATTCAATAACACCAGCATTACCGGCGATACACGGTTTGACAGGGTATCCAGACAAATTGAATACAACAACAAGCTTGATTTTGTTGAAAATTTCCTCCAGGGAGATTTATGCCTGGTTGCCGGCAGTACCTGGCCGGAGGACGAAGATTATCTTCTTCCTTATATAAATAAAGCCCCAAAAAATGTAAAGGTAATTATTGCCCCTCATGAAATTAAAGAAGAAAAAATTAATGCACTTCAGCAAAAAATAGAGAAAAATACGGTGAGGTACAGCCAAAGACAGGCAAATGTAGAGCAATTCCAGGTATTAATAGTGGATACCATTGGTTTACTAGGCAAAATTTATAGCTATGCAAATGTAGCTTATGTAGGCGGAGCCGCGGGTACTTCAGGGCTACATAACATTTTGGAACCTGCCACCTTTGGGGTTCCTATAGTTATTGGGCCTAACTTTTCAAAATTTCCTGAAGCTAAGGACCTGCAGCAACTTGCGGGATTATTTTCTGTAGCTTCTGCAAAAGAAGCCTCTTTTATGCTGAAACGTTTAATGACCGATGAAAACTTCAGAAAAAAAACCGGAATGGTTGCCGGCCACTATGTGAATTCTAATACAGGAGCAACCAAAAAGGTCCAGTCTTATCTCTTTTAATGATGAACCCGCAAGGTATCAGACATTATTCATTAATTAAAATTTTAAGTTTTTTTATGAAAAGTTTAGCAATACCTTTTATCAATTGGAATTAATCATAGTTATTTTTGTTAATTAGCAATCATAAAAACAACTTATTATGAAACGACCCATTTTATTACTTGCTTTTATTTTCACCTTTGCGACCACTTTTACTTCGTGCCGTGATGTAGAGAATGAAAGTACGGACGACACCGAAATGGAAGCTGATGATATGAATGAAGACATGATGGAAGATGATGATCTTGATGATGTAGATGATGATCTTGAAAATGCCGCGGAAGAAACCGGCGATGCGATTGAGAATGCTGCGGAAGAAACCGGGGACGCTATAGATAATGCCGGGAATGAAGTAGAAGACGAAATTAATAATACCGATGATTATTAGATTATAATCAATAAATAAACAGAAAACCAAAATGAAAAAACTAATGCTGATTCTGGCGTTGGTTTGTTATACTACTGTTTTCACTTCCTGCAGGGAAGAAAAATCAGGAATAGAACAGGCCGCCGATGATGTTGAAGACGCTGCAGAAGATATAGCGGACTAAACATTATAGCCTAAAAAAAGCCCTCAGGATGAGGGTTTTTTTATTTTTTGTTTGGTGGATAACCATCAAGCGCTTTCTGTATAATTTTACTGAACAAAGCCTGACGTTCCTCCGGGCTTGAGTTGGGATCAAATTTAGTATCTACAATCGCCTGCCAGATGAGGCTGTCTTTTTCTTTATCTATAAAATCTATAGTCATTCTCAGGAAATTTTCAGGGCCGCCAATTGGAATTCCGCCAGAGACCCCTACCCCCATATTGCCACCACCGCCTCCAATCCCAAGGCCCACAGTATTGTTGCTTTCCTGCTGAAATTTTTCAGTATATACATTTACAAATATTCCGGGATCTTCTGCAGTAGCGAAGCCTTTTTGCTGCATTGCATTATCTATTGCCCTTACAATTCTTTGTTCGTCCAGCTGGCTTAATCCTGAATGGAACTCAGGAAAAAGAGCATACGTGGAATAATGGTCAAAATTGGCATTCTGGTCGTAATCATAAGCAATTTTAGGAGTATTACAAGCCGCAAAAAGCAGGCATAAAAAAAGAAGTTTTACAATTTTCATATTAGTAGAGGTATTAGAAGCTTCCGCTTCCTGTTTAATATCTGCCATCCAGATTTCTACTAAAAATAAGCAAAAACTATCCCAGAAAAGAAAAATTCGTAATATTAAGCAGGCTTCTTATTCAACATTTCCCAAAGCCTGTCTTTTAATTCAGTTAAACCCTGCTGGGCCACTGAGGAGATAAAAACATAATCTGCTTTAAGGTTTTTATCAAGTTCCGCTTTTAATTCGGCTTTAAGCTCGGCATCCAGCATATCACTTTTAGATATGGCAATTAACCTGTCTTTATCCAGCATTTCAGGATTATACCTGCGCAGCTCGTCCACCAGAATTTCATATTGTTTTTTTATATCAGGCGCGTCTGCAGGAATAAGGAAAAGTAAGGTGGAATTTCTTTCAATATGCCGCAGGAAGCGATAACCAAGGCCTTTGCCTTCTGCAGCCCCTTCAATAATTCCGGGAATATCGGCCACCACAAAAGTCTTAAATTCCCGATATTGTACAATCCCAAGATTAGGTTTCAAAGTAGTAAATTCATAATCGGCAATTTTGGGTTTTGCCGCAGTAATAACAGAAAGCAGTGTGGATTTTCCGGCATTTGGAAAACCTACCAGGCCAACATCTGCCAGGACCTTTAGTTCCAGCGTAATATCTACCTCCTGCCCATCTATACCAGGTTGGGAATAACGCGGGGTCTGGTTGGTGGAGCTTTTAAAATGCCAGTTTCCGAGTCCGCCCATTCCTCCTTCAGCAACAACATATTCCTTTCCGTCTTCAGTAATTTCATGAACAACCTCCTGGGTATCGGTATCTCGAATTACCGTTCCCAAAGGCACGTCTATATACTCATCTCCCCCGTCTGCACCAGAGCTACGTTGTTTCCCTCCATTTCCACCATGTTCTGCCCTAACATGTCTTTTAAATTTTAAATGGAAAAGGGTCCATAGATTCTTATTACCACGAATTATTACATGGCCTCCCCTTCCGCCGTCACCACCATCGGGACCTCCTTTGGCTATATACTTTTCCCGGTGCAAATGGGAAGAACCGCTACCGCCGTTACCGGAACTAACGTGAATTTTCACATAATCAACAAAATTTCCTTCAGTCATATTCGTATATTCTCCTTTAGGGAAGTTTAGGTTTTGCAGGCATAAATAATAAAATTTAGCTCCTGCCTAAATAAGTGTATCTATTACTTTGCTCAGTCTTTCGGTAATATCTTTAACAGAGCCTACCCCGTCTACGCCATAATATTTATCCTGTTTTTGATAATATTGTTTAAGAATGGCGGTTTCTTCATAATAGACCTTTATTCTTCTGCGTACCACGGTTTCATCTGCATCATCAGGCCTTCCTGAAGTTTTTCCACGTTCAAGCAGGCGCTGCACCAAAACCTCATCTTCAACTTCAAGTGCAATCATGGCATCAACCTCTTCATTCATAGAAGCCAGTAATTCAGCTAAAGCATCGGCCTGGGCCACCGTTCTTGGAAAGCCGTCAAAGATAAAACCCCTGGCGCCTTTATGCTCCTCAACATTGGCACGCAACATATTGATAGTCACCTCATCAGGCACCAGCTGCCCCCGGTCTATAAAAGATTTCGCACTTAAACCTAGCTCTGTCTGATTTTTAATATTGTGCCTAAATACATCTCCGGTAGAGATATGCACCAGTTGATATTTTTCTTTTAACACAGAAGCCTGCGTTCCTTTACCGGCTCCGGGAGGGCCAAAAAGCACCAGATTTGTCATTTTTTATTCTTTGCGTTTATATACTTGTGTAAGATTTCTACCTAATCCGTCATAATCAAGGCCGTACCCCACAATAAATTTATTGGGAATCTCAAGCCCTTTAAACTTAATCTCAAAAGCCTTTTTATAAGCTTCAGGCTTAAAAAAAAGAGTGGCCACCTGATACTCTTCCACACCTTCCAATTCCAGAATACGGTTAATTTCTTCCAGGGTATTTCCCGTATCTACAATATCTTCGAGAATAACCACATTTCTGCCTTTTAGTTGCTGGTTAAGGCCCACCAGCGTTTTCACCACCCCTGTTGTAGAGGTGCCTTCGTAAGAACCCAGCTTCACGAAACTTACTTCACAATCTCCTTTAAACCTTTTAATCACTTCTGAAGCGAACATAAAGGCGCCGTTTAAAACTCCCAGAAAAACGGGGTTCTTGCCATGGTACTCCTCATTCAGTTGATCTGCCACTTTGGTAATGGCATTCTCTATTTCTGCTTCGGAAATAAAAGGTTCAAATTGTAAATCGTGAAGTTGGATCAAAACATCAAAAATTTTAAAGAGGCAAAGATAAGGATTCTCAATTACTCACCCTATCAGATTTCTACAGAATAAGTGGCGGTTTCCACCTTAAAAAATTATTTTTGCTTAAACCTGAAATGTATATGCTCAATTATTTTTCTTCAGATTTCAAATTAGGCATTCTTGGCGGCGGACAGCTGGGAAAAATGATGCTTTACGAAACCCGTAAACTGGACATCCAAACTCATGTTATAGACCCTAATCCAGAAGTGCCCTGCAGGATTGCCTGTAATTATTTTGAGCAGGGCGATCTGATGGATTATGAAACCGTTCTCAATTTTGGGAGAAAAGTAGATGTACTCACTTTTGAGATTGAAAGCGTAAATGTAGAAGCACTCAAAAAGCTTGAAGAAGAGGGCATAAAAACTTATCCTTCAGCAGCTACGCTGGAAAAAATCCAGAATAAAGGAGTTCAGAAGAATTTTTATGTGGAAAATCAAATTCCTACTGCCGGTTTTAAGATTTTCAGCAGTAAAAAAGAACTTTTACAGGCTATTGATGAAGAACAGGCAAGCTTCCCCTTTGTCTGGAAAAGCACTACAGGCGGTTACGATGGCAAGGGCGTGGCCGTGATAAAATCTCCATCAGACCTGGAAAAAATTGAAGACGCCGAATGTATTGCGGAAGAAATGATCCCTTTCAAAAATGAACTGGCTGTTATTGTAGCGCGCAATCCTTCAGGCGAGGTTAAAACTTATCCTGTGGTTGAAATGGAATTTCATCCTACCGCGAACCAGGTGGAATATGTGATTTGTCCCGCCAGGATAGATTCCGCAGTAGCTAAAAAAGCACGAAACCTGGCTACAAAAGTTTCCGAAGCCTTTGAACATGTAGGGCTACTGGCGGTTGAAATGTTCCAGACCAGGGAAGATGAAATTATGGTAAATGAGGTGGCGCCAAGACCCCATAACAGCGGGCATTATAGTATTGAAGCCAGTTACACCAACCAGTTTGAACAACATATAAGGGCGATCCTGGACCTTCCACTGGGCAATACCAATAGTAAGCTTGGCGGAATTATGGTGAACCTTGTAGGAGATGAAAATCATGAAGGGGAAGTAGTTTACGAAAATATTGAAAAAATTATGGCTATGGAGGGCGTCACTCCTCATATCTATGGAAAAAAAATAACTAGGCCCTTCCGGAAAATGGGGCATGTAACCATTGTAAATGAGCAAATTTCGCAGGCCCGAAAAACGGCAGAAGAAGTAAAAAATTCTATAAAAGTCATTTCAAAATAAAAAGAAGCCCCACGGCGACCTCAACAGAAGATAAAATTATGGGAAAAGTAGCAGTAATTATGGGCAGTACCAGTGATTTACCGGTAATGCAGGAGGCAATAGATATTCTTCAAGGTTTTGATATTGAAGTGGAAGTGGATATTGTTTCGGCCCACCGAACCCCAGAAAAATTATTCGAATACGGCAAAAATGCTCATACCAGAGGTATTCAGGTGGTTATTGCCGGCGCAGGTGGCGCAGCGCACTTACCAGGGATGATTGCGTCCCTCTCCCCTCTTCCTGTTATTGGAGTGCCCGTAAAATCAAGAAATTCCATAGATGGATGGGATTCCGTTTTGTCTATTTTACAGATGCCAGGCGGAGTACCCGTAGCTACCGTAGCACTGGACGGCGCCAAAAATGCCGGAATCCTTGCCGCGCAAATTATTGGTTGCTCAGATAAATGTGTGCTGGATAAAATAATAGTGTATAAGGAAGGGCTTAAAGAAAAAGTAATAGAAGGTTCTAAAAAGGTACAAAAATAAACAAGCCGCATTAAATGCGGCTTGCGGAGTAGTTAACTTCCTTTTCAATTTGTAAATCCTATTTATTAACCATTCTAAATATATTAATCCACAACTTTAAAGTAACTACACATTTAATTTTTTTACTCAAGCCGTAAAGATAGTTAAAAATATCCCAAAAACTATCTTTTGCATTATAATAAAAATCAATAACATTAATAAATAAATTTATGGTATCTACCAATAACCCCCTTTTAGAACCTTTTAATGAAGCTCCTTTTTCAAAAATTGAGACCAGGCATTACAAACCGGCCATTCTTGAGGCTATAAAAACTGCTCGGGAAGAAATAGATGCCATCGCTAATGCAGAGGAGGCACCAGGCTTTGAAAACACTGTGGCCGCCCTGGATTTTGCAGGCAAGCAGCTAGACCGGGTCACCAGTGTTTTTTTCAATATAAATTCGGCCGAAACCAATAAGGAGATTCAGCAAATCGCCCAGGAAGTTTCTCCTCTGCTAACAGAATTTAAGAACGACACCATTCTTAACAAAGCTTTATTTAAAAGAGTGAAAAAAGTTTTCGAGGAGCAGGAAAATCTTGATTTAAGTGTTGAAGAAAAAACCTTACTTGACAAAAAATACAAAGCCTTTTCCCGAAATGGTGCCAATTTGCCTGAAGAAAAACAACAGGAATTAAGGGAAATTGATAAGCAATTGTCTTCTTTAAGCCTGAAGTTTGGTGAAAATGTCCTGGAGGAAACGAATAAATTCGAACTCCATATCACCAACGAAGAAGATTTAAAAGGCCTTCCTGAAAGTTTTAAAGAAGAAGCAAAGGCTACAGCAGAAGGCAAAGGAAAAGAGGGCTGGATGTTTACGCTGCAATACCCCAGCTACATCCCATTTATGAAATATGCTGAAAACCGGGAGTTGCGCAAAAAGATGGCCCTTGCTTTTGGAGCCAAAGGTTTTCATGGAGATGAACTGGACAACCAGGAAAATGTGCTGAAAATTGCCAAATTAAGGCACCAGAGGGCAAATCTTCTGGGATTTAAAACACATGCCCATTTTGTACTGGAGCAGCGAATGGCCGAAACGCCTGAAAAAGTAAATGAGTTTCTAAATGAACTGCTGGAAAAGGCAAAACCGGCGGCAGAAAAAGAATTTGCCGAACTGGAGCATTTTGCAAAGAATATGGATCATATAGACAGGCTCGAGAAATGGGATGCCGCTTATTATGGAGAAAAATTGAAACAGGAATTATTTAACCTAAATGACGAAAAGCTGAAACCTTACTTTAAGCTTGAAAATGTTATTGAAGGCGTTTTTCTTGTGGCCAATAAACTTTACGGCTTGAAATTCAATGAAGTTTTTGATGTAGATAAATATCATCCCGATGTAAAAACTTACCAGGTGACCGATGAATTCAATAAAAAAGTAGCCCTTTTTTATGCAGATTTCCATCCGCGGGAAGGAAAGCGCAATGGCGCCTGGATGACGATATATAAACAACAGTACATCCAAAATGGCAAAAATGAACGCCCTCACATTTCCATAGTATGCAATTTTACCAAACCTTCCAAAACAGAACCTTCATTACTAACTTTTAACGAGGTGACCACTCTTTTTCATGAATTTGGGCACGCCCTTCACGGGATGCTGGCCAACACCACCTACCCCAGCCTCTCCGGGGCGAATGTGTACTGGGATTTTGTGGAACTGCCCAGCCAGGTGCTGGAAAACTGGTGCTATGAAAAGGAAGCTTTGCAATTATTTGCAAAACACTACAAGACCGGCGAAGCCATTCCTATGGAATTAATTGAGAAAATAAAAGAATCGGCTAATTTTCATGAAGGAATGGCCACCTTAAGGCAATTGAGCTTTGGAATGCTGGATTTAAGCTGGCATGGGATAGACCCCTCCGGCATTACAGATGTGAAATCCCATGAAGATGAGGCCTTTGCGCCAACAAAGCTTTATCCCGAGGTGCCGGAAAATTGTATGAGCACTTCCTTTTCTCATATTTTCCAGGGTGGATACTCTGCAGGATATTATTCCTATAAATGGGCAGAAGTATTGGACGCAGATACTTTTGAATATTTCCAGGAGCAGGGCATCTTCAGTAGGGAAGTTGCCAGTAAATTCAGGGAAAATATACTTTCCCGGGGAGGCACAGAGCATCCTATGGTACTCTATAAAAGATTCCGCGGAAAAGAACCTCAACCCGACGCACTTTTAAAAAGGGCAGGATTACTTCCGAAGTAAAAAAAAAAATTTCCCGGCTAAATTTTCATTTAACTGAATTTTAGCCGGTTTTTCCTCTTAATCTTATCATTTTTATAACTGATTTGATGCTATCTTTTTCTATTTTTGGATGAAGACATTCAGTTTGAAAAACATGCCAGCGCACAGTCTCGATCCAACAAAGTGGGTGGATAAATATTCCGATTATCTATTTAATTACACGATTGTTCGGGTGAACGATCGCGAAATTGCCAATGATCTTATTTCAGAAACTTTCCTTGCCGGCCTTAAATCCAAGAAAAATTTCAAAGGTCAGGCGAGTGAACGCACCTGGCTTATTTCCATTCTAAAAAGGAAAATCATAGATCATTACCGCCGCATTAATTCTAAAAAAGGAAAGGCTGAAGTACACATTAATTATTCTGATGATTATAGCGATGGCGAATGGCTGGAGGAACAGGTGGCAGATGCCTCAGACCGTAATGCGGAAGATGAAATGGAGAACACAGAACTGGGACTGGCCATCCTGGAGTGCCTGGACCAGCTTAATGAAAAGCAGGCGGCAATATTTAAAATGAAAACAATTGATGGTGCAGATACTGAAGTGATTTGTAATGAGTTTAACATCACCCCGTCTAACCTGTGGGTAATTATACATAGAGCACGGGTAGCTTTGGCTGCATGCCTTGAAAAAAACTGGTTTTAATGATGTTTAGAGATTTCTTTTTTCTTATTGATTGCTCGAAAGCTGAAAATTGTTGCGATAAGGCGCAATACAGGGAACTTAGCCGCGCAAATAAAATAAAATTACTCATGCACCTGGCCATTTGCCGTCGTTGTAAAGAGTATACTGCCCGTAATTCCCGACTTACCAGCCTCATCAAAAAATCTGGAGTAAAGACTTGTACTAAGGTTGATAAGGAAACCTGGAAAAAAAGAATTAGAGAAGAACTTGCTAAAACAGATTCCTGAGCAACAGGCTTATGAGCAGCCACATTATGGGAATGGCCTCTACCCAAAAGGAAGCAAAATAGGGGGATTGTTCTTTTCTGGTCCTGTAAAGAAACATTCCTGAAATTAACACTGTAAACAAGAGTGGTAAAAAAAAGATTACTTTGAAATCTGGCCTAAGGAACTCCAAAAGTAAGATGAGCAGCAACAAAACATAGCCAAGATTTTTCGTCCTGCCGGTACCTATACGCTGTGGGATAGTTCCCAACTGCAATTTATCGAACTTAAGGTCCCTTATTTCAAATGGAAACATTAGTACCAGCACCAGCAAAAAACGCTGTAAAAATTCTGAGAAAACAATCATGCTATCCATAGCCCCTAAAGGAAAAAGCGGCAGCAAAACGGTGGTTCCCGCCCAAACCAGCGCTATTACAAAAATTTTGGTTCCATTTATACTCCTAAGGTTTGCTTTCCCTTTCCAGAAAGGCACAGCGTAAAGTAGAGTAAAACAACCCAGAATAGCAGAAAGTACAATCACCTCCCGGGGCTGTTGAAAAAGGAAATATGCTGCGGCCAGAAAACAACATAAAGAGAAAAACTGGATAAATCGTAAATTACGGGTAAGGCTAAGATGATGCAATTTGGCAAGCCCTGCATATTTTACAAAATTGTAACCGGTAATACTCCCAAATAAGACAAAAAGCAGCAATTCCCAATGAGGCAAGTGCTGGAACCTGATGCAGGTAACCAGGCTAAAAGAAGCCACAGCCAAAGCAACATGCAGGCTGCTGTTTATGTAAAGATCCAGTATCTTTCTCAACAATTAGTTTTTTGTAAAGGTACGAAGTTAAGAACTCTGCAGGGAAAGCTTTAGCCTATGAACAAAGACAACATTCCAGGAAAGCTCCGGATAATTCCTACATTTTCGAAGATTTCTTCTTAAATACCTACTTAATCTGGTAATATAAAGACTTTTCCCGGCGATACATCTATTTTACCATAAAACACAAAACCGCTTTCCCCATTTGGTACGTATATATTATAAATATGTATTTATTTAACCATTCTAGTGCTAAATACTTTCTCCCCCGGGAAAGTATTTTTTTTAAATCCTGTGGAATCTCCCTATAGTCCTACCGCATTTAATTTCTTTAAAAACTTAACAACTGCTCAGCTTTAAATCCCTCATTTTTACATATAAAATATGTAATTTCGCAGCTCAAAACACAATAGCTATTTAATGAAGACAGATTCTTTTGCACTGCGCCATATTGGCCCCAGGGAAAGCGAACTAAAAGAAATGTTGCAAACCATAGGGGTGGATTCTCTTGAACAATTGATCTACGAAACTATCCCGGATGATATTCGTTTAAAATCTCCCCTTAACCTTCCGTTAGCATTGAGTGAAAATCAATATGCTGAACATATTGGAAAACTCTCTGCCAAAAACAAAGTGTTTAAAAGTTATATTGGCCTGGGCTACCACCAGTCTATTATGCCGGCGGTTATTCAGCGTAATATTTTGGAAAATCCAGGCTGGTATACGGCTTACACGCCATATCAGGCTGAAATTGCGCAGGGACGTCTTGAGGCTCTGCTAAATTTTCAAACCATGGTGAGTGACCTCACCGGTATGGAAATAGCCAACGCCTCCCTTTTAGATGAGTCTACCGCGGCCGCAGAAGCAATGGCCTTATTATATTCTGTTAGGGACAGAAAGCAAAAGAAAGAGAATGTCAATAAATTTTTTGTTTCTGAAGAAAGCCTGCCTCAGACCATTTCCCTTTTGAATACGAGGGCAGATTTCCTGGGCATAGAACTGATAATTGGGGATCATAAAAACTTTGATTTTTCTTCAGAATTTTTTGGTGTTCTTTTACAATATCCGGGAAAATTGGGAGAAGTACACCAGTACTCTTCTTTTGTTTCAAACTGCAAGGAAGCAGAAATAAAAGTTGGCGTAGCAGCAGATATTCTTAGCCTTGTAAAACTTCAGGCTCCGGGAGAGCTAGGAGTAGATGTTGTGGTGGGTACCACGCAGCGCTTTGGAATCCCCCTGGGTTATGGCGGACCGCATGCTGCTTATTTTGCCACCAAAGAAGAGTATAAAAGAAATTTACCCGGTAGAATTATTGGCGTTACCAAAGATCTGGATGGTAATAATGCCCTGAGGATGGCATTGCAAACCCGGGAGCAACATATTAAAAGGGACAAAGCCACCTCCAATATTTGTACTGCGCAGGTTTTACTTGCAGTAATGGCCGGGATGTATGCTGTTTATCATGGCCCGGAAGGATTAAAATATATTGCCGATACCGTACATTATTCTGCCACCACCTTATCTGCTGAACTGGTAAAATTAGGTTTTGAACAGGTAAATGCAGTGTATTTTGATACCATACAGGTAAAGGCTAAAGCTGAAGCCATAAAAAAAACAGCCGAAGAAAATGAAATCAATTTCTTTTATCCGGATGGAGATACTGTTTCCATTGCTATAAATGAAGCGACTTCTCTTGAGGATTTGAATAGCATTATTGCAGTCTTTGCCAAAGTGGCCGGTAAAGAAGCTAAACCCCTGGAGCAACTGCTTCAAAATTCTGTTATTCCGGAAGAATTACAGCGAAAAAAAGAATTCCTTAGCCACGAGGTTTTTAATTCTTACCGCTCAGAAACAGAGTTGATGCGTTACATTAAAAAGCTGGAACGCAAAGATCTTTCCTTAAATCATTCCATGATTCCTCTGGGAAGCTGTACCATGAAGTTAAACGCAGCATCAGAAATGCTTCCCCTCAGCAATCCGCAATGGGGAAATATTCATCCTTTTGCCCCTGTGGAACAGGCAGAAGGCTACCAGGTTGTACTTAAAAGGCTGGAAGAATACCTAACTGAAATTACGGGATTCTCTGCAACATCGCTTCAGCCAAATTCCGGTGCACAGGGAGAATATGCCGGCTTAATGGTAATAAGGGCATATCAAAAATCCATTGGACAGGGTCATCGTAATATTTGCCTTATTCCATCCTCGGCACACGGGACCAATCCTGCTTCTGCAGTAATGGCAGGAATGGAGGTAATTGTTACCAAAGCCACTGAAAATGGGAATATTGATGTAGAAGATTTACGGGAAAAAGCGGTAAAATATAAAGATCAACTGGCAGCTTTAATGGTCACCTATCCCTCCACGCATGGAGTATTTGAATCTGCAATAAAAGAAATCACCAATATTATTCATGAAAATGGCGGCCAGGTATATATGGATGGGGCAAATATGAATGCGCAGGTTGGCCTTACCAATCCCGGAGCCATAGGTGCCGATGTTTGCCATTTAAATTTGCACAAAACTTTTTCCATACCCCATGGCGGTGGCGGTCCCGGAGTTGGCCCAATTTGCGTTGCCGAACAGTTAAAACCGTTTTTACCAGGTAACCCGGTAATTAAAACCGGGGGCCGGGAAGCTATTGGCGCTATTTCTTCGGCACCCTGGGGTTCTGCTTTGGTGTGCCTTATCTCTTATGGCTACATAAGAATGCTTGGAACAAAGGGAATTAAAAATGCCACAGAGTATGCTATTTTAAATGCCAATTATCTAAAAGAGCGCTTAAATGGCCATTATAAGACCCTTTATTCTGGAGAAAGAGGAAGGGCCGCTCACGAAATGATTGTGGACTGCCGTCCTTTTAAGGCTAACGGAATTGAGGTGACAGACATTGCCAAGAGATTAATAGATTACGGGTTCCATGCTCCTACTGTTTCTTTTCCGGTAGCAGGAACAGTAATGATAGAACCTACTGAAAGTGAGAGTAAGGCCGAATTGGATCGTTTTTGTGATGCTTTAATCTCTATCAGGAAAGAAATTGAAGAAATTTCTGCCGACGATGAGAACAATGTATTAAAAAATGCACCCCATACGCTACAAATGCTTACTTCAGATGAATGGGTGCTCCCTTATACGCGTGAAAAAGCTGCGTATCCACTGGAATATGTAAGAGATAATAAATTCTGGCCCTGTGTAAGGCGGGTTGATGAAGCCTTTGGAGACAGGAATTTAATGTGCACCTGCCCTCCTACAGAAGAGTATGCCGAGGCCTAAAACAAGAGGAGCTAAAGGCTCCTCTTTTAATTTTAGTCCCTGTTAGGCGTCGTAATTTCCAGCTATGCCGTAACAAAATTTACTAATATTTCGTTAAATTAGACAAATAACAAGTTTCGAATAAATGAGTATCAAAATAACCGGCACAGGAAGCTACATCCCGGGTGTTATCACCAAGAATGCTGATTTTCAACAGCATGAATTCTATAATACAGACGGCTCTACATTCCCGGCTGATATTAAAACCACTATTCAGAAATTTAGAGCCATTACAGGAATTGAAGAAAGAAGGTATCTGGACGATAACATGAATACCTCTGAGATGGCTGTTATTGCAGCCCAAAAGGCCATTGAATCTTCTGGTACAGATCCTGAAACCCTGGATTACATAATTGTGGCGCACAATTACGGCGATGTAAAATTTAACTGCCACCAGAGCGATACCGTACCCAGTATGGCTACGAGGGTGAAATACCAATTGAGGATTAAAAATCCCTCTTGTGTGGGTTACGATGTACTTTTTGGTTGCCCGGGATGGATTGAAGGCATAATACAGGCACAGGCATTCATAAAAGCCGGAATGGCAAAGAAGTGCCTGGTAATAGGGGCTGAAGCCCTTTCCCGTGTAGTGGACAAACATGACCGGGATTCTATGATTTTTTCAGACGGAGCGGGAGCGGCTGTGCTGGAGCAATCTGGAGAAAAAGGAGGTATTCTGGCACATGAAAGCGCAACTTATGCTTATGAGGAGGCGAATTACATCTATTTTGGAAAGTCTAATAATGCCAACACTTCAGGAGAGCTTCGCTATATCAAAATGAACGGCCGGAAAATCTATGAATTTGCATTGGTAAATGTCCCAAAAGCTATGAAATCCTGCCTGGAAAAAAGCGGAAAAACCATAAAGGATCTTAAAAAGATATTTATTCACCAGGCCAATGAAAAAATGGATGATGCCATTATAAAACGCTTCTACAAACTCCACAATATGGAGGTTCCGGAATACGTGACTCCCATGACCATTCAGGAATTAGGAAATAGCAGTGTGGCGACGGTGCCTACCCTTCTGGACCTTGTAATTCATGGCGAAATTGAGAACCAGGAATTAAAGGAAGGGGACCTTATGATTTTTGCCAGTGTTGGCGCAGGCATGAATATAAACGCCATAGTTTACCAGTATTAGCATGTACGAAAATACTTTTCCTAATAAAAGATACCGGGAAACCATCCTTTTTTTAGAAAAACATATTGCTTCTCCGGCAGAGCTTCTGGATTTAGGGGTAGAAAACCCTTTTTCTGAAATGATGCGGAAGCATGGATATAAAGTTACCAACACTTCAGGAGAAGATCTGGATCTTAACACTGCCGCCGTTCTTAAGGAAGGATATGAAGCTGTTACCGCTTTCGAAATATTTGAGCACCTTGTGGCTCCTTTTAACGTACTTAAGGATATAAAAGCAAAAAAGCTTATTGCCACCATTCCGCTTAAGCTATGGTTTTCCCCTGCTTACCGCAGCAAAACAGATAAATGGGACCGGCACTATCATGAATTTGAAGACTGGCAGTTTAACTGGTTACTGGAAAAGGCGGGATGGAAAATAAGGGACACTGCAAAATGGACCAATCCTGTAAATAAAATTGGGGTGCGCCCCTTACTTAGAAGGATCACACCCCGCTATTATGCTGTTTATGCAGAAAGATAAAATTAGATACTCTAACACAAGCCTGCGCTAATATCTAATCTGCAAGGATTTTTGGAATTAACTTCATCAAATTTCATCATAGGGATTACCCCCGTTTTCATTTGCTTCCATTTTTGAAAGCGCCCACCGGCTAAAGAAGCCCGTATTCCCAGGCTCAAACTTTTTGTAAAAGAATAATCGTAGCCAAACTCTACAGCTCCGCTAATTGCACTTCCGGTTATTTTAACTTTGAATTTTATATATGAACTTTCGCCGGCCTGGATTGGCACAGGATAAGCAGCTCTTATTCCTGCAAGGCGACTGAAGATTGCTTAAAATTTTAAATCGGCTTCAAAACTTGAGGTGCCACCGCTAAATTGTAAATTAGCCTTACAAACTGCATCCTGTGAGAATTTATATTATTATCCCGGCGCATAATGAAGCTCAATTTATTGGCCAAACGTTGCAATCCCTAATTCAGCAGACGAAATTACCGGACAAAATAATGGTGGCAGATGATCATTCTACTGATGATACATCCAAAATTGTACAGTCCTTTATGGCTGGAAATCCTTATATTGAATTGGTGCGGAATATATCTGAAGGCACCCATCTTCCCGGCAGCAAGGTGATAAATGCCTTTTACAGGGCTTATGACAAGATTGATGAGCAGTATGATATTATCTGTAAATTTGATGCAGACCTGCTTTTCCCGTCTAATTATCTTGAGAAAATGGAATCTCACTTCCTCTCTTCAGATAAAACCGGTATCTGCGGCGGATTTTGCTCAGTCTACGAAAAAGGTAACTGGATCATCGAAAATCTAACCGGAAAAGATCATGTACGAGGTGCTTTAAAGGCATATAGAAAAGAATGTTTTCTTGAAATTGGCAAATTAAAGCCCGCTATGGGTTGGGATACGGTGGATGAATTACTTGCGCAATATCATGGGTGGCAAATAAAAACAGATCCAGGGCTGCTGGTAAAACACTTAAAGCCTACAGGAATAAACTACAACCAAAGCTCTAAATACAAGCAGGGAGAAGCATTTTACCGCCTGCATTATGGCTTTATATTAACTGGTATTGCTTCAGCTAAACTAGCTTATAAAAAGAAAGAGGCAGCCTTTCTTGTTAACAGCCTTCGTGGCTATTACAAAGCGAAAAATGAAAAGCAGCCTTTTCTCGTTTCCGAAGAAGAAGGCCGCTTTATTAGGCATTTGCGGTGGAAAAATATCCGGAAAAAATTATTCAGCTAATTCCTGATCCAGCATAATATACAGCGGCTGCCCTGTAGAGGAATTTGGAAAAGAAATTCCCAGCAGGGCTGCAACAGTAGGCGCAATATCAATAATCTCTGAACGTTTTACAGTGCTTCCATGGGCAATTCCATTACCATAAAATATAAGAGGTACATGAGTATCGTAAGAAAATCCGGTACCATGAGTAGAACCGGTTTTTGAATAGGAGATCACTGCGGGATCAAGAACATAAATCACGTCACCGCTGCGCTTTTGGTTGAAACCATTTTGAATATCGGCTGCCAGCCCTTTGGTAAAGCTTCCCTGTTGCATCTGGGTACGGGTAAATACTTTATCAATCTGTTTGAGTTGCAAAATCTCATGGGCCAGTTTTAGTTCAAGTTCTTCTGCCGCTATTTGCGCTTTTTCCAGGGCCTCATAATTAAAAAATACCTGGTTATTCGAAATATTTTCAATGAGATCTGCCCTGCCGAATTCTTTTTCTACAAATTCCTCTACAGTTTGCTCAAAGGAGCGGCTGTTAAAATAGCCGCCGGGAGCATTTACTGATTCCAGGTAAGCGGGAACATCTACCCCGCCATGGTCTGCTGTTAAGAAGATCGTATAACTTCCTTTACCAATATTCTGGTCCAGATAATCCAGCAGCTTTTCTAAAGTTTTATCAAGCCTTAAATAGGTATCCTCCAGCTCCTTGGAATTTACGCCAAAATTATGGCCAACATAATCTGTACTTGAAAAGCTTAGCGTAAGAAAATCTGTATCTTCATCCTTCCCAAGCTCCTCTCCTTCTATTGCTGCAAGGGCAAAATCCAGGGTAAGGTCATTACCGTATGGTACAGCTTTTAAAATATCAAAACCACCGTTTTCATCCTTAAGTTCTGCCAGGTTATAGGGAAAAGAAGCCGTTTTTTTTCCGGTAAAACCTCCTTCAAAATTATTGAGGTCCACACCACTTTCAGAATATGTTGTAATAGGATAAAGAGTATTCCAATCCTTAAGGTAAAAATCTGCTTTGCCAGATTTATTAAAATTCTTCACCCACTGCGGAAGCTCTTTTGTATAATAAGAGCTGGTAATCCAATGACCTTCTTTACCTCCATTAAACCAGTAAGCCGCATTGGCAGTATGGCCGGCTGGCAAAATGGAAGCCCGGTCTTTTAAAGCCACTCCTATTGTCTTGCCTCTAAACTCCGTATGCAGGCGATTCTCATCGGCAACTGTGGTGGCATTAAGCCGGTGCGGCGACATTTGTCCTGCAGAAGAGCTGGTGCCAACGGAGGTAGTACTGCTATCTTCCACACAATAAACCATTTTGCCCTCAAACTTGTTGTACCAGTTATTTCCTATAATTCCGTGGTTCATAGGGCTAGTGCCGGTAAAAACTGAAGCATGTCCCGGGCCGGTATAGGTAGGCATATAATTAAAGTGATTGTTCCTGAAATTATAGCCTCCATTAATCATTTTTTTAAAACCTCCATTCCCGTACCTATCCCAAAAACGGGTAAGGTAATCGTACCGCATCTGGTCTACTACAATGCCCACAACTAATTTTGATTTATTATTGTTGGTTTCCTGAGCAGTAACGGGAACTAGAAAATATAATGTAAAGAGCAAAAAAATTATACGTTTCATATCAAAATTTTAGAGTCACAAAATTAAGGATTACAGGGGGTAAAAACTTTAATTCTACGTTAATAACTTTAGTGGTGGTTTTTTGTATTTTAGCCTTACAAAAATTGTTGAATGAGTTATCTGCATTCCATTGGCGAATATATATTAATGATTAAAGGGGTGTTTGGCAGAATGACCAAGCGCTCTGTTTTAAAAGAACTTATTTTTAAAGAAATTAATGAACTGGTAATAGGTTCTTTGGGCATTGTAGCCTTTCTCTCTTTCTTTATTGGTGGAGTTGTGGCATTGCAGACTGCATTAAACCTTAACAATCCGCTAATCCCGAAATCTCTTGTAGCTTTTGCGGCAAGACAATCTATTATCCTGGAATTTTCCCCTACCTTTATTTCTATTATTATGGCAGGAAAAGTGGGATCTTTTATCACTTCCAGTATAGGATCTATGAGGGTAACCGAGCAAATAGATGCTTTAGAGGTGATGGGAGTAAACTCACTGAATTATTTGGTTTTTCCAAAGATCATCGCAATGTTAACTTATCCGTTTGTTATTGCTATATCAATGTTTTTAGGAATTGTGGGTGCTTATTCTGCAGCAGTTTTTGGAGGATTTTTAAGTCCTGAAGCATTTGTAAGCGGGCTTCAGGAAGATTTTATAGGGTATCAGGTATTCTATGCCTTCTTTAAAACGTTTCTTTTTGCCATGATCCTGGCCACCATCCCAGCCTATCACGGATATTACATGACCGGTGGATCTCTGGAAGTAGGAAAAGCGAGTACCACTTCTTTTGTGTGGACCAGCGTGGTAATTATTGTGACCAATTATATAGTAACCCAGTTATTACTTAGCTAAAATGATAGAAGTTAAAGATCTACATAAAAGTTTTGGAGAGCAGGATGTTTTAAAAGGAATAGACTTTGTTTTTGAAACCGGTAAGACCAATCTTATTATTGGCCAGTCCGGATCAGGTAAAAGTGTTCTTTTAAAATCCATGCTTGGTATTTTTACTCCGGAAAAAGGAAAAATAGAATATGACGGGAAGGCTTATTCAGATTTTAGCCCGGAACAAAAAAGGGAACTGCGAAAAGAAATGGGTATGCTCTTCCAGGGTGGAGCTTTGTTTGATTCTATGACGGTAGAAGATAATGTAATGTTCCCGCTTAGAATGTTCAGGAAAGGCAGGAAAAAAAATCACCTGGACCGTGTATATGAAGTACTGGAACGGGTAAAACTTGGTGAGGAACACCGCAAAAAATTTCCGGCAGAAATTAGTGGAGGAATGCAGAAAAGGGTGGCCATAGCAAGAGCCATTGTGAACAAACCAAAATACTTGTTTTGTGATGAACCTAACTCTGGCCTTGATCCTAAGACTGCTACCATTATAGACAACCTCATCCATGAACTTACCGTAGAGTATGATATTACCACTGTGGTTATCACGCACGACATGAACTCGGTACTGGAAATTGGAGAAAATATCGCTTTTTTAAAAGACGGGGTCTTGGCGTGGAAAGGAGACAAAAGCCAGATCTTTAAAACCGATGATGAAACAGTAACCGATTTCGTTTATTCTTCTGATTTATTTAAAAAAGTAAGGCAGGCACAGCTGCAGGGCCTATAGTTAGTTCATCTGCCTGTTGAGAAGGAATCTTCAAAATAGTTTTTTAATTTTAACTTCTTCCTGCTTATTTATCTTCAGCAAACCAAAAGAAATCTTTGCCTGGCCTTCAGCTCCCGTTAACCAATTTTGTCCCCAAATTTTTCAATTGCCTTATCCCTGATCTCTTTTATGTTTTGCTCATTTTTTTTGGGCATCACCAGCAAAACCAACTCATTTTCCAGTACAATATAATCTTTAAGGCCTTCAATTATAACCACTTTGTTTTTTTCAGTCCTTATAATATTTCCTTTGGCTTCAAAAGAAAGGAAGCGGCTGTTAATAAGGGTATTGTCATTTTCATCCTGGGGCAATTGTTCCTGCAGCGACCCCCAGGTACCCAGATCATTCCATTTAAAAGAGGCGGGGATCATATACACATTCTCAGCCTTTTCAATAATACCGTAATCAATAGAAATTTTATGGGCCAGATGAAAATTCTCATCAAGAAATTGCTGTTCCCCGCGGGTATTCCAGACGGCATCCCCTTTCTCAAAAAGGCGGTACATCTCGGGTAATAATTTTCTAAAATTATTTAGAATGGCCTTTGCATTCCAGATAAAAATTCCCGCGTTCCAGGCATAATTCCCTTCACTTAAAAATGCTGAGGCTTTTTTAAAATCCGGCTTTTCTGTAAAGGCCTGCACCTGCATTATTCTTTTTTCTTTAGAATTATCATATTTTATATAGCCATAACCCGTATTTGGAAAGGTGGGCGTAATACCCAGCGTGATTAATTTATCCTCACGGCCGGCCTCTTCAAAAGCAAATTCCAGGTCTTTTCCAAACCGCTCCTCTCCCTGTATCCAATGATCACTGGGCGCTACCATCATTACCGCATCTTTATTTTTGTGATTTATTTTTAAAGCTGCCAGTAAAATACTGGGGGCAGTATTTCGCATCACAGGTTCCAGAACAATTTGCTCCTGTTTCACACCGGGAAGTTGCTCTTTAACAATATCATTGTATTTCTTATTGGTAAGGATGTAAATATTTTCCTGTGGAATAATTTTAGAAAGTCGTCTAAAGGTACTTTGAATCAAGGTTTCCCCGGCCCCCAGAACATCCTGAAACTGTTTAGGGATGCTTGCAGTGCTTACAGGCCAAAACCTGGAACCTACTCCTCCTGCCATTAAAATTGCATAATAATTATTGTTCATTTTTTCCAATTTTAATTTTTTAAAAGTTCCACCTCTGCATTAGGCTGAAACAAATATATCTTTCCGGTGGCCATTTCCAAACATTCATAGCGTTTAATGCGTTTTTCCCCTCTTCTGAAAATCTTCCCGTTATATATTCTGAAAACTGCTCCAAAGGGCACTTCAAAAATATAACTTTTATCATTCTGGGCGTCAAAACTTTTCAGGGCTACCGAAAGGCGTGCATCTGTATCACTACTGGCTTTTGGATTCCTAAAATGTGCGGCAATAAGCGGCAGCAGTTTCTGCGGAAAAATTTCCGGCCTTATAAAAGGCAACATCAAATTGCGAAAAGTGAGTTTCCATTCGTCCCCGTGAGGTTTTATATTTCTCCCGAAGCGCTCAAATGCCAATAAATGGGCAATTTCATGCACAAGGGTTATCAGGAACCTGTATTTATTAAGATTAGCATTTACCGTTATTTGCTGTGCCCCATTAGGCATGCGCCGGTAATCTCCATGCCTGGTCCTTCTTTCATTTACAATTTTAAGATGGACATTATTGTTTTTTATAAGCATAAAAACGGGCTCCATGGCGTGACTGGGGAGATATTTTTCGAGGATATGCTTCATTAATTTTTTATGGCGTGCTG
Source organism: Autumnicola aciditolerans (assembly GCF_041679265.1). NCBI lineage: Bacteria > Pseudomonadati > Bacteroidota > Flavobacteriia > Flavobacteriales > Flavobacteriaceae > Autumnicola > Autumnicola aciditolerans. The sequence continues at coordinate 141,456 of NZ_JBGFSM010000001.1, forward strand.
TTAGAAACCTGCAAAAGTTTCCCGTTGTAATATTTATTTCCTGTTAAACTGAAATCTGCGATATAAGCGGCCATCTCCTGTGCGGAAAGGGGTGCTTTATAGCCTGGAAAGGCCTCTTCCAGCATCTCGGTTTGAACTGCACCCAACGCCAAGACATTAAAAGAAGGTCCGGTCTCTTTATACTCCTCTGCTAACAATTCGGTTAAAGTAATAATAGCCGCCTTACTGGAACTATAAGCAGCTAAACCGGCAAATTTAACACTACCCTGGACCGCACCCATAGTACTAATATTTACCACATGAGCATTTTTGCCCATAAAGGGCAAGATCTTTTGTGTAAGCCCAACCACTCCCATCACATTGGTATTGTAAACCGACTTAAAATCTTCTGCCGTAAGATCTGTAAAGGGCTTGTTTACAAGTTTTCCGGCATTGTTAATTAAAATATCCACCGCACCCCATTCTGAAGAAACAAAAGCAGCCACCTTCTTAAGCTCGCTCTCTTTACAAATATCACAGGAAAGTGCTGTTACATTTTCTAAATTTTGCCTTTTTACAGGTTCATCATTCCTGGAAAGGGCCAGCACCTGGTGCCCAGCGTTCGCGAAAATTGAAACCAGTTCATAACCTATACCCCTGCTGGTTCCGGTAATAACAATGTTTTTCATAGAAAAAAATTTAGGCAAAGAAAAGCTCCTTGCATAAAGCTTGAAGATCTTATCGCCCTTAATTGTTCATTTTAATTTCTTTTTCGGAAGTATTCGCCATTTTTGAAATCGCCGGCAAAATAGCTTCAATCAAATTTGCCATATGCTCAAAATTCATTTTTTCAGCTTCATCGCTAACATGATGATAGAATTCATAATTGGTAAAATCAAAGGTGCTTATAGTTTGGGCAGGAACTCCAAATTGCTCAAAAAACGGATAATTGTCACTTCTCTTAAAAAGATTATATTCCTGAGCCTGGGGTAGAAATCCCAGAACCGTTTTACCGGCGTATTCATTGAATTTTTCAGCGAAATTAGAATTTTCAAATCCGGTGAGGTAAGCCATGTATTCTTTGTCTTTCATAGGCACACCTATCATTTCCAGGTTTACCACCGCATATAAATCAAGGTTTTCCTGCTTTAGCACTTCAGCTAAATGCGCCGATCCTGTAAGGCCCAATTCTTCTCCTGAAAATAAGGCGAAAATGATGCTTCTATCATTATTGTCTATTTTCGCAAACTTTTCAGCCAATTCCATAACCGCCACAGTTCCGGCGGCATTATCATTAGCACCATTTGCTATAGAATCCCCTTCCACCGCCTCCTGTATCCCAATATGGTCGTAATGGGCACTTACAATGATAAATTCATCCTTCAGCTTTGGATTATTTCCTTCTAAAACGCCTACCACATTAAAAGCCTTTTTTCCCTGAATTTCAAAAGCATCCCTATAGGTTTCAAAATAAGGTTCTATATGGTTCTTACTGAAGAAATCTTCTATAAAAGTCGCAGCTTTCTCAATCCCTTCTCCCCCAGTAGCCCGGCCTTCAAGTTCATCTGAGGCCAAAAAATTAAGGTTTTCTCTTAAATCTTGCGGAGCTACTTCTATAGAATTAGGCGTGGTTTGTTCACCTTCCGCAGAAGTAACCGTTGCAGAAGATTTATCCTGAGCGGAATTACATGAGGCCGTAAAAATGAGGAGTACACCTGCCGCAAGACTTAAAAAAGGAATTTTCATTTTTGTATGCATTAAAGAAAGAGAATAGAGTTATTACTTATGATAAGCATTAAAGATAAAAAAATCCCACGCTATAGTGGGATTTTCATGTTATTTATTGGTAAAACCAGCTCTCTATGCAAGCATAGTCACCGGATTTTCCATATACGTTTTAAGGGTTTGCAGGAATGCAGCTCCCGTTGCACCATCCACCGTCCTGTGGTCACAGGCAAGGGTAAGCTTCATGGTATGCCCCACTACAATTTCACCATTTTTAACCACTGGTTTCTCCACTATTGCTCCTACAGAAAGTATAGCGGAATTAGGCTGGTTAATAATACTGGTAAATTCAACAATCCCAAACATTCCAAGGTTGGAAACCGTAAAAGTACTGCCTTCCATTTCCTTTGGTTGTAATTTCTTATTCTTGGCTTTACCTGCAAGATCTTTTACATTTCCACCAATTTGCGTCATAGACATCTGGTCTGCAAATTTCAATACAGGAACCACTAGACCTTCTTCCACTGCAACAGCTACACCCATGTGGATGTGCTTGGCCATCTTCATAGAATCGTCTGTCCATTGGCTGTTTACCTGCGGATGCTTTCTAAGTGCCATCGCACTGGCCTTGATCACCATATCATTAAAGGAAACCTTTACGTCTGGCAGTTCGTTAATTTGTTTGCGAGAAGCCATGGCATTATCCATATCCACCTCGATAGTAAGGTAATAATGCGGCGCTTTAAATTTGGATTCCGCCAGCCTTTTGGCGATCGTTTTACGCATTTGAGAATTTTTGATTTCTTCAAAGCTTTCTTCCCCTGCAGGAACATAAGGCTGTACAGATGCACGTTTTTCTTCGCTACCTGCAGTTTGCGTTTGGGTTGCAGGTTTTTCTGAAGGTTTATAAGACTCGATATCCTTTTTAACAATACGCCCATTTTCACCTGAGCCTTCTACACTGTTAAGATCTATGCCTTTATCTTCAGCCATTTTTTTAGCTAAAGGAGAAGCAAAGATGCGACTCTTATCCTTGGCTTCAGAAGTAGTGGCACTTTTTTCTTCGGTTGCGGCAATTTCTTTTTGCTGTTCTTCAGCCTTGTCCTCTTTCTGTTCTTTTTTAGCAGAAGATTTTTTGGCAGAACCCTCTGCGCTGATACCGGAAACATCTGTTCCCGCAGGGCCAATAATTGCCAGTAAACTATCCACTTTAGCAGTTTCGCCTTCCTGGATCCCAATTTTAAGAAGCGTTCCTTCATAGAAAGATTCAAACTCCATAGTAGCTTTATCGGTCTCAATTTCAGCAAGAATATCTCCTTCTTGAACCTTATCACCTTCCTGTTTTATCCAGGCAGCCACAGTACCTTCTTCCATAGTATCACTAAGGCGCGGCATAGTAATAATCTCTACTCCTTCCGGAATCTCACCATCTCCTGTAGTTTCATCTTCTGAACTGTCTTCCTCTTCAGATTTCTCCTGAGAATCTTCAGGGGAATCCTCCTCTTTTTTATCTGAAGAAGAATCTCCTCCTTCTATTATAGAAGAAATATCCTCTCCTTCCTCACCAATTATAGCCAGCAGCGTATCAACAGGCGCAGTTTCTCCTTCTTCAATACCTATATGAAGCAGGGTTCCTTCGTAGAAGGATTCAAACTCCATAGTCGCCTTATCGGTTTCTATCTCGGCAAGAATGTCTCCTTCTTCAACCTTATCACCTTTTTTCTTTAACCACTTTGCCACAACACCTTCTTCCATGGTGTCGCTAAGGCGTGGCATATTAATTACTTCAGCCATAATTTAGTCTACTTTATGTGATAAAAACGGGTAATCTTTTTGTTCATAAACCACGTCGTACATTACATTTTTCTCAGGGAAGTCAGATTCTTCAGCGAATTTCTCACACTCTGATACCTTATCTTTCACGCGTTGATCTATTTCTTTAATTTCCTTATCAGAAGCGTATTTCTTCTCCTTAATAATATCTCTCACCTTTGTAATAGGGTCTAGTTTCTGGTATTCAGCAACCTCATCCTTGGTACGGTATTTTTGGGCATCACTCATGGAGTGACCGCGGTATCTGTATGTTTTTAATTCCAGAAAAGTTGGCCCTTCTCCCTTCCTTGCACGGGAAATAGCTTCATCCAAAGCTTCGGCAACCTTAACAGGATCCATGGCATCTACCGGCCCACATGGCATTTCATAACCATTCCCTAGCTTCCATATATCGGTACCTTTTGAAGTACGTGCCACAGAAGTTCCCATAGCATATCCGTTATTTTCCACACAAAATACCACAGGAAGATCCATCTTCACGGCCATATTAAGGGTTTCATGAAGAGAACCCTGCCGGGTGGCCCCATCTCCCATAAAACAAAGCGTCACTGCATCTCTTTTAAAATATTTATCTGCAAAAGCCAGTCCCGCGCCGAGAGGAATTTGCCCTCCTACAATACCATGACCTCCATAGAAACGATGCTCTTTAGAGAAAATATGCATAGAACCCCCGAGCCCCTGTGAAGTTCCGGTTCCTTTTCCATATAGCTCTGCCATCACCCTTTTTGGATCCACACCCATTCCTATAGGCTGAACGTGGTTCCTGTAAGCGGTAATCATCCGGTCTTTTTCAGTATCCATAGCATGAAGCGCTCCGGCCAGTATGGCCTCCTGCCCGTTGTAAAGGTGTAGGAAACCCCTAACCTTCTGCTGAATATAAACCTGCGCAAGCTTGTCTTCGAATTTGCGCCAAAACAACATATCCTCGTACCACTTTAAATAGGTGGCTTTTGTGATTTTCTTCATATCAAAGTTTAAATTTTAAGCCGGACAGATGGGTTTTGTCAAGCGGATAACAAAAATACTATTTTCAGTAAGAATGAAAAACAGTTTTAAAGCAAAAATGCGAAAACATTACAGATAGCTGCTATCAAAAATAAAGGGGAGTAAATCCTGTACAGATTTAGCCCGCGCCACTTTACCGGTTTCTCCCATAAAATAAAGCGCTATGGGAGCATCCTGTTTAACTTCATATTCTACCATTGCCTGCCTGCAGGCACCACAAGGGGGAACAGGAGTTTCCATGGAATGCTGTAGAGATTTAGCTGAAATGGCTACTTTTTCTAGTTTTACCCCTGGATGTTTTGCTCCCGCGAAATAAAAAGCAGTGCGTTCTGCACAAAGCCCGGAAGGATAAGAAGCGTTTTCCTGATTGCTACCTATAACCGTTTGCCCGTTTTCAAGAAGGATGGCTGCCCCAACATTAAATTTTGAATATGGCGCATAGGCCGTATCACGCGCTATAAATGCTTCTTTCATTAAATCCTGAACATCTTCAGGCAATTCTTCAAGAGAATCATAAACTTCCAGGCTGGAAGTAAAAGTAAATGATTTCATAAATATGTATTGGAAATGCAAGGTAACCAGAACAAAAAAAGTAGCAAATGTAAAGAGATAGTTTTAGCGTTTAAAGACTTAATTATAGAACTCTTCTCCAAAATTAAAGGTCAGGCCAAACCGTAAGGTTCCTTCCAGCGGACTGGGAACATTAGAAGTTGAAAATAAATAGGAGATATCAATATTTACAATTTCATACCGGAAACCGGCTCCAATAGAAAGGAATTTCCTGGAGCCCTTATTTTCATTTTCATTAAAATACCCGGCTCTTAGGGCAAAGACATCCTGATACATATATTCGGCTCCCAATGCCCAGGTAACCTCCCTGAGTTCTTCGCCAAAACCATCCGGGGCATCACCAAAAGATTTAAAGATTCCTTCAATAGCACCAATATCGTCATACGTCTCCCTATCTTCGCTGTTTATATCGCCATCTCCATTAAAATCCTGCGGGGTTGGCACCAGCAACTTGTTAAATTCAACATAAGTGCCTATACGGTTATCAGGATCCAGGATAAAATCAAAACCAGCTCCCGCTTTAAAGTTCGTTGGAATAAAATCTTCCTGCCCGGCATCGTCATATTTCAATTTTGGCCCAATATTGGAGATATTGGCTCCAAGCCTCCATCTTCCAGTAAAACTATCGGTGTAAAACTCCTCACTCTGGTAGTACGCCGCCACATCTACGCCAAAACTACCAGCAGGCCCCCAATCCTCTTCATCCTGCAGCCCAAGATCTGAATGCAGATACCTTCCGGCTACAGCCATGGAAACTGTTTCACTTAGCTTGAGGGAATAAGAAAGGTCAAAAGTGAATTCCTGAGGATTTACTGGCAAAGGATCTTGTTCAAAGGTATTCCTGGTCTCTATTGCCCCATAACTAAAATAACGAAAACTGGAAGCGAAAGCGCTCCTGTCATTTAATTTGTAATAATAGTTTAGGCTTCCTAAAAAAATATCGTTCACAATATTACTTAAATAGGGGGTATAAGCAAAACCAACTCCCTGCTGGCGCTCTGCAAAAGCATATTTAGCAGGATTCCACTGTTGGGAATAAACATCCATAGAAGTAGCCACTCCCATATCTCCCATACCCGCTGCACGGGCATCTGCCGCTACCTTTAAAATCGGAACAGCAGTGGTAATAACCCTATTCTGCTCTTCCTGAGCAAAAGACGAGAATCCTGAAAGCAGTCCTACTCCCAGTAAAACAATTCTTATTTTTTTCATCCTGAACGTTATCTGTAACAAATATATATTTTAATTCTTGTTAAGAAAGCTCCTCCCCTTCAAAAATTATTATTACAGCTACCGGGGGAGAAGATTAAAAATGGTTTCACCCGGGAATCTATTCCCGCAGTGAGCGCTGAGTTCATCTTATATTAACTGTAAATAAAAAAAATTATTGCTTATACTTCAATTTCAGTTCATGGATTTTGGCATTAATTCTGTAGGCTATAACAAAAAAAACGTAATTTTGCGCCTTTACAAGGTATGGTGCCCGGTGCTGTTTTAAGCATTTTTAGCTTGATGAAAAAACGGGTAATCCTTTAGTACATCAGGCAGTTAAAGAGTTTTGTATACTTTTTTAATTACATAAAATAAACTTGTACATTTAGCGTTAATTACTATATTGCAAAGCCTAAAATTCTATCAAAAAGGACGATGAATATGAGAACTGATATTGCTATAAGAGCACTTTTCACAATTGCCTTTGGCGTTGGCCTGATAAGCTGTAACAATTCCAGAGATTACAAAAATACTTCCCGTGCCACCGGTTGGGACATCAATTCAGATGAAGGTGGATTCCAGTATAATAGCGACTTTAAAGAACAGGAAACCATGCCTGGCCTTGTTTTTATTGAAGGTGGAACCTTTACTATGGGGAGGGTTCAGGATGATCCTATGCACGACTGGAACAACACTCCTACCCAGCAACATGTACAGTCCTTTTATATGGACGAAACAGAGGTCACCAATAAGATGTACCTGGAATACCTGGACTGGATCAAGAGAGTTTACCCTCCAAGCCAGGAAAACTACAGTAATATCTATAAAGGCGCTTTACCAGACACTTTAGTATGGAGAAACCGCCTTGGCTTTAATGAAACCATGGTGAACAATTATTTGCGACACCCCGCATACGCCGAATATCCCGTAGTTGGGGTTAGCTGGATTCAGGCAGTGGAATTCAGTAAATGGAGAACCAATATGGTTACTGAACTTAAATTGGAGGAAGAAGGGATAATTGCAGAAGGGGCAAGATATAATGTTGAACCGGGAAAACCTTTTAATTCCGAAGCTTATATCTATGACCCTTCAGGTGCCTACGGCGGAAATACCGAATTGAGCCAGGGAGAAGAAATTCAGGACAGGCTTGAAAATACTAATGAAGAAGGTAATCCTGTGAAAAAAGTTTATCCGGGAAGAGAAAGCGGCCTTGTTTCTCCTGAATATCGTCTTCCTACCGAAGCGGAATGGGAATATGCCGCTCTGGCCCTTGTTGGAATAAGAAATTACAATGTTTACCGCGGTAGAAAAAAATATCCATGGGATGGGCAATATACCAGGTCTGGTGATGTAAAAAGACAAGGAGATCAATTAGCCAACTTTAAACAAAGCGCAGGAGATTATGGCGGTATTGCCGGATGGAGCGATGATGGAGCAGATATTACTGCGGAAGTAAAATCCTACGAACCAAATGATTTTGGCCTTTATGATATGGCAGGAAACGTTGCAGAATGGGTCCTGGATGTTTACCGCCCTATAGTAGATGATGAATTTAACGATTTTAACTATTACAGGGGAAATGTATATACCAAAAATGCCATTAATGAAGACGGAAGTGTAAAAATTCTCGGGGCAGACGAAGTGCAGTATGACACCCTTAGCAACGGCAAACTGGTAGCCAGAAATCTTCCCGGGGAAATAGCGCAGACGCCTGTTACCAAAGAAGACACCTACATGAGAACCAATTATACTGAAAGTGACCAGAGAGACTTCAGGGATGGAGATAAAAGCTCTTCAAGGTATTACCAACCCTTCCAGGATGCAACAGACCCTTCCAAGAGAATGTATAATTCCCCAACGTATGACAATTTAAAGTACAGTGACAGTACAGGAACAATAGCCGAGAGAGGTTATGATTCTGCTGAAAGAACAACTTTAATAAGCGATGAAGTTAGGGTTTACAAAGGAGGCTCCTGGAGAGACAGAGCTTACTGGTTAGATCCCGCACAAAGAAGGTATTTTCCACAGGATATGGCTACAGACTATATAGGTTTCAGAAATGCCATGTCTAGAGTGGGTTCTAAATCTAAAGAAGGAAATAAGACAGCGAGAAATTAACAATTTTGGTTAAATATGTTTAAAAGCCCTATTTTTTAGGGCTTTTTTTATAGCTTTATTTTATGAATGTAGCACAATTACACCAACGATTCCTGTTAAGCTCGGGAGCTTTTACAGACACCAGAAATATTAAGGAGAACGGAATTTATTTCGCGCTTAGAGGCATAAACTTTAACGGCAACGCGTATGCGCGGGAAGCGGTTGAAAACGGGGCAAAAATGGCCGTGGTAGATGAAGAAAATTACGCCACAGATCCTGAGAAGATCATTCTTGTAAAAGATGTTCTTAAAACCCTGCAGGAATTGGCGGCCTTCCATCGTAAATTTCTAAAGCTTCCTATTATTGCCATTACAGGTAGTAACGGCAAAACCACCACCAAGGAACTTACCCATAAAGTGCTTTCAAAAAAGTACAGGACCGTAGCCACCAGGGGGAATCTTAACAATCACATTGGTGTTCCTCTTACGCTTCTCTCTATGGACGAAGAGACGGAAATTGGAATAGTAGAAATGGGAGCAAATCATTTTAAAGAAATCGCCACATTGTGTAAAATTGCCATGCCCGATTATGGTTACATTACTAACTTCGGAAAAGCCCATCTGGAAGGTTTTGGCAATCTTGAGGGAGTAATTCAAGCAAAGAGCGAACTTTACACCCATCTTAAAAAGAACAAAAGGCTGATATTTTTAAATGCAGATGATCCAGTGCAGCGGGAACATTTTAATTATGACCACATTTTTACTTTTGGTACCGCTGAAGACGCAAAGGTGCAGTTTCGCTACTCCGGAAACCAGTCCTATGCCAGTGTAAAATTTAACGATACAGACTTCAATAGTAAAATAACCGGGAAACATAATGCCCTGAATATTGCCGCGGCCATTTGCATGGGATTATATTTTAAAGTTCCATTTCAGCAAATAAAAGAAGCCATTGAGGAGTATACACCTGAAAACAATCGCTCACAGATCACTAAAAAAGGCAGTAATACCATATTCATGGATGCCTATAACGCAAATCCCACCAGTATGCATGCTGCTATAACCAACTTCCAGGAGCTGGAAACCAGGGAGCCTAAAATTGTTATTCTGGGAGATATGCTGGAGGTAGGAGCTTCCGCAGAAACAGAGCACCAGGTAATAGTTAATTTACTGGAAAATGATGACTTTACAGAATGCTATTTGGTAGGAGAACATTTTAACCAGACTCAAACCAATAAAAACACTATTATCAAATTTAAAAGTGTGGAAAAACTGAAGGAACACCTCCAGGAAACAAAGTTTGAAAATTGCCACATTTTATTAAAAGGCTCAAGAGGCCTTGCCCTGGAAAGATTGCTTGAAGCCATTTGAAAAAAAGCAGCTAATTACAGAGATTCTTTATAGTAGCAAAATAATTAGCGGCCTCTTTTTTCCGGAACGTAACGATCTAGTTCCTGTTGCCATAAGGCTGAATTTATAACTGCTAATATGGCACGGTTTAAAGGTTCCCGCAGCGAATCTCCCTGCCTTATCCCGAATGCGTAGTAATGAGGATCAATATTTACAGGCTGCACCTTTAAGGCCAGATCTGGATCATTATTAATGGTGAATCGCATTACAGGAACACTGTTGAGCACGGCATCTGCTTTATGATCCCTCACCGCCTTCATCGCTTCCGGCAGATCTTTAGATTTTTTAAAAGCTACCCTTTCCTGTTGCAGGTAATCTGCAGCAAAAGAACCTTCCACGGCAAGCATATCCATTTCTCTTAAATCCCCCGGGACAGCTATTTTACTGGCAGAATTACCCATAACTGCCGAAACAAGAGATGCAGTTAAAACCGCGGTAACCGCCATGGCCACCAGCATCCAGATAAGTGCCACGGCACGACCCCAAAAAGTTACAGGAGATTTATCTCCGTATCCAATGGTAGTCATAGTGACTCCGGCCCACCAGAAACCAGAGCCAATACCGCGCACTACAGAACGTTCCCCTCCAAAACTTTCCTCGTTGCTGCTGCGTTCTATAAAATAAATAATGCTTCCAACAATAAGCAATAAAATGGAAAGCATTGCGGCAATATACCAAAAGCGCTGGTTGAAAAAAGCTTTAGCTATGGAAGAAAGCGTCATCCCTCGGGAAGATGCAATTCCCATACTGGCTTTATGATAAATATGGCTGAAATCTATTTTTTCCTCGGCAGCCGCGGTAACATCCTCCAACAATACAATATCTGCCTCTTTTTGCAGCAAAGCATTTACTGCAGCCTCCCGGGAAATTTCCTTTAATTCATAATTTACATCCATACGGTCTGCCACCGCTCTCCACAACCTTATGCTAATGCCATCCCAGTTACCCTTATCATCAGCAATCATATAAGGCGGCTGGGAATACACTCCCACCATAAGTTTAATGTTTTGGTTGTTGGAAAGACTGTCAGCCTGGGCAAAAATATTTTTTGAGAACAAACTTACTGGCAGCAGAAAGAGTAAAAAGGCTTTTTTCAGCATCATAACTAATTTAAGATTTAGCTGCTGTCACAGCTAACAGAATTTCAGGATTTTAAATTAAAAAAAATCTGAAACAAAAAGTAGTTGCCATGCCTCTGGTTCAGGAAAAAAGAGAATTTTGAATAAAAAACATTAGACAGAGCATCTGTAAATCAACAAAAATGCATTTCCCATTTATAATCCCAATAAGCATCCTGAGAATTTGAAGGATCATGATTGTTTCCTACGAACAGGCCACCTGATACGTTTGTTTGATAAGACCTTTAATCTGATCTGGGATTTGATGAGAATCTGTGGTTTCCATTTGCTTCAGGTCAAGGCCACTCCCTACAATGTACTGATATTTTCTTTCACTGTTAGCAATTAAAGTAAGCACGGCAACCTTATCTATTCTGGAGATTTTAGTGGCAATTCCATTAGGTAAAACTTCAACATCAATATTAAAATTTTTAATATTTTCTTCAACCTTATCTTTAGAGTGAGTTAGCCAAAGCTCCTTCATAACTTCAGAATCTATTTTAAAATCTACCACCTCACCATTGGTATTTAATTCTATCTTAAGATCTTCCATGAAAACTATATTAAAAATTTTACAGCATTTACGATTTTAAAAGTTCTGGAAAAGCTTTTTGTTTTTTTGCAGCAAATCCAATCGCAAACAAATTGTGAGTGATACTGGATTCGAACCAGTGACCCCTACCCTGTCAAGGTAATGCTCTGAACCAACTGAGCTAATCACTCTTAAGACGGTAAATATAGATAAATATTTGCATTACTTCTAGAGTACAAACCGTAAAGGTAAATGAAGGATCAAAAAAGGAAAAGGGAACGGGGTGAAGGTATTACTATTAAACTTGTTCTGCAGGCCAGGAGATGGGAGCATTGGATGAAGCGGTAGTGGGCAGCCAGTTTTTCAGCCAGCGGCGTTAGCATTGCGCCTTCTTCTGAAATCCTTAATATTAAACTAACCACCTAGCCTAAAGCTTCCTGTAACAGGTAGAGATTTTTATTTTTAGCTGGCTGCAGAATATTTGCTCCATAGCTTGTAAAATACTTATGGGAGGATAAAAGCTGAATACTTTCCCGTAGCCAATCCTTATCGTTGTATCTTTTATTAAGTACTTTTTCCCATTCCTTGCGAAGTGCCTGATTTTTTTGATAAAAATCTGGTGCTGCCAAATGAGCGAGGTCTGCATCACAAATGATCTTTTCCAAATTTCCTTTGGGCAATTGAGGCATTTTTGTAGCCTGTATGCATTGGCTAACCTGTTGTATGTCTTCTAAAGGGAAATTCTGGGCTGCCATAATTTTTTTTGCTTTCTCTTCGCTCTTTCTTTCATGCCCTTTATAGCATTCTGCATAACCCGTATCGTGGAACCAGGCGGCAATTTTTAATAAGTCCTGAGCATGTTCTGAAACGTCTTCATATATAGAAATTAAACAGGTGAATTTTACAACCTCCAAAGTATGTTGAAGGTTATGAAAGGGGAATTTACCGCACCTGCTGTTCACCAGGATTGCATAACAGTATTCTTTTATCTCCGGAATTAGATTGTCCATTATTACCTATGTTTTTTCTTTTTCCTATCATATATAATATAGATAATTAGGAGTACAAGACTTACAGCAGATATCCATATAAGGCCAGATTTAAGGCGCTGAAAGTTACCTCCTAAATAAGCAATTGCACCGGTTAGTGGAATTATTCCCGCCAAAGTAGCCGCGATAAATTTCCAGTAGCCCATCCTTAATAAACCTGCTACAAAGCTTGTGGCATCATTGGACAAAACAGGAGAAACACGGGCAATTATCACGGCCCAGAAGCCATAATCTTCCACATAAGCTTCAATTTTTGTTCTGTTCTATACCCTATTAATTTATTTACAGTTAATGGACCAAGATAGGCCCCAATAGCATAGCCTATGGAAGAGGCTATCCCAACTCCTCCAACAGAGAGAATACTTCCCCAATAGGGGCCGTAGGCCAGGATACAAACAATCATTACAAGTGCACTGGGAATAACAAATAAAAACATTTGAACCAACATCAAGACGATAATAAGGAATGGTCCCCAGAAACCAAACTGACCCACCCAGTGCGAAACCCTCTCTTTATCATCGCTCGTTAAAATCTGGTATGCGTTATTAATAAAATCTTGGAAATTTGGTAATGCAAAGTAACAGCCTACCAGCACAACGAGAAGTCCCACCGAAATTATTAGTGGTAGCCTGCTCTGCTTTTGTTGTTGATTCAGGTCTTTGGCTGAATCTTTTCTTTTTTTATCCTGGGACATATTTGTGTAGGTTTTATTAAGCTATCTTAGAAATTCTCGGACCTCCTTTTACGGATTAAAATAGCTGGTAAATCTAAAGACAGTCTAAAGCCTAATCCAAATATGCTGAAAAATAATCCAGGCACCTGTAAGAATGATTTTAAACAGCTGAAGAGCAATATCTATTTTTTTATAGCTGAAAGCAAAACAGGTAATACCAACAGCAGAAGGGGAAGTGCAAAAATCATCCCCCCAATTACAGCAATTGCCAAAGGCTGGTGCAGCTGCGCTCCTGCTCCAAATCCCAGAGCAAGCGGGGCAAGCGCCATAATTGCGGCAAAAGCTGTCATTAATTTTGGCCTCAACCGGGCAGCAATGGCGTACTCTATTTTTTCCCTGTGACTTTTTTCTTCTTTTACTTCCTGGTATTGACGATAGGTGAAAATTGAATTTTCCCCTATAATCCCCACAATCATAATTATTCCTGTATAACTTCCAACATTTAAAGGTGTTCCGGTAACATAAAGGCTTAAAAGGCAGCCAGCAACCCCCATAATCGCAATGGACACCATAGAAAATGCCACCCTTATACTCTTGAACAGAAATAGCATAACCAGGAACACGAGAAGAATGGCAGAAATTAAAATTAACAGTAATTCATGAAAAGCCTGTTGCTGCTCTTTATAAGAACCCGCATAAACTACATGGTACCCAGATGGCAGGCTTATATTTTTGGAAATCATCTTTTGGATATCGCCTAAAGTAGAGCCAAGATCCCGGTTATCCAGCCGGGCAGTGATTACTCCCATAGATTTTAAATTTTCCCGGTTAATCTGTGCAACACCTTTTTGAATTTTAACCTCAGCAAGGTTACTAATGGAGGTTACAGAACCATTGGGTAACATTACCTGAAAATTCTTTAAATCATGAATAGTATTATGGTAGGTGTTGGGATACATCATCCTAATATTGAGAACCTGTTCATTATCCATTACCGTGCTTACTACCAAGCCTCCAATTCTTGTTTCCAACTGCAGCTGAAGCTCTGAAGCTGACAGTGCGAACCTTGCGAGCTGATCTTTTTTTGGCTCAACAGATATGGCCGGACCTGAAACAACAATCCCGTTATTTACATCTGCAGTTCCTTTTACTCCTTCAACCTGCTCAGCAATTTCTTTAGAAAGTTCCTGTAGTTTATCCACATTATCCCCAAAAACTTTAATTTCAACCGGCTGAGCAGAACTCATAAGATCACCCAGCATATCCCCTATCACCTGCCCAAAATCTACATCAAGCTGCGGCAGCACAGCTTCTATTTTTTGTCTTATCTCATCTGCCACTTCCATAGTAGATTTATCACGTGTATCCTTTAACTTTATAAGATAGTCTCCGCTATTAGGCTCAGTGATAAAAAAACCCAATTCTGTACCCAACCGTCCCGAATAGGCTTCTACTTCAGGTTGTTGCATCAGAATTTTATTTACAACTTCTAACATGCGGGCAGTTTCTGTAAGAGTGGTACCTCCGGGACTGCGATAATCCATTACAAGACTCCCTTCGTCCATTTCGGGTAAGAATCCAGATGGAAGCCTGGAAGGAATTATAATAATGATGCCAATGCAAAAAACGGCGAAGAGAATTGCTATAGCCGGTGCACCAAGTACTTTATGAATCCACCTGGTATTGGTTTCATACTTATGCTTGGGCGGCTTTCCTCTTGAAAAAGCCACTGCCAAAACCGGAACAATTAACCAGGTCACAAAAAATGAGGCGGCCAAAGCAATGATCATGCTGTAGGCCATAACCTTAAAATAGGCACCCGCAACTCCAGTCATTAAAATAAAAGGAATAAAAATCACTATTGTACTAAGGGATGATCCAACCATTGCGGGGAACAGATGGCGAACAGCCTGCCGGGAGGACCATTGCATAGATTTGCCCTGCTGTTCTTCCCTGATTTTATGTATTTGTTCAATTACAATTACCACATCATCTATCATTAAACCTATAGCCGCGGCAATTGCCCCAAGGGTCATAATATTGAAAGTATATCCTATGGCATCCATTACCATTAGACTTAGGGCGAGACTTACCGGGATGCTTATCACTATCACCAAACTGGAAGAAAAAGAACGTAAAAATATTATCACTACAAGAATTGCAAGAACAAGGCCTATCCACAGCACGTCCTTAATACTTTTAATGCTGGAATTCACAAAATCTGCCTGCTTGTAAAAAGGTACCAGTTTTACATTTTTAGGCAGAAACTTCGCTACTTCCCGTATCTTTTCTTCAATATTATTGTTAACCTCAATAAGGTTGGCATCGGGTTGTTTAATTACTGCGAGTAGAGGTACATTTTTACCGTTTGCCAACACTTTTACATATTCCTTTGCCTCATTAACTTTAATTTCGGCAATATCCTGTAGCTTAATCATCCGGCCGGGAGTGGTTTTTACTACAATATCTCTTAAATCATCCAGATTTTCTACTGCATTGTTGGTAAGGCTTAGATACATCCTGTTGTAATCTGTAAGATATCCGTTGGATTGAAGAATATTGGAACGATCTACCGCATCCTTTACCGTTTTTAGGGTTATTCCCAGGTTTTGTATGACTTCAGGCTTTAATACAATTTCAAACTCTTTATCTTTTCCTCCTATCACCACAATATCAGAAACACCACTGGTAGACAGTAAAAAAGGTTTGATCTGGTATTTGGCAATTTTCTTCAGTTCTGCCTGGGACAGGCTTCCGTCATCTTCCACAGAGTATCCCATTACGGGAAGAATGGAAGGATTGATTTTTTCTACCGTAAATGTTGTATTGGGCAGGATCTCATCTTTAGATTTCTGGATATAAGATTCTATCTGGGCTTTGGCGGTGTTCATATCCATATCCCAATCTAAGAATACCGAAATTTCGCAACTACCACGTGAGGTTGTACTTCTTATATAGCTTAAACCTTCAGTGCGCCTTATGATATTTTCCAGGGGAATGGTGACGGTAGTCATCATTTTATCTACCGGTTGCTGTCCCGCATCAGCAATTACTTTTATTTTTGGAAAAGTAATATTTGGGAACAATCCGGTTTGCATTTGCCTGTAGCTAAAAATACCGCCTGCCAGCAACAATACTCCCAGAACCAGTATTGGATATTTATATTGTGAATGAAACTTTCTCATTTATCTATAATCCTAACGCGGGTAGAATCCTGCATTTGATATCCTCCTTCAGTAATTACACGATCATTAACCTGAAGCTCCCCGGAAGCTACCTGTATTAAAGAATCATTTTCTAAAAGAGGGGTAACCCTCTTCTTTATAGCCAGAGAATCATTCACCATTTTTAATACCCAAAAACGGGTAAGCAATTCATTGGTTTGCAAGGCCTCTTTTGGTATCACTAAAGCGTTTTGCGCATGTTTAGAAATTATATGTACCTGTACATTAAGATTTTGAGGCAGGCTCCTGTTATTTAAATTTACCAGAAAATGCTGCGCCTGGCCTATAGAATCGGTACTGGTAAGCCTGCTGCTAATACTCGCATTTATAACCGGAAGACCCTGAACAAAAATTTCACAGGGCATGCCTAGCACAATTTTCTGAGCATATTCATATGGAATGCTTACCAAAACCTCCAGCGTGCTGGGCCTGGAAATGGTGGCCAGTACTTCTCCTTCTGAAACATAATCATCAGCAATAACATTTAAACTGGTTATGATCCCGGTGGTATTACTGTTTATATATAACGGGCTTGTAAATTGAGCCAGGCTGCTGTCAATACTAACCGCATCCTTAAGCGCGTCCTGTTCTTTTGTACGAATAGATGCAAATGCCTGCCCTTTTTCAATTATATCCCCCCGCCCATAAGGCATCCAGGAAACATAACCGGTAACATTTGCCTTAATATCTTCCTGCTTCTCATATTTAGTCACTCCGTTAAAAGTGATGTATTCACTCATATCCCTTCGCGCTACCGCCACCGCTTTTACCTGCACGGGAGGAATAGCTTCCTCAAATCCGGTTGATTTTTTTTTACAAGAGAAAAGGGCCGTACACACAAGCAAGATGATACACCTGTTAACGTTTTTATTTTTCATCATTTACCAGTTTGTGGCGTTATATTCATTCTCAAGGAGCCAAAGATTAATTTTCATCTGCAGCCTGGTTTCCAAATTCATTTTATAATCATCAACTACCTTTAGATAATCTATAACAGATACCTGTCCCTGCACCATTTTACCTTTATAGATTTCCAGGATTTGCTGCTGTTTTCTCAATTGAGCCTCCATGAGATCCATTGCGGTTTTAACAGATGCCATTTGTTCTTCCAGGCCATGCAGGGTGTTCTGGATTTTTATACTGTTATTTTCTTTCTGGTATTGCAAATTATCCAGCTTCATCTTGTTTTGCAGTTGTTTTATTTTTCTCTGGCCGCCATCATAAATTGGAACACTTAGTTTTAATCCTACGCTAAATCCGAAATTATAAGGAATGCTCTCCACTTCTACCGCATTAAGCCCTGTACTGCCATAAGCAATTAATTGAGGCTTATATTTATCCTCAAAAACCCGCTGCTCCGCAATTAACTGGAGACTATCATTTTTATATTTTCTTTGGTAGGCATAAGAGGTATCAGGAGAAACGGTACTGGTAGGTTTTACAAAATCGGGAATCTGGCTTTTGCTAAAATTAAGCTGATTTTTTCCATAGTTCACCACTTCAGCGGGAGTAGGAATACCATCCGCAGGAGCCGGTATACCTGATGCTATTATAAGTTCAGGTTCTAAAAGTTTTGCCGGCCTTTCTGCATTTATTCCAACAAAATTATAAAGGGATAGCAAGTTGGCATTTAAACTGTTTTCTGTTTGCTGAAGCTCAAGCTTCCTGCTCTGGATTTCCAGCTGAAGCAACAGGTAATCACTCTGCATCAAAATTCCCTTTTTCACCAGAAGCGCCACAACTTTTAACCTATTTTCCAGTCCTGCAATCATGTCTCTGGTGAGCTCTTCTTTTACCTGTAGATGATAAACACTGATGTAAGCATCGGTGACATTCTTTTGTAACTGGTGTTGAATTTCTCCTTTAGACAGTAGTAAAGATTTATTATTCAACTTGTTCTGAAACAGTAGGTTTTGCATTTTCGCCCGGTTAAAAATTTCCCGGGTAATATTTAATTGCGCCGAGTAGAGTGCACCGTTACTTACAGGTTCAGCATAACCATATGCTTTTGGAGAAGGGTTGGTAGAAATATCTATAAACTTTCCATAGTTATCAAAATATGGTGCTACCATAAGATCTGAGGTCACCTCTACCTGAAAATTATTTTGTGCAGTTAACAGTTTATTATCATAGCGCCCCAGCTCCTGTAGATTTCTGTTTTGCAACAAAGCAGGGTTATGTTTCTGCGCAGCATCCAGGAAGTAATTAATAGAATTGTTTTGGCAGAAACATTTTTGGCAGGAGGAGAGTAATAGAAAAAAGATTACTAATAATTTCACCAGTATATTTTAATTCAAAGCTAGTGCGCTATTCTAACGTATTTCTAAAGAGAAGAAAGACTTGGCGACTTCAGCTAAATGAGGTAAAACAAAAAAATCTTACAAGGCGTGATGCAGTCCCTGGCCATTATGAGAATAGCTCCCAATAGGCTTCAGTAAGACTATTAAATAATCTTTTAAATTTAAATAGCAGGAACAGTTATCTTTTAGGAGAGAAATTTATTTGAAAAACATGCTGTCCCCTGTGGTGCTTCGCATTTTTTTCAGTCTTAAAAATATAGGCAGGCACAAAATCATAATAATCACAAATCTTTTTAACTATAGAAAGTCCCAGCCCTGTGGAATCTTTACGTTTGCTTTCCTTATAATAACGTTCAAAAACCTGGTCCGGATGATCCAGAGCTTCCTTTCCGGAATTAATTACCTTTACTTTAAAATCCTTAAGGATTACTAAAACAGGGTCCTCTTTGGTATTGTGTTTTACCGCATTGGACAATAAATTGGTACAAAGTACCATTGCCAGGGACCTGTCCATTTCTACATAAATTTCATCCTCAGATTTTAGCTGAATTTCTACGTTAGAGAGTTCTTTAAAATTTTCAATTATCACTTTAAAGACTTCCGCGATCGATATCCTTTCATTAGCGGTGAACTGATTATTATCTATCCTGGCCAACAGGATCAACTTTTTATTAAGCTGCTTTAACCTGGCAATATCTGCTTGTAAAGATGAAAATTCATGAAACTGCGACTCGCTTATGTTTAAATCATTGATAAGCGTATCAATCTTAGCCTGCATTATGGCTAACGGAGTCTGCATTTCATGGGAAACATCTTCGGTAAATTGTTTTAGGTTTAGATAATCTGCCTGAATTTTGGTGGTAAGGAGTTCTAATTCTCTGTTAAGTTCATGAAACTCTAGAATTTCTGAATTTTCTAATTGTAACGATTTACCGGATTTAAGCGAAAATTTCTTAAGCCTTTCAAGATTCAGAAAAAATGGCCTCCAAAGCTTTTTGTTTCGGGATTTATTCAGATAAAATAACAATACAAATGCAAGCAAAATGATGCTTAAAAAAGTGAGTACTATGGCAGAGAGGATATCTTCAGACTCTATAATCATAGCCCTTACGGTAATTTTGTATAAGGTCCCGTTTATTCTTCTTGTACCGGAAAGTTGTCTAAAAAGTTCAATCTCATCTTGTGAGGGATCATAAATAAGAGTATCCTTTAACTTTTCTCCCTCTTCCCTTTCTACTTCTTTTACCTGCAAAATTGATTCAAAATCTACAAAATGACCTTCTTTTGCCAGGATTCTTTCAATACGCGCCTTGTTAGAATACAATTCTTCTTTTATCTCGTTTTCCAGCAAGGTTTTGGTATAGAAATACAGGAGAATACCAGAAAGCAACAATAGTACCACACTGGTACTCAGGAAGGTCATGGAAGCCTTTGTTAAGAGCGGTTTTTTCTTGGAATTATTAATGATGTTAACAAGATATAAATTTATAACCGCTGCCATACGCGGTTTGAATATATTTAGCTCCTTCTTTGGTTAGCTTTTTCCTCAGGTTATTAATATGTACATAGATAAAATCAAAATTATCCAGGAGATCACTGTCATCTCCCCACAAATGTTCCGCAATAATTGCTTTAGAAAGCACCCTTCCCTGGTTGGTAATAAAGAACAGTAAAAGATCATACTCCTTACGGGTAAGAGCGATTGGCTTGTCATTAACAAAGGCACTGCGTGCCTTGGTATCCAGGCATATTTCATTAAAGACAATGGCATCTGTCCCTCCAAATTTTCCCCGGCGCAATACTGCTTTAATCCGGGAATTTAATTCTGCAAGATAAAATGGTTTGGTGATGTAATCATCTGCACCCAGGTCTAGTCCCTCAAGCTTATTACCCAATGAACTGTTGGCCGAGATAATAATAACCCCGCATTTCTTATTTTCCTTTTTTAGTTTCTTAAGCAGGTCCAGCCCGTTCCCTGTAACAAGATTGATATCCAGGATAACTATATCATATTCATACAGATCAAGTTTTTGGCAAGCTTCTAAATAATCTGATGCGGTCTCACAAATATTAGCATCGCGGCTTAAGTACTTTGCTATGGATTTTTGTAAATCTTTCTCGTCTTCAACAATAAGATATTTCATTTTACGCCACAGGATTAATCAGGTAAATGTAGTTTTATATTCTAAAGAGAAACTAAAGCGCATAAAAATTCCTTCCAAAAAAATTAGTGCTTAGAACCTGACTTCCCATAAAGCCCGCTTCAAGCCATAGGCACTAGCCGGGCCCTGTGCGTAGAAACAATCGGGCTGTCAACTTAGTCATCTAAGTTCCTGGCTGCTTTTTCTACGGCAGCAATGGTTTTATCCAAATCTTCGTAAGACAAAGCTTCGGTTATAAACCAGGTTTCAAATGCACTCGGAGCAATATAAACCCCATGCTCCAGCAAGCCGTGGAAAAATTTCTTAAACTTTCCATTAGAAGCCGCATGCGCCGCGGAAGCAAAATCCTCCACAGGTTCTTCAGCAAAATGTACCGAAATCATGGACCCTATCCTATTTATGGTGTGCTTTACCTGGTTTTCCTTCAGCACCTTTTCCATTCCCAGGTGCAAATACTCGGTTTTCTTATCTATAGATGTATAAATCTCCGGCCGCTCATTCAACTCCTGCAGCATAGCCAAACCGGCTGCCATTGCCAGCGGATTTCCACTTAAAGTACCAGCCTGGTATACAGGACCAACCGGCGCTAAATGATCCATAATTTCATTTCTTGAAGCAAAAGCGCCCACAGGCAGCCCGCCACCAATAACTTTACCAAAACACACAATATCGGCATTCACACCCAGCCGTTGCTGTACCCCACCCTGTGCCAGCCTGAAGCCGGTCATTACCTCATCAAATATCAACAAAATATCATGGGCATCGCATAATTCACGCAATCCCTGCAAAAATCCTTCTTTTGGAGGAATACAGCCCATATTGCCTGGAACCGGTTCTATAATAAGACAGGCTATTTCACCTTTATTGCTTTCCATAAGCTGTTGTACACTAGCCAGGTCATTGTACTTTGCCAGCAAGGTATCTTTGGCGGTTCCCTGGGTTACGCCGGGACTGTTGGGGGTGCCAAAGGTAACGGCCCCACTACCCGCCTGGATTAGAAAACTATCGCTGTGGCCATGGTAACAACCGGCAAATTTTATAATTTTCTCTTTTCCTTTAAAGCCCCTGGCAAGTCGCACTGCACTCATACAGGCCTCGGTGCCGGAATTCACCATCCTTATCTTATCTATATTGGGAACCATCTTTACCGCCAGCTCAGCGATTTTAGTTTCCAGTGCTGTAGGTGTTCCAAAAGAGGTGCCTTTTCTGGCCCTTTCCACCAAAGCCTCTATCACCGGCGGGTGGGCATGGCCTAAAATAAGCGGACCCCAGGAATTGATGTAATCTATTAGCTTGTTCCCGTCTTCATCAAAAATATAGGCCCCTTTGGCTTCTTTAATAAAAACAGGATCACCGCCCACTGCTTTAAAAGCGCGTACAGGAGAGTTAACTCCGCCGGGAATTACTTTTTGAGCTGAAGCGAACAATTCGCTGCTTCTTTTATAAATCATAAATATTGGTTTCTTTAATTAATGTATAACAACTGCCCAATGGAAATAGTGGTTCCATCAAGGTTATTGGAACGCTGAATTTCAGCCACCGTGGTATTATATTTTTTTGCGATGGAATATAAAGTATCTCCCTTCTGCACCACGTAGGTGGCTGTGGAAGTATTGATTCCTTCAGCAACATCTGCGTAATTTCGGGAAGGGCGGCCCAGTACTTCTTCATCAAATTTGTGCAACTGGTATTTTTCAATCAGGTCAATCAGTTTATCGGGATACCTGCGGTCTGTGGCGTAACCTGCTTTTTTTAAGCCTTTCGCCCAGCCTTTATAATCATCGGCATCCAGGGAAAATAATTCCGCATAGCGCCCTCTTTCCGCTAAAAAAAGCGAGTGGTCACGGTAAGAATATTTAGGGTCTTTATATTTCCTGAAACACTCCTGCCGGCGATCGTCATCATGGTACACCTTCGCACCTTTCCAGTCATGGCATTTAATCCCGAAGTGATTATTAGCATTCCGGGAAAGCTGTCCCCTGCCAGCGCCAGATTCCAGGATGCCCTGGGCAAGAGTTATACTCGCCGGGATTTTATATAGTTTCATCTCTTCCATCGCAATTGGAGCAAATAACTGTATATAATGCTCCACACTTACCGCATAAGTTATGGGTCCACTTCTTTCCCTCACATTATTTTCAACGCTGGCGGGCGCTTCCCTGTTGGAATTTCCCCGGGCTGCTTTCTTTTTACTTCCGCAGGAAAACAGCAAAAAACTCATCACTAATAGTAAAACCAGCTTTTTTATTTTCATATCAAACATCGATTAAGGGCAGATTTTTATTTTTCAGGCGCCTGTTCATACCGGGAATTCCCTGCAATCCCCCGGTATGTACCGCAAGTATTTGCGAATTCGTCGGGAAAGCCCCGTTTTTGATCATTGCAAAAATACCAAAAATCAATTTGCCGGTGTAAACCGGGTCCAGCAGAATATCATATTCGGCTTTAAAATGATTGATAAAGTGTATCAATTCGGCATTCACCTTAGCATAACCACCAAAATGGTAGTTAGTTATAATTTTCCAATTCTCTTTGTTCACATTCTTTTTTACTTCGGAAGCAAGAAATTCTCCTTTTAATGCTGAAAAGCCCAACACCTGCTGATGGTTTACAGAGGAATTAATAATGCCCGCCACCGTGCCACCCGTTCCAACTGAAGTGCATATATAATCAAAATTTTTATCTGCCGGGGTTAAAATCTCGCCGCAGCCTTTTATGGCTAAGGCGTTGGCACCTCCCTCCGGCAGGAGGTAAAAATCTCCAGATCCCGCTCTTAAGTCTTGAATAAAACCAGGATTTTCTTTTAATTTATAGTCTTCACGGGAAATGAATTTCAATTCCATTCCGCAGGAATTGGCAAAATTGAGCGTAGGGTTAAATTTTAAAGTTTTTGGAAGATTGATCCCAAGCTCTTCGCCCCTTATAATTCCTATGGTTTTTAGTTTAGCAATTTTTCCCGCAGCCGCGGTGGCGGCGATATGATTGGAAAATGCCCCTCCAAAAGTAAGGATTGCCTGTTTTTTCTGCTTTTTGGCTTCAGCTATATTGTACTTTAGTTTTCTGAATTTATTTCCCGAAACTTCCGGATGGAGCAAATCTTCCCGTTTCAGGTAAAGAGAAACGCCATTATCAAAAGTTTTTATAAACTGGTTTGGAACCGCGTCCATTTCAGCATTAATAAAGTTGGCCATAATGCAAAGATTAAAAAGCCGCTTTTCACTACAATGAATTACCGGAGATATTTTAGAAAAGACCAGGTTTTTCTTCGGCTTAAATAATCAAAATCCTTTTCCCGGCGATAAGCTTCCCTTTCAAAACAAATATTCCTGTACGCCTTATAAGAATTACGATACCTAAGGTAACGCCATAGGAACTCCAGCACATACCACAGATAGAAAGGAAGAATTAGCAGTTCCAGCTGTTGCCGTAAATGAATCTTCTCATGGTTTAGAAAAACATCATCATTTTTAAACCTGGCATATTTAACAATTATAAATGGATATAAGCTAAGCCCTTTAAATCCTTTTGCAAGCAAATATTTGTTCACCACCACAATCATACTTTCAAGATAAGAATTGTAATTTTGTAGTATGAATTTTTCACGGAAAAAAATACCTTTGGAAGGAGGAGATTACTATATTACCCCTGAAGGTTATAAATGTTTTACAGAGCAGTATCATTTAAAAAGAGGTTATTGCTGCGAAAGTGGTTGCCGCCATTGCCCTTATGGTTATAATAAAAAAACCAACCTGCAGTAATAAATAAAGTTATAAATTGGGCAATAATCTCATTGTTTTCAAGAATGGGAAAAAGGAGAAGCACAGAAAGGAGGATGTATTCGGCATGATTATTGATTTTTATTTTCTCTGAAGAGCGGCGTAATTAAATGGTAAGGTGCAGGTTTTACATGCTATATCATAGAAATTTATAGCTACTGAAAAAACTGAGATCATCCTGGTTTTAAGCCTTAGCATCTCCATCTGTTTAACACCCCCGCTTCTGAAGAATTAAGATTATCCAGCTTAACTTAAGCATTAAGGCCCTAATGGGCAATTAACCACAGGCCCTGCTAACCGTAAGAGACAAGAAAGGTTACAAAGGCCACTAAATTCTTAGAATATGAAAATATTAAAGTTTACACCACTGCTGTTGCTTGCCACAGTATTGTTTACTTCCTGTAGCACAGTGCAGGTAGCTTCCGATTATGATCGCGAAGCCAATTTTGGTTCTTATAATACCTATGCTTTTTTTAAGCCGGGGATTGATAAGGCAGAAATTTCAGATCTGGACAAAAAGCGCATTTTAAGGGCTATTGAACAGGAGATGAATGAGAAAGGCTTTACCAAATCTGAAAATCCCGATCTTCTGGTAAGCATCTTTACCAAAACAAATGAGAATATTAATATTTACCAGAACAATATGCCCGGCTGGGGTTATGGATGGGGATGGAGCCCGTGGTACTGGGGATCTGGCTACAATACGGTAAACCGTACCAGTGAAGGCACCTTATATATAGACCTGATTGATGCCAATGAGAAAGAACTGGTCTGGCAGGGAATGGGTACTGCTGCCCTGGCTGAAAAAGTGGACAGAAAGCAGGAAAGGATCAATGAAATCGTTGGTAAAATCCTGGTAAAATATCCTCCCGGATTAAACAATTAAAATGAATACAGCCCCTTTAACGGGGCTTTTTTTATTTTCAGGCTTGTCTGAAAATCTTCCATGTGAAACACAAATTCCTTACCTTTAGATTAAACCACAACCACACAAATTATGCTTGACCAAATTCCATCTAACGAAATCCTGGAGCGGCTGCCGGCACATCTTCAGCAATATATAAAACCCCAGAACTACGATCAATATACTGCTATTAACCAGGCGGTGTGGCGTTACGTGATGCGTAAAAATGTGGAATACTTAAGCCGGGTGGCGCATTCCTCCTACCTGGAAGGTTTAAAGAAAACCGGTATTTCCATAGATCATATTCCCAACATGTATGGGATGAACCGCATTTTAAAAGAAATTGGCTGGGCTGCGGTTGCCGTAGACGGTTTTATTCCGCCGGCTGCTTTTATGGAGTTTCAGGCTTTTAATGTACTGGTAATAGCCAGTGATATCCGCCAGCTGGAACATATAGAATACACCCCTGCCCCGGATATTATTCATGAAGGTGCCGGCCACGCCCCCATTATCGCTAATCCTGAATATGCCGAATATTTGCGTAGGTTTGGTGAAATTGGCTGTAAAGCCATTTCCAGTTCCAGGGATTATGAAATGTATGAAGCCATACGCCTGCTAAGTATTTTAAAAGAGGCTGAAGACACCCCTGAAGAAGAAATTAGGGCTGCTGAAGAAAAAGTGGATTTTCTCCAGAACAACATGGGTAAAGCAAGTGAAATGGCCCAGATAAGAAATTTACATTGGTGGACGGTAGAGTATGGTTTAATAGGAACGTTGGAAAATCCTCAAATCTATGGTGCCGGCCTGCTCTCTTCTATTGGGGAAAGCACCTGGTGCATGACTCATAAAGTGAAAAAACTGCCTTACACTATTGAAGCGGTAAAGCAGGATTTCGATATCACAAAACCGCAACCCCAGTTATATGTTACGCCAGATTTTGCACATTTGAGCCTGGTACTTGAGGAATTTGCCAATTCCATGGCATTGCGAAAAGGGGGACTGGAAGGTATTCAAAAATTAATAGACTCAAAAAATATTGGCACTGTAGAACTAAGCACCGGTTTACAGATTTCAGGAGATTTTAAGGAAGTGATTTCTCATGAAAACAATCCTGTATACCTTAAAACCACTGGAGCAACAGCACTTTCTTATCGTGAAAAAGAGCTGGTGGGGCATGGTACCGCTAATCATCCCGATGGTTTTGGTTCCCCCGTTGGCAAATTAAAAGGAATCAACCTGGCTATTGAAGATATGAGCCCGAGGGACCTTAGGGCTTATGATATTTATGAAGGCGAGAGCGTGAGACTGGAGTTTGAAGGCGGAGTGGTGGTGAAGGGAGAAATTATCACCGGTACCGGAAATTTGCAGGGAAAAATCATACTTATCAGCTTTAAGAACTGTACGGTTATGTACGGTGAAAAAATACTGTTTAAACCGGAATGGGGAAAATTTGATATGGCCGTTGGCAAGGAAGTGGTTTCTGCCTTTGCAGGGCCTGCCGACAATCATTCTTTTAACCTGGTTACCCACAAAACTTCTTCTTCTACCATAAAAAATAAACAGAGCCCGGAGCGCAAGGAACTGGAGAGTTTATATGAAGCGGTAAGGAATCTCCGGGAAGGCAAAACCACTAAATTCTCGCTGCAGGCAGCCTTTGATATCTTAAAGAATTACCATCCAAAAGACTGGCTGCTTTCCGTGGAGATTTATGAACTGGCAGCTTACAAAGATCCCGCACTTGCAAAAGAAGTTCTTGAACATCTGGAAAATTTAAAAGCAAAGAAGCCCAAATTTGCCCATTTAATTGAAGACGGAATTAGCCTTACAGATTCCCAACTGGTAAGTTGACTTACATCTTAAGATTTTCCAGTTCTTCTGAAGTCTTTATAGGATTCTCATTATAGGTTAAGGTCCACCCCATAGAACTGGTAAGAATATAAATCTTTTGAAGTTCGCTTACCAGCCGGTTTTGAGCATTGGATTTTAAATTTGATCTTTCCACTTTCCGGCGGATGGATTTATTGATCTGCTCCTTTATTTTATTATAATCTGAAGCATCAAACTGGTTAAGGTAATCCTGTGTGACATCATAATATTGAATATCCGGATTAATATTTATTTCCTCCTCCGGGATCTTAAGGATGTTCACTGTTTTTTCCTCTTCATTCACCTCTACTTCCAGCTTACTCAGGTCGTAAGCTACGGTCACTTCAGCATTAACGACAATTAGTGCTTTTTTTCGGGCAGAAAATATGTCTAAATAGAACTTTTTAGAATCTTTGTAAGAATATACTTGCGAAAAACTACCTTCAGTAACCACAAGTTTGCCAACATTTCGTATTTGTTCCTGGATTAAAGAAGTATTTTCCTGTAATTTTTCCTGCTCTTTTTTTTGGTTCTGATAATAATTGTAGCCAAAGAAAACCAGCAACATCACTAAGATAACCAACAGGATTTTTTTCATTTTTTGAAATTTCGGGCAAAATACAAATAATATTCTTACGTCTAAAAACGTTCTATAAGACTTCTGAATACAGGCTTTAAGGAAGAATTGCCAACTTCTGAAAATACTAATGGACGGCCCCACCCGTCCATTAGTTTTTAAAATTCTAAAATCTACCCCAACAAATTTTAGATTACAAATTTTAAATGCTTTAGCGGGAAAGGATGCGCATCCTTTTCTATTTCACCTCCACATTTAATATCTGTAATGTAAAAATACAAATTATTTAAAACCCGAAATAAATTTGACAATTATTTTCAGTCCGGCGCATGTAATCGTCTTCTTACATTTATTCAAAATTTGATATGAGAATACCGGGACTTAAGATTATTAATATTTGCCTGTAGTTGTTTTTGAAATTTTTGATGTCCCTTTGATTTTGGGTTAAAAGATCTATGAGAAAGTCCTTTCTGAATTTTTTCAACATCCTTTATAGTTCCTTCGGCTTCTGCAGCAATCCAAACATCTTTAAACCGACTCCAAATGTAATCGATGGCAGTATTATTGGGGTGCAGCATATCTTCAGCATAAAACCTGTAGTCCCTTAATTCATCCATCATAATCTCATAACTGGGAAAATAAGAAAGTATTTTAGCCCATTCTTCATTTTGGGAAAATTCTGCAAGGCACTGCTGTACGGCCGCCAAAAGATTGGCCTTGCTCCATTGGTTTTCTACAAATCCGTCTTTTAAATGACGTACCGGCGAAATATTGAAAATTATGCAGGTATTTGGATTTAGCAGGTGAACGGAAGATAAAATCTGCAAAAGGCTTTGGCGGATCTCATCCACCATCATTAGTTGTTTTTCAAATTCCTGCTGTGGCACTTTATGGCAATTAGCAACGGTTTTATCCAGGTCTTTATGTTGGTACCCCCAGGCTGTCCCCAGGGTAATTACCACATGAGTTGCCGATTTCAAAAACTTTGCAGAGTTTCGTGATTCGGAATTCAGGCTCCTGAGCAGGTTCTTTTTATTGCTGTTGCTTAAATTGGAATGGGCTTCAAAACAATGCCAGCGTTCATTGTGCCTGAAAACATCTTCATCTTTATATTTATACCCCGAGACCAGCCGGTCCAGAAAATTTGCTATAGCCGCAGGATGAAAAAACACTCCAAAGGGGTTCCTCAGGTTCTGAAACTTATAATAATCCAGTTTATCGCCAATATTATCCACAAAGCAGGAACCCAGCATAAAAATTTTAGAGTGATAATCTATTTTTGGCTGCTGTTCTTTTAGTGGTATTATCGTTCTGAATTCCATGGTTTTTCTTTGCTTTATGCCATATATAATTGGCTTTAGGCGTTAGGCTGTAAACCTTTCACTCTTCATTTTTAAACTTCGTACTTCGTACCTCTAAATTCTTACTTCATATTTTATTCTTCATCTCTTCATTCTTTCACTTAACAAAATTTTTCGCTGCCTGTATGGCTTCATTTAAACCGTCAGGATTTTTACCGCCCGCAGTGGCGAAAAATGGCTGGCCGCCGCCACCACCCTGGATATATTTGCCGAGTTCCCGCACAATATTTCCGGCATTCAAATTTTTCTCGGCTACCAGGTTTTTGGAAATATAACAGGAAAGTAAGGCTTTACCGTTTTGCTCGGTTCCAAAGACAAGGAAGAGATTTTCCACTTCGTTATCCAGCTGGAAGGCGAGATTTTTTATTCCTCCTGCATCCAGGTCTACAATCTTTGCAAGGAAATTGATCCCATTAATTTCTTCGATTTCATCTTTAAGATCAGATTTCAAGAATTTGGCTTTATCTTTTAAAAGACTTTCCACCTGTTTCTTTAATTCTGAATTTTCCTCCTGAAGGCTGCTAATGGATTTCACAGGATCTTTTGCATTCTTCAGAAGTGATTTTACCTCTTCCATGGTTTTATCCTGTTCAGCAAAATAATCTTTCACAGCATCTCCCGTAATCGCTTCAATTCTTCGAATTCCTGAAGCTACCGCACTTTCCGCAACAATTTTAAAATACCAGATATCTGAAGTTTTTTGTACATGGGTTCCCCCGCAGAGCTCCATAGAATCCCCAAATTTTATCGCCCTTACATTATCTCCATATTTCTCTCCAAACAGGGCAATAGCACCCCGGTCCAAAGCTTCCTGATAGGTAAAGTTACGCTGCTCAAAAAGCTCAAGGTTTTCCCTGATGCGGGCATTTACAAAAGCTTCCACTTCTTCCAGTTCTTCTTTTGAAACTTTGCTGAAGTGCGAAAAATCGAACCTCAGATACCCGCTTTGCACCATAGATCCCTTTTGCTCCACATGTTTTCCAAGAATACTTCTAAGCGCCTGATGCAACAAATGCGTTGCCGTATGATTGGCAGCAGTCCTTGCTCTCTGGCCTGCATCTACCACCGCTGTAAAACTGCCTTCAGGATCTTCAGGCAGTGATTTTGCAAAGTGGATGATCTGATTGTTTTCTTTCTTAGTATCGGTGATATACGTCACATTCCCATTCGCAGCTTCCAGATATCCTTTATCTCCTACCTGGCCACCACCTTCAGGATAAAACGGGGTTTTGGTAAGGACTATTTGAAATAATTCTCCCTGCTTTTTGGTTTCCACCTTACGATATTTGGCAATTTTCACTTCGGCTTCCAAATGATCATATCCCACAAAAGCTTCACTTTCTACTGGATTAAGTTCTATCCAATCCCCTGCAGTGATTTGTGTTGCAGCACGGGACCGGTCCTTCTGTTTTTTAAGTTCGGCTTCAAATTCTTTCTCGTCCAGATTATATCCACGCTCTCTTAGAATAAGTGCGGTAAGATCAATAGGAAAACCATAAGTATCATATAGTTCAAAAGCTTTTTTTCCTGAAATCTCCTTTCCTTCAGCATCCTCAATTATATTCTCAAGCAAAATCAATCCCTGGTCTAAAGTGCGAAGAAAAGAATGCTCCTCCTCCTTGATTACATTTTCGCAGAGTTGCTTTTGAGATTTTAACTCAGGAAAGGCACCGCCCATTTGTCGGCTTAAAGTTTCCACGAGCTTATAGATAAAAGGCTCTTTGGTATCCAGAAATGTAAAGCCGTACCGGATGGCCCTTCTTAAAATCCTTCTTATTACATAGCCGGCACCGGTATTGCTGGGCAGCTGGCCATCGGCAATAGAAAAAGCAACCGCACGAACGTGGTCTGCAATTACTCTTACGGCCACATCACCTTCAGCGGAAGTACCATATTTAGTATTGGTAACCGCTTCAATTTCATGAATAAGCGGAGTAAAAACATCGGTTTCATAATTAGATTGCTTTCCCTGTAAAACCATACAAAGGCGCTCAAAGCCCATCCCGGTGTCAATATGCTTCGCCGGCAATTCTTCCAGCGAACCATCAGCTTTGCGATTATATTGCATAAAAACCAGGTTCCAGATTTCCACCACCTGCGGGTGATCTGCATTTACCAGTTCCCGCCCCGGTTTTTTAGCTTTTTCTTCTTCAGAACGGATATCTATATGGATTTCGGAACACGGCCCGCACGGCCCCTGCTCCCCCATCTCCCAAAAATTGTCTTTTTTGTTTCCGAAGATAATCCGCTCCTCCGGCACTATCGCTTTCCAGAGTTCCAAAGCCTCGGTATCCAGCTCCAGTTTATCATCATCTTTACTGCCTTCAAAAACCGAAACATAAAGGTTTTCAGGATTTATTTTATACACTTCGGTAAGCAGTTCCCAGGCCCACTGTATGGCTTCTTTTTTAAAATACCCGCCTGACCGGCCGGCAGGATCTCCAAAACTCCAGTTCCCCAGCATTTCAAACATAGTATGATGGTAGGTATCATGCCCAACCTCTTCCAAATCGTTATGCTTGCCGCTTACCCGCAAACACTTTTGGGTATCGGTGACGCGGGCATTTTTTGGCTCGGAATTCCCTAAAAAGAATTCTTTGAACTGGTTCATCCCGGCGTTTGTAAACATTAGCGTTGGATCGTCTTTAATTACCATTGGTGCAGACGGTACAATGCTATGCGATTTGGATTGAAAATATTCGAGAAATTGTTTGCGGATATCCTGTGACTTCATGAAGCTCTTTGGTTCTGGTTTTACAAAATTATGATGGGGTTAAAACAATTGCTATATTTGTTCGTTTACCATCTAAATTTGCACAGTAATTGTGCGTAACTGAATGGCAAAAATAGCATAAATTTAACTCATGTCGAAGGTTAAATATTATTACGATAGCGAGACCCTTTCCTATAAAAAAATCGAGCGCCGCAAGGGCCGGAGATTTGGTATTATCCTGTTGAGTATCTTAAGTTCTTTCCTTGCAGGATTTATCCTGCTGGTAATTTACCTCAATATCCCGCAAATAGAAACTCCCCAGGAAAAAGCCCTCAAAAGGGAACTCCAGAATATGAAGCTCCAATATGGCCTTCTTAATAAGAAAATGGACCAGATCCAGGAGGTGCTGGCCAATGTGGAAGATCGGGACAACAATATTTACAGGCTTTATTTTGAAGCCAACCCTATCCCTGAAGAACAACGAATGGCTGGGTTTGGCGGGATTAACCGTTATAAAGACCTGGAAGGGTTCGATAATTCTAAACTTATTATCCAAACCAGCAAGCGTATGGATATACTCACCAAGCAGCTGGTGGTACAATCCAAATCCCTGGATGAAATAGCAGAACTCGCTAAGGAAAAGGAAAAACTGCTTGCTGCAATTCCCGCGATCCAGCCGGTAAAAAATGAAGACCTAAAAAGGATTGCTTCCGGATACGGCTGGAGAACCGATCCCTTTACCAAGGTTAAAAAGTTTCATTACGGAATGGATTTTACCGCCCCCCGCGGCACCCCGGTGTATGCAACCGGAGATGGCAGAGTAAAAAGAGCAGACAATAGGTCTACGGGCTATGGCAATCACATTAGAATAGACCATGGGTATGGGTATACCAGCCTATACGGCCATCTTTACAAATACAATGTAAGGCCAGGCCAAAAAGTGAAACGTGGAGATGTGATTGGATTCGTTGGAAGTACCGGCCGCTCTGAAGGACCGCACCTGCATTATGAAATTTTTAAAGATGACGACAGGATAAACCCTATAAATTTCTATTATGGCAATCTTTCTCCTGAAGAGTTTGATCAAATATTAGAAAAAGCACAACAAGAAAACCAATCTTTGGATTAATGTATATCAATCTTCCCGAAAAACGATATTACAGCATTGGCGAAGTTGCCGAAGCCTTTAAGGTGAATACCTCCCTTATCCGGTTTTGGGAAAAAGAATTTGATGTTATAAAACCAAAGAAAAATGCCAAGGGAAACCGTAAATTTACCCCGGCAGATATTAAAAACCTGGAACTTATTTTTCATTTGGTAAAAGAACGCGGTTTTACGCTGGAAGGAGCGAAGACACATCTTAAAGAAGAAAAGCAGCAAACCCTCAGCAATTTTGAAATTATTCGTAAGTTAGAGGGTATTAAAGCTACCCTTATAAATATTAAAAATCATTTGTAATTATGAAGAAATGGCTAATCCCCACCATTATAATTGTTGTCGTGGTAATAATCATTTACAGCCTTACCGCAGGCATCAATAATACCGCTGTAGAACTGGAAGAAACTGTGAAACAAACCTGGGCCGATGTGGAAAATTCCTATCAGCGAAGAAGCGATCTTATTCCAAATCTTGTGAATACCGTGAGAGGAGCAGCCGATTTTGAGCGTGGTACTTTAACCGATGTTATTGAGGCCCGTTCTAAAGCAACTTCAGTAAATGTAGATGCCGATAATTTGAATCCTCAACAACTGCAGCAATTTCAACAGGCACAAAGCGGGGTGAGCTCTGCCCTTTCGCGCTTACTTGTTACCGTGGAAAGGTATCCGGAACTAAAAGCCAATCAAAATTTCCAGCAGTTACAATCCCAGCTGGAAGGAACTGAAAATCGCATTAGCGTGGCCCGGAGCCGCTTCAACGAATCTGTTAGGGAATACAACACTTATATTAGAAAATTCCCGAACAATATTTTTGCGGGAATGTTTGGTTTTGAAAGAAAACCCACTTTTGAAGCAGACGCCGGGGCAGAAAATGCTCCTGAAGTAGAATTTGATTTTTGAGGATATGAGCAAGACAGAAGAATTCTTAACTAAGGCTGAAGAGGAAGAAATCGTTGAAGCCATTAGAACTGCTGAAAAAAATACTTCCGGAGAAATACGGGTTCACCTGGAAAAAACCACCGGCGGAAAAGACATTTTTGACCGGGCTATGGAAGTTTTTCATATGCTGAAAATGGACAACACCAAACAGGACAATGGGGTACTTATTTATGTGGCCGTAGAAGACCGTAATTTTGTAATCTACGGAGACAAAGGTATTAACGATGTAGTTGAAAATGATTTTTGGGAAACCACCAAAGATGCTATCGTAGCTCAGTTTAAACAAGGAAAGTTCAAACAGGGGCTCGTGGATGGCGTTTTAAAAGCAGGAACAGAACTTCAGAAGCATTTCCCATGGAATGAGAATGATGTAAACGAACTTTCCGACAAAATATCCAAAGGATAAATGCGTATACTCTCAAAAAAGTTTAACCTCACATTATTACTCCTTTTTGCATTTACAGGCATACTTCTCGCCCAGCGGGATATCCCCCCAAAACCTTCAGAAGAGACCAGCGTTTATGATGAAGCCGATATGCTCTCTTCTTCTGAAGAACAAAGGTTAGCGCAAAAACTGATTAACTATGCCGATACCACTTCCACGCAAATTGTAATAGTGACCATAGAATCCCTGAATGGGGAATATGAAGGCACTTATGCCGCACACTGGGCCCAGGAATGGGGCATTGGACAAAGCGAGAAAGACAATGGACTTCTAATCCTGGTTGCCGAAAACGACAGAAAAATATGGATTACCACAGGCTACGGACTTGAAGAATATCTTACCGATGCCAATACCAAAGATATTATTGAAAATATTATCCTACCTGAATTTCGAAGCAACAACTACTACCAGGGATTAGATAATGGAACCACGGCTGTTTTCCAGGTGCTTAACGGCACTTTTGAAGGCACCCCGCAAAGAAAACAAAATAGTGAAGGTACCCCGGTAAGAGCTATTATCTTCTTTATCATCTTTATAATTATTCTTGTGGCGCTGAGCAAAAAAAGAGGCGGTGGAAGAAATGGTGGCCGCAGAAGTGGCAGAAGCACCCTTTTTGATGCGGTTATTCTAAGTTCTCTTGGCCGTGGCAGCTTTGGCGGCGGCGGTGGTTTTGGTGGCGGCGGCGGTGGTTTTGGTGGCGGCGGAGGCGGCTTTGGAGGAGGCGGTGGCTTTGGCGGAGGATTTGGTGGTGGCGGCTTTGGAGGCGGCGGTGCCGGCGGAAGCTGGTAGTTTTCCATTGGACAATTGAGAATTGACAATGGACAATGGATAATGGATAATTGATGAATACCTGTCATTGGAAATGAACGGCTGATAGCGCAAAACCAATCCCACCAACTAGTAAAAAGAACCAGGAGGCAAGAACAGAGAGACAAGGTTACTCACATATAAATAAATCTAACATACTGAATTGCAGAAAGGCAGCGCCTCAGCATTCACTAAAATTATCTTCTATAACCACGCCCCCTACCCTGATCTGGCCCGGAGCCACCTCCAAAATTCTTAATTTTATAGGTAAAGCTAAGCATGGCATAGCGCGTAAGGATTAGGCTGCTCACATCCTGAATATAATCATCTCCTATTTGCCTCCTGGTATCAATGTTCTGGTCCAGTAAATCGTAAAACTTCAGTTTTATGATGGCATTCTCATCCAGAAATTCATAACCCAGGCTCATATTCCAAAGAATGGAAGTATTATCAAACCCCGGGGAGACAATTCCGAAGTAATTATAAGAGATATCATTACCAAAAACCACATTTTCCGGCCAGTAGGTAGTAATCTCCAAACCTGCCCGATGATTGGTAAATTCTTCATTTCGATCTACGCTAATATCGTATGCCGTTTTATTCCAGGTTGGCTGGTAATTTGGCTCAATATTTAGCAATTCTTCTATTTCATAACTTAATCGCAGCCGCGGACTCACGCTGTATTGGTTGGAAGTAAATTTTACGCCATTTATAAAGCCGATACTTTTATTGTAATTGGCGCTAAAACCTAAATTATACCTGAAGGTGCGGTTTTCATTTTTATATTGTTTATTATAAAAAGCTCCCATATTGGCACTCATTGCTCCATTCACATTGGTATAGGTGGTAGTTCTTCTCCCATCTTCCACAGTACTTACCTGGACAACATTATTTTTATAAAAATCAAAATTCATCCAGCTGAAAATGCCGCTGCGCGTGGAAAAGTCAAAATTGCGGTAATTTAGATTTATGCTTTGGCGGTAAGTGGGCTCCAGCTCAGGATTACCCACTACAATATTCAGCGGACTCGTTCTGTCCACCACTGGCTGCAACTGCCTGATGGAAGGAATATCCACATTGGTGTTATATCGTATAGAAAGGCTTTTAGAGCGCTCGATCTCATAACGAATGCCTGCTTCTAAAAAAAGATTGTCATAAGTATTATCAAAAGAAGTTTCCGCCAGATAATTGCTGTTTTCCAGGCTGGTATGCAACAACCCCACTTCTGTATTTACGCGCCATATATCCCCTTCATAATTTAAACCTATATTTGGGATGTGTCTCCTGCTGGTTACTTCAAAATCACTGCTTAGCAGCTCGTTAAGCTGATTGTAATTATTTCCGGCATCATCACTTTCATACACATACCTTTTGTTTGTGGAATTTTCATAATTAAAATCATAAGAAACATCCAGGAAGAATTGATCGGCAAGCACGCTACGTTTACTTACTTCGAAAGAATACTGGTTCTCATTCTCATCTTCATCTATATATTGATCCTGAATCTCTGTTCGTGCTTCTTCATCTTCATAAAACATTGTTTCAGAATAATAAAAATTGTCGTTTTTCTGGCGACTGTGATCATTTGAAAATTCCAGCTGCAAGTAGGAGCCCCGGCTTCCAAAACGCCTTATAAAATCTATATTATTGCTAAAACCCACATTATTAAGTTCTTCATCCTGTGAAGTTTCAGTACTGTTCACCAGGTTAAGATCTTCATCCAGAGATTCCGCCGTTCTTCCACGGTAAGAATGGCCAAAATCGGCATCCATACCCGGGCGGATGGAAAGCCTAGTAAGGCTATCAAATTCGATTTCAAAACGTACGCTGGCGTTGTGACTATCGTTCAGCAGATTACTGCTCTGCTCAGAATTTGTATAGTAAAGGGAATCGGGTAGAAAATTTTCCCTGGCCACCACTGTACGGGTTTGGGTATCTCCTCTTTCAAACAAATAATCGGCACTTAATTCAATATCACTTTCTCTTTCCCATTTGTTCACAAAGTTGAGCCCGGCTGTTTCTGCCTTGGTTATCCCGCCACTTCCACCACCAAATACATTTCTTCCAGCCGTTCTTCCCATCATTCCAAAAACCTCATCATAACTAAAGCCTGACGTATTGATATTATTGGAACTGGCCAGTACGGTTAGGCGTAAATCATCTTTATAATAATTGCCAATCCCGCTTAATTCGTACCGCTCATCTGTACCCCCGCCCGCAGTTGCCCTGGCAAAGTATCCTTGATTCTTATCTTCTTTAATGGTAATGTTAACGGTTTTATTATCTGGGTCTCCTGCCTTGCCGGTAAATTCTTCAGATTTCGTTTTAGTATCGGTTACCTGGATTTTATTAATAATTTCCTTCGGAAGGTTTTTTGTAGCGATTTTAGGATCATTCCCAAAGAATTCCTCTCCATTAACAAGAATCCTGGACACCGGTTTGCCATTCACCGTAATATTCCCATCATTATCCACTTCTACCCCGGGAAGTTTTTTCATCAATTCTTCCAGGTTAGCATCTTGCCGAGTGGTAAAAGAATCGGCATTAAATTCCAGGGTGTCCTTTTTAATAGTGATGGGCGCCCTTGTGGCGGTTACCATTACCTCTGCCAGCTCGTTATCCTGAATATCCATGCTTATAGCAGGCAATTCTATATTTCCTGCTTTTAGCTCAACCGTTTGCCGGTGAGGTTTATAGCCCGCGAAGGAAACGATCAAATTTGTCTTTGTAGTACCTGAAGATCTTCCGGTAAGGCGGAAGCTACCATCATTTTCTGAAATAGTGTACGTAACAAGGCTGCTGTCTACCGCCTTCTCGAGATAAACAGTAGCCGATTCCAGAGGCTGCCCTTCTTCATCTACTACTTTTCCTGTAACTTCAAATTGTTGGGAGAAAACCAGGTTCGACAAAAAAATTAAGGCGAGGCTAAAATAAAATTTCATTAAGATGTAAGGTTGATTGACAGAATACCTGAAAACCTGGAAGCTTCAGGCACTACTATGACATCTAAAAACCTTAAAAGTTTAATGAAAATTTATTTTTTCCTGAAATAAACAGTAATTGGCACTCCTTTAAAATCAAATTCCTTACGAAGTTTGTTCTCTATAAAACGTTTATAAGGATCCCTCACATACTGCGGAAGGTTACAGAAAAATGCAAATTGTGGCTGTGGAGTAGGCAGCTGGGTACAAAACTTTATTTTTACATATTTGCCTTTGTAAGCAGGCGGCGGATTATTTTCTATAATAGGCAGCATCACGTCGTTTAGCTCCCTTGTTTTTATTTTCTGGCTCCTGTTTTCAAATACTTTTACCGCAGTTTCTATAGCTTTAAAAACGCGCTGTTTTGTGAGTACAGAAATAAAAACGATTGGCACATCTGTAAACGGCTCTATTTCTTTTCTAATTTGCGCCTCATAATCTTTCAAGGTGTTGGTTTCCTTTTCCATAAGGTCCCATTTATTCACTAAAATAACAATGCCTTTGCGGTTACGATGGGCCAGCCAAAAGATATTCTGTACCTGGCCGTCAAAACCTCTCTGTGCATCAAGAACAACAAGGCAAACGTCACAATTCTCAATAGCACGAACAGATCGCATTACGGAGTAAAATTCCAGGTCTTCCTTTACTTTGGATTTTCTACGAATTCCGGCAGTATCTACCAGATTAAATTCGAAGCCAAAACGGTTATAGCGGGTATCTATGGAGTCGCGGGTAGTTCCCGCAACATCTGTTACAATATACCTTTCTTCCCCAATAAGGGCATTTATAAAAGAAGATTTTCCAGCATTAGGCCTTCCTACCACGGCAAAACGTGGCAGTTCTGTTTCCTCTTCAGCTTCAGTTTCCGGCAGGGCATCAACTAAGGCATCCAGCAAATCTCCGGTACCGCTGCCATTGGTGCTGGCTATAGGAAAATATTCTCCAAGTCCCAGATTATAGAATTCCACCGCATTGGCCAAACGTTTATTATTATCTACTTTATTTACGGCAAGAAATACAGGCTTATCCACTTTCCGAAGAAGTTTGGCTACGTCTTCATCCATTGGAGTTATGCCAGTTTCCACATCTACCATGAAGATAATGGCATCTGCCTCATCTATAGCCAGTTCTACCTGTTTATCTATCTCATCTTCAAAAACATCCTCACTACCTTTGGCATAACCGCCGGTGTCTATTAAAGAAAATTTCCGGCCATTCCAGTCAGATTTTCCGTAATGACGGTCACGTGTAACCCCGCTTACCGCATCTACAATAGCTTCCCGCCGCTGGATTAACCGGTTAAAAAAGGTAGATTTTCCCACGTTAGGTCTTCCTACAATGGCTACAATATTGCCCATAACTTTTATTCTTTTAAAGTGGCAAAATTAGTGGTTTTAAAACTAATGTCTTGGAATATTATTTATCTTATTTTTCCGGTTTTCTGAAATTTGATCTCCTGAAGTCTTCTCGTGCAGTTTGTATTTTGCTATAGCTTACTTGCTTAAAATGAGTAATCAACCCAACAAAAAAATCAGCAAAACAGAAATTCATAGAAATTGAAGAAAAAAGCTTCTTAAACTGAAGCCATTAATCACCCGAATAACCAAACCTTTTGAGTTGATTGCTGTCACTGCGCCAGTTCTTGTTCACCTTTACGTAAAGCTCAACATGCACCTGTTTTCCGAAGAATTTCTCCAGGTCTTTTCGCGCTTCCACTCCCACTCTTTTTAAGGCTGAACCTTTGTGCCCAATGATAATGCCCTTTTGTGTTTCCCGCTCTACCATAATCACACTGCGCATCCTAATAATCTCTTCTTCTTCAAAAAATTCCTGGGTGTCGATTTCTACGCTATAGGGAATCTCTTTTTTGTAATGCATGAGGATTTTCTCCCGAATGATCTCGTTTACAAAAAACCGTTCCGGTTTATCGGTAAGGGTGTCCTTGGGATAAAAAGCAGGGCCTTCAGGCAATAGCTCTACAATACGGTTAAAGACTTCAGCAACATTAAAACCCTGCAAAGCTGATATTGGATGAATTTCAGCACCCGGCACTTTTTCTTTCCAAAGCTGCACCTGTTCCTCAAGTTGCTCCTGATTGGAAGTGTCAATTTTATTCAGCAGTAATAGAACAGGAATTTCAGCATGTATAATTTTATTGAAAAAAGCTTCGTCTTTAAGAGCCTGCTCCCCTATTTCCACCATATATACCAGCACATCGGCATCTTCAAAGGCAGATTTCACAAAATCCATCATCGACTGCTGCAATTGGTAGGCCGGCTTAATGATGCCAGGAGTATCGCTTAAAATCACCTGGAAATCCTCCCCATTTACAATCCCCAGAATCCTGTGGCGGGTAGTCTGCGCCTTGGAAGTAATAATAGAAAGTTTCTCCCCAATAAAAGCGTTCATAAGTGTGGATTTCCCAACATTAGGATTCCCGATAATATTAACAAACCCCGCTTTATGTGCCATAACTGAAAATTTTTCACAAAGGTATTTGTTTTAATAGCGCCTTCCTAACTTTTTAATTTTCAAAAGCAGGAATTTGCGTATAGTGTTATGTATTAAACGACTCCTTAAGCTAATTGATTATCAAACTGTTAAAACAACCCCAGGTTTTTCATGAATCTCCTAAAAGTAATCAGGTAATAGTGCCAGCGCTTTGCCATTAAATAAAATTACCTAATTTTGCCGGCTCTTATGAAAAACAGAAGAACTTTAATATCATCTCCTGTTACTCCGCCATAAAAATCGGAACTCAACCGCCTGTCCTTCAATTTCAGAATTTTAGTTGAAAGAAATTTTTCTTTTACACCATCATTTTAAATAGTTCAATATGACAAAGATTTTTAATCTTTTCGATTTTAAACAAAAAGTAGATTATAAGACAGAAATCCTCGCCGGATTAACCGTTGCCCTGGCGCTTATTCCTGAAGCTGTTGCCTTTGCTTTTATTGCCGGGCTCTCCCCGCTTACAGGTTTATATGCGGCTTTTGTAATGGGATTAATAACTTCAATTTTAGGAGGCCGCCCCGGGATGATCTCCGGTGCTACCGGCGCTGTGGCGGTGGTTATAGTTGGACTTTCTGTAACGCACGGCCCGGAGTATATTTTTGCCACGGTTATCCTTGCAGGAATTATCCAGATCCTGGCGGGAGTGCTTCGTCTTGGTAAACTTATTCGGCTTGTCCCTCATTCCGTGATTTTTGGTTTTGTAAACGGGTTGGCCATTATTATTTTCATGTCACAACTGGCCCAGTTTAAAACGCTTAATGCTGCCGGAGAAATGGTATGGATGACGGGCCCGCCGCTTTGGACATTCCTGGGTCTTGTACTAACCGCAATGGTTATTATTTGGGGACTACCGAAGCTTACCAAGGTATTTCCTTCTTCCTTAGCGGCAATTTTAGTAGTTTTTGGAATTGTAGTGGCGTTAGGTGTAGATACTAAAAGCGTGGGAGATATGGCTTCGATAAGCGGTGGTTTTCCTCCTTTTCACCTTCCCGAAGTTCCATTTTCCTGGGATACGCTTCAACTTATATTTCCTTATGCCGCCATTATGGCTGGAGTGGGTTTGATTGAAAGCCTGCTTACGCTTAATATTATAGATGAAATCACCGAAACCCGCGGCCGTGGCAATAAAGAATGTGTGGCCCAGGGCACGGCAAATATGCTTTCAGGGCTTTTTTCCGGAATGGGAGGTTGCGCCATGCTTGGCCAGAGCCTTATTAACGTTTCTTCCGGGGCCAGGGCAAGATTATCTGGTATTGTGGCTGCGGTAATGCTGCTGGTTTTTATCATGTTTGGCGCCGATCTTATTGAAAAACTTCCTATGGCCGCGCTTACCGGTGTAATGATTATGGTAGCCGTGGGAACTTTTGAATGGGCCAGTTTAAAGACCTTCAGGAGAATGCCAAAATCTGATGTTCTGGTGATGGTGCTGGTAACGCTGGTAACTATCTTCCTTCACAACCTGGCATTGGCCGTGCTGGTTGGCGTAATTATTTCAGCATTGGTATTTGCCTGGGACAATGCAAAACGTATTCGTGCCAGAAAGCGTGTAGATGAAAACGGTGTAAAACATTATGAAATTTACGGTCCGCTTTTCTTCGGATCTGTAGCCGCCTTCAATGAAAAATTTGATATTCTTAATGATCCTGATGAAGTGATTATTGATTTTTCTGAAAGCAGGATTGTAGACATGTCGGGGATAGAAG
Source organism: Autumnicola aciditolerans (assembly GCF_041679265.1). Lineage (NCBI taxonomy): Bacteria > Pseudomonadati > Bacteroidota > Flavobacteriia > Flavobacteriales > Flavobacteriaceae > Autumnicola > Autumnicola aciditolerans. Next base: position 184,087 of record NZ_JBGFSM010000001.1, read on the forward strand.
CGGTAAACAAATTAACCGAAAGATACCTGAAGCAAGGCAAAAAATTGCACCTAAGACATCTTAGTGAAGATTGCCGACAACTTCTGGAAAATGCAGATGCCATTATTGAAGTAAACGTGCTGGAAGATCCACACTACAAAGTCGCAGTAGATAAATTGTAAATCTTAGAGCGAGTGATTTAAATTGCCTATAATTAATAGTTGTCACCTCGAGCGGAGTCAGAAGTTATTTTGAAGTTCCCGATTTCGCTCGAATGATCAACTATTTTTGAGCAAGCTGAATTTTCTACAAATCCTGCCCTTCTTCGTCTATAACTTTAAAAGCTTTAATAGCCGCGTTAGGTTCAATTATATTATAACCGCTCCAGAATTCAGGATCGTATTTTTTAAAATTCCTGAACTCAAATTCATCTGGAACATTCAGGCTGTTATAGGTATTCTCAGCAATATTCTCATTTTCATAAATCACCAGCTGGAATTTAGAAATATCGCTGTTGTTTATTCTTATTTCCATATCTACCTCTTTCAGTTTTTTATTGAAAAGCCACCGGTCCTTTTTTACCAGTAACTTCAATGGCCGGTCAATTCCCACAGTGCTGCCATCTTCCACTTCCAGGTATTTTGGATTGTATTTACCCTGGGAATTTCTGCTAAAAATCATGGTACCGCGATATACATCATCTTTATTGCTTATTCCAAAAAGGCTAAACTTTTTAAGCAACCTCACATTTTCATAATCCAGGCGGTGTATGCCGAAATCTTCAGTATTCACATACATTTTCCCTTTGAAATCTGCTTTGCGTTTGGGCTCAAAAGCAATAATATAAACTATAGCGTTATCCAGTTGGGTATAACCTTCTACCGTAAAATCATATTTTCGACTTTTTTCAAACACATCAAGTATCCCGTCCTCTTTCCAGAACATATTTTGCAGCTGACTATTGATTAACCTGGAAGCGGTTTCTGCTACCTGCTTTTGCTCCTTTCTCCTGTCCTGCTCAACTTCTTCAGGGGTTTTATCTTCAGTATTATTAGCCTTTTCAATGCCTTCATTTATTTCTTCAGCATCCATTTTAAAACCTAAAATCCCGGTTTTAATCTTCAGAAAAGTGCCTTCGCCCACATTTTGTTGCAGTATTCTTTCAAACCTGCGCGAGAGTTCTTCCAGAGATTCTTCATTTACGGGATTTTCAAGATTTGCTGCTTTTATGAGCTGGACTTTATGCTTCTCGTAATTTCCATAAAAATCTCCAAGGTATTCATAGTAACTATCAGCATAATGAGGAATTTTTGACACAACTTCATCCATAAGATCCTGGTTAATCTCAGGCACCGTACTTTCTTCCACTTCCAGGTCAAATTGGTTAAGAATGTTATAATAGGACCTGCGGAAAAAAAATCTCTTTTTGGTAAGGTCAAAATTGTAATTGCTGTCTACCCTGGCCAGCGCACGTTCTACAATCTCTTCTGCACTCATGTCTTTATCTGAAATAAAAACATTGGCCAGCTCTATAGATTTTTCTTTTAAATACATAACCTCTTCCAGTTTCTCCACCGGAAGCACCAGGGTCTCATAACCTATGGAAGAAACGGAAAGTTCTTCCACTTTTTCATTTTCTGCCGGGATACTAAAATATCCTTCTTCATTGGTAACCACGCCTTTGTTTGCAGCATACTGTACAGTAGCGAAAGGAATAGGTTGTTTAGACTGGAGATCTCTTATTGTTCCTGAAATTTGTGCAGAAAGAGATTGCAAAGAAAAGATTAAGAACGTAAAATAATACAAAAGGCGCCTCATGTAAACAAGTTTACTTTAAGACGCCATAAAGTTTGCTTTGTTACAGATAGCAGGATTATTAGCACAATTTTCTCTGCTTTTATGATGCTGATTTATTGTACGTATACCAGATATTTCTGTTCAACCTGCAATACTTTTCCTGTGCAAACGATGCATATCCTGCATATAAAAGAAAAAGAAGGGCCTGGATGTAAAATTTATGGTTTTACTGTAAATTACCATCATTAATTTCTATCCAATATCCATCAGGATCCTGAAGATATATTTGCTTTACCCCATCCGGCCTGGTATTGGTCACTCCGGCTTCCCCCTGCCAGTTTTCAAAGTAGACCTTTTTTGACTTTAGATAATCCATAAATCCCTCCAGATTATCTGTATTGATTGCCAGGTGCACCCCCTTATTTTTCTCAATTTCCTCTTTGCTTTCAATAAGATGTACCTGCACCTGGTCTTGAAGCGCAAACCATCTTATATGCTCTCCTAAACCAGCATTTGGAATTTCCTTAAGCCCGAGTATGTTTCCGTAAAAATCTGCAGAAACCTGCAAATTTTCCACCTGTAAAGCATCATGGTCTTTTTTGAAATGAAATTGGCTCTGGGCACTCATATGTAAGTTCATTAGGATTATCCCTAAAAATAAAAATTTTTGCATCATTAAATTAATTTGAATTGGTTACAAAAGCAACATACTTGCCATCCGGGGACCAGCTGGGAACATTTATAGTGCCCTGCCCTCCGTAAATATAAGCAATCACCTTTGCTTCCCCTCCACCATCTGCAGGCATTAGCCTAAGCAGGCATCTTTTGTAAAATGGATGATCTCCTGAAGGGACTTCCTTGGGGAAGGAAATAAAGATCATTTGTTTCCCGTCAGGTGAAATATGTGGAAACCAATCGTTTAATTCATCGGTAGTAATTTGTGTCTCTTCACTACCATCAGGCTGCATACGCCATACCTGCATGGTGCCTGTCCTGTTGGAATTAAAGTAAATATATTTCCCATCAGGAGAGAATTCAGAACCATCATCCAGCGTTTTGGTATTGGTTAATTGTTTTTCTTCTCCGGTTGCAACATTTGCTTTATAAATATCATACTGCCCGTTTCTGTCTCCTGTAAATAAAATCTCTCGGGCATCTGGGGACCATCCATGCGCATAAGAAGCGCCTACGCCGTCTTTGGTTACCTTTACAGGATTCTCACTACCGGCTACAGAAAGATAATAGATAGAAGAATTACCGTTATCTTCGGGATTATGATGACTTATAGCTATTTTACTTTCATCAAAACTCATTACATGGTCATTATTATTGCTGCTGGCAAAACCAGTATTAAGCATGGAAACTTTCCCTGATTCCAGGTCGTACTTATAGAGCCAGCCGTTAGAATTATAAATAAGCTGTCCCTCTTTTGTCCAGTTTGGCGCCTGGATGCTATGGCCGGAGGTCATAAGCACCTTACGTTCCCCGGTCTCCACATTCATTACCTCAAGCCTGCTCCCAAGATAATCCCGGTAAGGCACAAGATCTTCAGGCGCTGGTTTAGAAATTCTTACATTTTTAAAAACTGCTTTTTCAACAACCTCGGGATTATGTGCACTTATATACAAGCCTGCAAAAACTTCATTTCTAAGGTCCATTTCTACTTCTACACTGGTAAAGGCTTCTCCAAATTTCGCCGTGGACATAATAAATGTATTGCCTCTTCTTTCCAGCTGTACCACATCTGGCGCTTTATTTTCTGAAACCACCTCCTGGGTATCGGCTCCCTTACTTTCTCTGTACTGTAGGGAAGTAAGGCCATCTCCATGAATAGCCGCATTTACATGAGGAGAATCCGGGGCCAGGTTGTTGCGCACTATCCACCCAATTTTGCGATGGGGATCTGTACCCTCTCCTGTAAATTCCAGCCTTGCACGGAGAATAAAATCCCCCTGGATCGCTTTCCATAAGTAATGAAACTCATCCTCGCCAAACCACATATTGGTTCCCGAACCAGTAATAGTGTACACCTGTTCTTCCTCATTATAGGTTACCGAACCTTCGTTTTTTACTGCACCTATATCCAGATGGTTATCAAATATGCCTATTTCCTGGGAGCGCATTCCGTTAATATTGAGAAATACCATGGCTAGGATTGCAGCCAGTCCTGATGTTTTACGAATCATTCTAATTTTATTTCAGATTTCTCTTAAAAGTAGAAAAAACTATTTGATTGCAGGGATAATTTTCAGCAATAAGAAAAAATCTCCTGCGAGTTTAGGAAATCCTTAGCAGCTACATGCCGCTTATTCAGGTATATTATTCTTACTTTTATGGGAAAGAGCAGAAAAGATATGGCTGAAGATTTAGAAAAGGAAAGAGAATTCCGGGATATCGTTTCTATCGAAAACAAAGCATTAAGATTGAATCTTAATGAAAATATTTATGGCACTTTTGCTGAAATTGGAGCGGGCCAGGAAACGGTTCGTAATTTCTTCAGGGCCAGAAATCCTTCAGGCACCATCGCAAAAACCCTTAGCGCCTACGATAAGGATTTTAGCGATGCCATTTATGGGATAGGAGAAAACAAACGATACGTAACTGAAGCACGCCTTAAAAGTATGCTTTCTTATGAAACAGGGTTAATTGAACAACGTATTTCCCGGGCCAGGCATCCCAATAAACTTTTTTTTAGTTATGCCAACACCGTGGCAACCATAGATTTCGCAAAAAAATACAAAGGCCATGGCTGGATTGGGATCAGGTTTCAAACTGCGCCAAAGGAAGATTACAGCGAAATTATTATTCATGTCCAGTTTCATGAGAACAATGCAGCCAAACAACAGATAAGCCTGGGGATACTTGGGGTTAACCTTATATATGGTGCCTATTATTTTAATGATGATCCCGTAAAATTACTTAACAGTTTGTACGACCATCTTAATTCCTATAAAATTGAAATTGACATGGTGAATTTTACGGGCCCGGCTTTTAAACATGTAGATAACCGCCTGATGAGCCTTCACCTGGTAAAAACCGGGAAAACAGATGCCGTGATGTTTGCTCCTGACGGCAACAATATCCTGGCGGCCGATCTGCTTTACAAGAAAAATATCCTTACACTAAGGGGAAGCTTCAGGCCGGTAACAAAAGTGAACCTTAACATGTTCGAGAAATCACTGGAACTGTTCAGAAAAGAGAACAAAGTAGACAAAGAACGGATATTGGCCATTTTTGAGATCACCCTTTTCAATCTTAAAGATGAAGGTGAAATAGATGAAAAGGACTTCCTGGACAGGGCAGATTTACTATGCTCTTTAGGCCACACTGTAATGATCTCCAATTTTCAGGAATATTATAAAGTAGTGGAATATTTTTCAGCATTTACCCGCGAACGTATGGGGTTAACTATGGGAGTGAATACTTTTATTGAAGTTTTCAAGGAAAACTACTACACCCATTTAAGCGGGGGAATCCTGGAAGCCTTCGGGAAACTGTTTTTCAAAAATTTGAAAATTTACCTGCAGCCACAGAAAAACCCTGAAACAGGAGAAATTATCACCAGCGAAAACCTGGAGGTGGAACCACGTACCAAAGAATTATATCGCTTTTTCAAAGATAACGGGCGGGTGGTCGATATTCAGGATTATGACCCTCATATTTTAGAGATTAGTTCTAGAAAGGTTTTTGAAATGATAAGAGATGGAGAACCGGGATGGGAAGATGCCGTTGCCGAAGATACTGCCGCCCTTATTAAAGAAAATCACCTCTTCCGAAAAAAACAGGAAAAATCATAAAACTTAAAACCCGGCCTTGATAAACCGGGTTTTAAATTCAGCACTCCAACAAAAATTAGTTGCTATAAATATTCTTTGGCCAGACGTCATTCGAAAAGTTAATATCGGGAATAATTTTGTCAGGGTCCAGTTCCACCTTTTTTAGAGTTTTATCTGTTTCCAGCAAATAATTCCAGGTGTCGCCCCGCTGCCATATCTCCACCGGCAGTCTCAAATTTCCGTTGCTGCCATCTTTATAAGTGAGCTTCATTTCCACCGGCATTGGCATATCTCCTTTATTGGCAAGTTCAATAATGTAATTGCCGTCTTTTTCCTCTACACCTTCCAGAGAAATATCTATATTTCCTGTTCCGTAGAACCAGCCTTTCCAGAACCAGGAAAGATTTTCTCCTGCCACATTCTCCATGTGGTTAAAAAAGTCGGCCGGCTGCGGGTGTTTATAGGCCCATGTTTTAATATAGGAGCGGAAGGCATTATCAAAACGCTCATGCCCCAGGATATATTCCCGAAGCAGCAACAGCCCAACTGCGGGTTTATAATAAGCCGTCATCCCCAGGTTTCGCAAATTGGTAACATCTGGATAAGTGTCTATCCCTTCACGGGTAGGACTGGTGTACCAGCCCACCATGTTCCGGGTTTGATTAAGGGTAGAGGCATATTCCCCATTATTGAACTGCTGGGTACTGTAATGATTGATAAAGGTATTAAAACCTTCATCCATCCAGGCGTACCGGCGTTCATTGGTTCCCACAATCATTGGAAACCAGTTATGCCCAAATTCATGATCTGTAACACCCCACAGAGATTCCCCTTCAGCCTTCCATTCACAAAAACTAAGGCCGGGATATTCCATACCGCCCACAGCGGCGGCTACATTTACCGCCACAGGATAAGGATATTCATACCACATACTGGAATAATTCTCTATCGCTCCTTTGGTATATTCTGTAGAACGTCCCCACGCCCCAGGGCCGGCACTCTCTTTAGGATAAACAGATTGGGCCATGGCGGTATTCCCGCTGGGAAGATTGATTTTTGCCGCGTCCCATATAAAAGCTTTAGAAGAAGCAAAAGCGACATCGCGGGTATTTTCCATTTTAAAATGCCACGTAAGGCTTCCGCTGCTCTTGGCTCTTATGGCTGTATTATTTAGCTCTCCCGGTTTCAGGATAAAAACCGCAGTATCACTTGTGGAAGCTTTTTTCATCCTGTCCCGCATGGTGCTGGAAATTACCTCCCGTGGATTCTGCAACTCCCCGGAACCCACAACGATATGATTATAAGGTACGGTAATTTCATAATCATAATCTCCGTAATCCAGGTAAAATTCTCCCGCACCTAGATAAGGTTCAATATTCCATCCTTCAACATCATCATAAACCGCGGCTCTGGGATACCACTGCGCCATAGCGTAAATGGTACCATCTTCAACATCCAAACGTCCCATCCGGTCCATCCCCTTTTCCGGGATATTATACTCAAAATCCATAGCCACAGTAGCTTTTCCTCCTTCCGCAGGAATTGGTTTATCAAAGAAAACCTGCATCCTCGTATCTGTAATAATGTAATGGGAGGAAGTACTTCGTTTCACCTTTGCTTCGAGATTACTGATTTTATAACCTCCATCCACATCTCCATTATAACGGTTCCCGCTAATTGGAGTGGTAAGTGTTCCCCTGGAATCTGGCGTAAACCGGTTTTGTTCAAGGTCCATCCAGATAAAATCCAGCTCCTGCGGACTATTATTGGTATAAGTTAAAACCACATGGCCTTTAATACTATTATTTTTATCATCCAGAGTGGCTTTAATCTTGTAATCGGCTTCATTTTGCCAGTATTCTGCTCCCGGTTCTCCAGATGCGGCTCGAAACCTATTACCGCTGCGGTCCATAAATTCCCCGAATTCTGACTGATTGTCTTCTTTAACTTCCTGAGCAAAGCTGTTATAGCTGGAAGAAACCAGCAACATAAGCAGCAGGGCAGTATTTGAAATAAATTTCATTATAAAAATTTTAATTTTAGGTCCTGCTAAATTACGCATTAGAAGAGAAAAAAGCAGCAGCAGCGGCAGGAATTACCTGGGCAGTCCCCTGTCATACATCACAATACTTCCTGCAACAGATACGTTGAGGCTTAGAGTAGATTTAAACTTTACCAAATGGTGTGCTTTTGCTATAGCTTTTTTGGACAAACCATGATCTTCGGCTCCAAGTAAATAAACACAGCGCCTGGGATGTTTAAAAGCTTCCAGAGGCTGGGCTTCTTCTGTAAGTTCTACTCCCACCAACATAGCTCCTTTAGGAAGATGCGCATAAAAGTCGTCAAAAGTATCGTAGTGAAAGTATGGCATGGCTCCAACCGCCTTATGGGTATCACATGCCTGTTTTGCATACCTTTTCCCTATGGTAAAAATGAAACTGGCACCCATGTTTTGAGCAGATCGCCACAAAACCCCGAGGTTTTGCGGAGTTTTGCCATTTTGAATCCCAATTCCAAAATAACCCTGTTCCAAATTGTTTACTTTCATGCTTCAAAAATAGTTTTTCTCTTGAAAGAATAAAAAGAGCAATCTGCCAAGCCACTTTAATGTAATTTTATTGACCTTCTGAATCCCGATTAAAAAAGCGGACAAAAATCATTACTTTTTGAGAGGTTATTTGAATAAGAGTGCCCTTTAAAGTAAATAAACACCTTGTTAAATAGGTATATCTAAGGATTACGGAAAAACAAAAAATACTGGAAATCACCTATTGCCTATTTTTATTTTACAGCGAATATTTGAAGAAAATATCATGAATTGTATAACCTTTAATTATTCTTATGAAAAGGACCTGTATGATTTCCATGTTTCCCTGCGGAAGCCCCATTACAAAGCACTTCCCGCTATTCTTAAAAGGTTTTCTGGCAGGATTTTTATTACTGTTCTTAGCCTGTAAAGAAAAAAATTATGAAAAGGTGCCAGATAAAAGTATTGGTACAGTAACAGATTCCCTTAAAAGAGGGGAATATTTAGTGAACACCATTGGCTGCCACGATTGTCATTCTCCAAAACGAATGGGCGAATACGGGCCGGAGATCATCCCGGAGCTGGCATTATCGGGCTATCAGGCAGGACAACCGCTGCCAAAGGTACCCAACGATGCTATTGAAGGAGGCTGGATGCTAATGAATGCAGATCTTACTGCTGCTGCCGGCCCCTGGGGCATATCCTATGCCGCAAATATCACTTCTGATGATACCGGCATTGGAACCTGGAAAAAGGAACAGTTCATAAAATCCATAAGAGATGGCAAACATATGGGAATGCCGGAAGGCCGGGCCATTCTCCCTCCCATGCCCTGGCAAAACTTTGCCAAACTCAGCGATGAAGATCTGGAAGCCATATTTTCCTATTTAAAAAGTACTAAGCCGGTTAACAATGCCGTGCCACCACCTTCCTCTCCTAATAAAATAGCCAGCGTTCAGTAAATACTTCCAGGAACGCGAAAGGATCGCCACTCACCATGCGATCCTTTTTAATGAAAACCCATTCTGGTATACCCCGCGCCAGGGATAAGGATTATTAGTATATCCTCTGCTTCTTCATCAAAAATTAGTTAATATTACTGTCAATCGTAAAAGATTAAAATTCACCGCTTATCTTTGGTACTCTTTTTTAGTGGGAAATAATTGTTCCAGCATATAATTTCCCGGGTTAGTACAAAAAACATCTTTATGATCACAAGTACCGAAGTGGAATCCAAAGGAAATTTATTCCCCGGCCAGATAAAGGAATTTCGGTTTAACGGCAACTCCGTTCATTTTACTACTGAAAATAATGTACTACTTAAAATAAATGTTCTCCGGGACAGCGTTCTACGTTTTAGATATGGAACAGACGGGATATTTGAAAATGATTTTTCCTATGCGATAGATAAAGAAACTGCCCATGGGTTCAACAAATTTGAAATCCAGGAAAATCCTTCCTATATCACCATTCTCACCAGTAAAATAAAATGCCGCATTGCCACTCGCGACCTGAAAATTGCCATTTATGACCTTCAGAATAAACTAATTTTAGAAGACGAGGCGGGTTTTCACTGGGAAGAGAACTTTGAATATGGCGGCAACTTTGTAAAAATGTCTAAAACCGCTGTTGACGGGGAAAATTTCTTCGGATTAGGGGACAAACCTACCGGCTTTAACCTGAAAGGAAAAAAACTGAGCCTCTGGAATACAGATCAGTTTGCGTATAGTAAAGATGTAGATGAACTTTACAAAGCTGTTCCTTTTTACATTGGCCTGCACAACACGATCTCCTACGGAATTTTCTTTGATAACAGTTTCCGCTCCCATTTTGATTTTTGCCATGAAAAAAGAAATGCTGTAAAATTTTGGGCAGAAGGCGGCGAAATGGACTACTATTTTATTTACGGCCCCCAAATGGCCGATGTGGTCTCTACTTATACCCACCTCACCGGGACGCCAGAGATGCCTCCCATGTGGGCATTGGGTTTTCACCAAAGCAAATGGAGTTATTTCCCTGAAGAAAGGGTGCAGGAACTTGCCGCTACTTTTAGAGACTTAAAATTCCCCTGTGATGCCCTTTACCTGGACATAGATTACATGGACGGGTTCAGATGCTTTACCTGGAACAGGGAACATTTTCCCAATCCGGGGAAAATGGTTGAAAAACTGGAGGAAGATGGTTTTAAAACAGTGGCTATAATAGATCCGGGGATAAGGATAGACAATGAATACCATATTTATAAGGAAGGCCTCGCAAATGATTATTTTTGTAAAAGGGCAGATGGCCCATACATGCGGGGTAAGGTATGGCCCGGGGAATGCTATTTCCCAGACTACACCAATCCTGAAGTGAGGGAATGGTGGGCCGGATTGTTTAAAGAACTGGTTGGAGAAATTGGAGTTAAAGGGATCTGGAATGATATGAATGAACCGGCAGTAATGGAAGTGCCTGGAAAAACTTTCCCCCTGGATGTGCGGCATGATTATGACGGCAACCCCTGCAGCCATCGTAAAGCCCATAATATATATGGAATGCAAATGGCCAGAGCCACTTATGATGGCGTTCGTAAATATGGCTTCCCAAAAAGGCCTTTTGTTATGACCCGGGCAAATTTTGCCGGCGGGCAACGCTATACTTCTACCTGGACGGGTGATAATGTGGCCACCTGGGAACATTTATGGCTGGCCAACACACAGGTACAAAGGCTTTGCCTTAGCGGGATGAGTTTTACAGGAAGCGATATTGGTGGTTTCGCGGAGCAACCTTCGGGAGAACTTTTCACCAGGTGGATACAGCTGGGAATATTTCATCCTTTTTGCCGGGTACATTCCTCTGGAGATCATGGCAATCAGGAACCCTGGTCGTTTGGAGAAGAAGTCCTTAATATTACCCGGGAATTTGTAAACCTGAGATATCAACTTCTTCCTTATCTCTACACGGCCTTTTACCAATATGTGGAAGAAGGATTGCCCATATTAAAGCCCCTGGTATATTTTGACCAGGAAGATGTACAAACCCACTATCGCTCTGATGAATTTATCTTCGGAAATCAAATCCTGGCATGTCCCATCCAGGATATTAATTCCCTGGGAAGAAGGGTTTATTTTCCAAAAGGGCGCTGGTACAATTTCTGGAATGATGAACAGATTGCCGGTGGTAAAGAAAGCTGGGTGGACGCTCCTCTGGAAAGATCTCCAATTTTTGTGAAGGAAGGAGCTATAATCCCAAAATTCCCGGTACAGCAATATGTAGATGAGATCGAGCTGAAGGAACTATACCTTGACATCTACTATAAAAACGGAAATGAGACTTCGATACTTTATGAAGATGCCCATGATGGTTACGATTATAAAAAAGGCAGGTACAGTTTGAAAACTTTCAAATTTAGAGGCAGAGCTCATGAAGTTTTTATCCAGCAGCATAAAGATGGCAAGTATCTCACTCCTTATGAATTCCTGCAGGTACGGTTCCATGGCCTTCCTTTTAAAGTAGGCAAAGCCTATATAGATACTGAAGAGGTGGACCTTGCGCAGCTGGATTACGACCCGGAATTTTCCACGCTAAAAATCCCCAAGAAATTTGAACTGTTACATCTTGTTCAGGAAAAATCCAAGTTTTTATAAGCCCCTGTCAAAAATAGAACCTGGCATGTATCCATAACTTTTTTTAAAGGAGGTATAAAATAATTCCTTACTGGCAAAACCGGATTTCCTGGCAATTGCTGCTAAATCTGATTCTCCGTCTGCAATTAATTTACGAGCATATTCCAGCTTTGTCTTCATGATAAATTCCTGGGGATTACGCCCGTCAAACTGTTGCATTTTAAGCAGCAGGGAATTCCTGGTGAGTCCAAGGATCTCCTGCAGATCTTCGGGAGAAAAATCTTTGTCACCCAGGTTTTCCAGCACAATACGCTCTGCTTTATCTATAAATTTTTCTTCCTTTTGACTTCTGAATAAATTGCTGTTACGGGCTGCTAAGGAGTTACCCAAGGCTTCTTTCCTGCGGGTGGTGAGGTAAACGGCAATTTTCTCCTGCAGCTGGTGAATGCTTACGGGCTTTGTAACAATATCTAATATTCCAGCCGGAACCGGGGCGGGAATGTTCTTTTCCTCGGCCATAAGGAAGACAGCAATTTTCTTTAATTCTGCGTCTCTCTGCAAAGCTGCGTTTAAAGTAATTGCACTCATGTCTGGCAGGATTGAATTAACCAGAAGAATCTCAGGCCGGGTATGGTATATCATTTCCATAGCCTCTCTGCCAGTACCCGACTGGCTAACCTGGTAATACTTTTCTAATTCCTCTGCCAGGATTCTCCTAATTTCAATATTATCTTCCGCTACCAGCACATGAACTTCAGCAGAGACAGGAACCTTTACCTCCTTAGTTTTAGTATCTGGTAATGAGGCAGGCACGTCATCAGCAACTTTTTTTGTTTCAATATCAGGATTTTCAGGTTGGTGATTTTTAAGAATTAAAGAAAAAGTAGTCCCTTCTTTTTCCCTGCTTTCTACAGAAATTTTTCCGCCGGCAAAATCCAGCAGGTCTTTAACAGCCATAAGACTTTCTTCGGCGTAAAAAGCTGCGGAAGCATTTCTGCTTTTATTCCCGTAATACTCTTTTAACCAGTGATATTCCTGCTGCGGGATACCCCTGCCATTATCTGCGATCTGGATCTTAAGGTCTCCACGACTGGTCTCAAAAAAATTTACAATAATTTTCCCCTGCGGAAGGCTGTGATCTATGCAGCTGGACAGAATATTGAAAAAGATGGTGTCCAGGATACCAGCGTCATAATAAAAAACCTTTTGCTCCCACTGATCATTTATAACCAGTACCAGCTGATTTTGCTCCAGCACAGGCTGAAAATCTTTTTGCACTTTCGCAAGGAATTCTTCCAAAACAATCGCGGTGATTTGTAATTCTTTTTGAACCGGCACAGCTTTAAAGTTTTCTTCCAGGTAAGGCATCAAAATAGATTTTAACCTTGCGATAAGTTCGTACATTTTCTTTCTTCGGGTTGCATCCTGCTGTTCTGAAAGCTTTGCAAATGAATCCAAAACTTCCACGAAAGGCTTTTTCACCTGTCGGTTTACATTTTCCCGAAACCTTAATTCCAGTTGCTCTTTATATTTTTTATTTTTTCTTCTCTGCCCAAATATTGCCAGCAATAGCACAACAAATAGCAATACGGCGGCTAGAGCATATAGCCAGGGGCGCTGCCACCAGGGCGCGGCAATGCTTATGGCTAAGGTTTTTACTTCACTCCAGGGGCCATTGGCAGTAGCAGTTCTTACCTGGAAAAGATAATCCCCGGGAGATAAAGCGGCATAATTTACCGTATTTTGAGTAGAGGGCGCAGACCATTCTTCCTCCAGGCCGGCAAGCTTCCAGGAATATCTTATATCTTCAGGATGTGCCTGGGAAATTCCTAAAAAGGAAATTGCAAATGAACTTTGATTAAATTCAAGTTCCACCTTTTCCAGGGCTCCCAGCTTTTTACGCAGTTCTTTTTTAGCGTTCTTCACTTCAAATTTTCGAAACACCAGGTTTGGAACCACACTTTTTATCCCGGAAAGATGCTTAGGGTTAAACACCAGCACGCCGTCCATAGCTCCAAAGGCCATCTGCCCATTTCCCAGTTTAGCGAAACTCCTGGCATTAAATTTTGTATTCTCAAGGCCCTTATCCTGGTCAAAAACCTGGATTTCACCGTTTTGAGAAAAATTGTATTCTGCAAGCCCGTTGGTGGTGCTTATCCAGACCTCCCCCTGGTTTCCGGCCACTATTCCCTGAATATAATCTGAAGGCATTCCGGTTTTCCTATCCATAATTCTAAGGCTGTCCGCCAGGGCATCATAAACTACCAGGCCTGCGCCATAAGTGCCAAAAAGCAGTTTCCCCTCCACCTCAACAATGGCATTAATGCTGAAGTATGGCAATTGCCCGGCATCTGCACGTAGTTGTTCAATCTCAGAGATCTTATGACTTTCTTCATCTATTCTATAAACCTTATTCCTGCCGGCAGCGATAAGGTTTCCTTTGCCGCCAGCCGCCAGAACCTTTACCCCTTCTAAAGGCAGGATGTTTATTTGCCCATTCTTCTTGAGCTCAGTCAATTTTCCTTCGCCGCCGGCCCAGATATCTTCTTGAGCATCTACGGCAAGGGCTTCAAGTTTTTCAGACCCAATAGCATCGGCAGTATTAGGAGAAAAATGTGCCCTTTTAAGCGTATTGATATTTACTTTATAGAGGCCGTCATTATAGGTGGCTACCCATACATAGTCCCCTTCAGCAACCAGATCCTTTATAATATCGGGAGTATTGGAGGGATGGCTAAAGGAGAGGCTTTTGATATGCTGCCAACGCCCTGTGGCGGGATCCCATATGCTAAGGCCTTCCCTGGTGCCAAACCAGACTTTGCCAGTACTGTCTAAGGTGATGGCATTGGTGTAATCATCGGCAATACTGCTGTATTTCTGAGGGTCATGCCGTAATTTTTTGAAAATATTACTGTTTAGATCAAGTGCGTTAACCTCTCCCGCCGCGGTAACTGCCCAAAGCACGTTATGAGGATCTATAAAAATATCCTTGATGTGGCTGCCGGAAATGCTGCCCGACTTTTCCTCATATTTTTCTTCCAGTTCCAGGGATTTATTTAAGCTGAAAATCCCGGCACCCTTAGTAGCCACATATATATTTTCATCCTGCCCCAAAGCGAGGGCGGGCACCGGTAAGGAAGAGGCCTCATAAGGCAGCGCATAGATACGGCGAGATGTGGAAAAATCATCTTTCAAACTGAAAAGGCCTTCCCGTGTTCCCAGAAGTACAGAATTATTATGTAAAAGAATGCTGAGTACTGCAGGATTACTTCCCTGAAGGCTTATTTCTTTTAATTCTGCGGCAGGTTTTAAACTATAAAACCCCTCTTCAGCAGCAATGAGTAGCTGTTCATTATCACTTAAAAGCTGATGAATATGCAGGGTTTCCGAAGAAATTTTTTTCCACTTCATTTCCCCTTCCACAGCAGCTAATTTCCAAATCCCGTCCCCCGCGGCCAGAAGCAGGTGCCCGGCTTTATCTTCTGTGATTGCGGTGACGTTTTTTAAACCACTTCCGGTTGTTTGGGCAATCCGCTGAAAATGATCTTTGGCTGCTTCATAAAAAAACAGCCCATTTTCAGCTCCTATCCAGAGGCCGCCACGGGCATCGGTAAAAATTGTAGTGATGGTGCCGGGATTAGAAACAAAACCCCCGAACCTTGAATACGAAAAAGCATCTACAGAATTATGCCTTATAGCTTTATCTTTATCAATTATCCAGATATTCCCGACAGAATCAATAGTTATCTCCGCCTGCTCTTTATCTTCTGTGCTTATCGCCAGATTTTTTATCCCCTTTAGGTCCTGCCCATGAACAATATAAGTACTATTCAGCATAAACAGTACTGCGGAAATAAAAAATCGCCATTTAAAATGCCCCAAATCTTAAACTTTAATTTTGCAACAATTTAGCAAGAAGGACAGGATAATTTTCTTTTATTAAGGGATATTAAGGGCGAGTTATCAAGTAGTTATTAACTAAAACACCTTATTTTCTCAATTCTGCCAGGTTGAGGTGTTCCACTGCCACCGCGGCTTCTGCCTTTAAGCTTACCTGCACAAGTAAAAAGCTGTTGCTGGGCTCCAGCCTGTCTATTTTTGCACTATCAATTTTCCCCTCCAACACTATTCCTTCCTTTGGCGATATGCCGTTGCCAAACTTCTGGTTAATTTCTTCCAGTTGCTTACTTATTACAGGCCTCAGGTTAAAATTCATTTTCTTCTTTAACTTTCCGTAGAGCACTTTATTGACCATTTTTTCAATAAAATTGTTCATAAGCCAATTGGTTGTATCCCCCTCCAGCTTATAATCTCTGATAAAAACTTCCTGCGTGGCTTCGGCAAAATGTATAGCTAAATCGATCTCCAGCTTCCCCACCTTGTTCTTAAAAAGACGGGTAAGGGTTTTAAATTTTAAGTTAATAGCAAAGTCAAAATTTTCCTTCAGGCTTTCCCCAAAGCTTATGTCCAGGATTTCAGCATAATTAGTAGTTTCTCCTTTTTCATCTATAGTACCCAGCTTTTCACCTATGGCACGGTCTCTTATTATATCTTCCAGCACGCCATAATTTATCCTAAGCGGAAGTTGAAGGATTATATTCCCGGGGCTTATATTTTTTATCTGTTCCATTATTAGTAGTTCTTTCTCTAAAATAGCTCATTTGAAATTTATTATTCCTAAAGCCGTTCTAAAATCGACTATGGTACTGTAATAAGCTCATTTTAGCAGTAATGGTTGGTGCGGTAAAAATATCCCTGCGAGATAACAAAAATCATTATCTTAGCGGCCTTAGTTATAACATACTATTAAGATATTTATAACAATATTTAAGAGCTAACTTTCTATTCCGCCTCGTAGAGAATCAAGCGATTGTTAAAATTTTAATAGTCACATCAAAAAATCTTCGTAAAAGGTTTGATTTATGAAAAGAGCAGCTAAAATTATTAGGACGCACAGCGATAAAATCATGAATATCTGGGAAAAAACGGTAAAAGAAGAAGTTGAGGCCTCCAGGTCCAGCACCAATCTTGCCTTAAGGAATCAACTTCCCCATGTACTGGAGGATGTAGCTGAAATTATGGACAGGTATGATGAATTTGAACAGATTAAAAATAATGAACGCTACGAAGAAATTATATCCAACAGTATAGACCACGGCCGTCATCGCGCTTCTTCTTCTAAATACACCGTAAAGCAGATCTTACATGAATATATTGTTTTTCACATGACGCTTACTGATGTACTTAGGCAACATGATGCCTATACGGCAGAGGTGGGGATCTTATTGAAATACACCCTTGAGACGGCAATGCTCAACTCGGCAGCATCTTTTACCGATGCCTTACAGGAAATGCGCAGTAAACTTGTGGGAACATTGGCTCATGACATGCGTAACCCTGTTTCGGCCGCATATCTTGCCATAGAAATGATGGATCATGCCGAAGGAAAGGATAAATTACAAAAACTGCAGAAGCTTAGTTTGAGAAGCCTTAAGAAAGCTTTGGAATTAATGGAAGGCCTACTCGATGCAATTACGGTAAAAGCAGGGGAAGGTATTACTTTTAATTTTACAGAAGCCGACCTCATGCAGGATATAGACTGGGTATATTCTGAAGCTTCCGAGATTTACAGCAATGCTATTTTTATGGAAACCAATACCAAAGAATTAAAAGGTGTTTTTGATGGCACTGCCATTAGAAGGATCCTGGAAAACCTGGTTTCCAACGCGGTAAAGCACGGTGGAAAAAACTCACCGGTCACCATTAAAGTAGAGGAATTATCTGAAAAAATAAAGCTAAGCGTGCACAATATGGGTAATCCCATTCCTGTTGAAAAACAGAAAAATATTTTTGAATTCCTGAATACTACCAAGGATAATGAAGCAGGAAGACTGAAAAGCTGGGGAATGGGCCTTACCTTAATTAAGGCAGTTGCTGAAGCCCATGGTGGCACCGTAGAAGTAGAAAGCAGCGAAATAAAAGGGACCACTTTTACCATTGTCCTGGATAAGAATAAGAACAGCCCCGGCAAAGTAAACTCTAAATTAAATTTTAGCGAAAAAGCTGAGATTTAATATCCTCGCTGAATAAGTCTTCGCTTCTTTATTGAAATCAACAATTTTATCCATAAAAGTTAAAAGTGGATACGGGTCTTAGATTGTAAGAATACTTATTATTCCGCCAGGGATTTTACCGGAATCAAACCTTCTTCGATCATTTTTAAAGTATGGTTATACCCCACCTCTATAATCTGTTCAATCTTTTTAAAGTCAAAAAGGGAAAACTCCTGCATCCCGGGGGGATCAATAACTACATCGCACAATTCCTTTTCAGGCATCGTATTTTGTGTTATTCCCAGGTTTACCGATCTTTCCAAGATGGCCCTTGGCCCGGGAAAGCCCGCTTTTTTTCCGGGAAAATTTACATGTGAACCTATTAAAAAACCACATTTTTCCCTAATAGAGGAAGCAGGAAGGTTACACATAAGGCCCCCATCAACATAATTTATCCCATCCAGAACTATAGGCGCAAAAAACCCCGGGACAGAGCAGCTCGCGATAATATAATTAAAAAGCGATCCGCTGCTGCGCATTTCCACACAACCTTCATCAAGATTACAAAGCCCCAGGTAAAACGGCTTCTTTAAAGCCGAAAAATCATCTTCAGGAAGATAACGTTCCAGGGCTGCCTTCATTTTTTGCAGTTTATAGAGGCCGGTCCTTCTCCAGGAAAAACCTGTCATTTTAGAAAATGTTTCCTCCATGAGAATATCTTTTATGGCGGTTGGCCCGTACCCCGCCGCATAAAGTACTCCAACTACGGCACCCATGCTGGTCCCGGAAATAATATCCGGTTTAATATTATGCTCATCGAGCGCCTGAAGCACCCCTACATGAGCATAGCCGCGCGCACTCCCGCCACTAAGGCTAATGCCCAGCTGGTAAGGAGGTTTTTCTCCTAGTGAAAACAGATCTTTTAAACCCTGTAGTATGATAATCTTGTTTTTTGCCTCCGGGGCAAATTTTTATTATTCCGGCTTCACAAGGTAAGATTTTTTAAAATTTGCAGGAAAACCTTATGCCCCAGATTTTAATCCTGAAGCTTAAAACTGGTACATTATCAAAATATGTTTTCTACTGTTAAGGGATTTTGATTCAGTAAAAACTTCATTATTAATTCATTACATCTTTAAAAAGGAACATATTCCCTTTGCACCCATCAAAACCTAATATAAAATTAACCTTCTAACATTAAGTTTAAGCTTTATTAAAATAATGAATATCTGCAGGTAACCTTGGTTGCGGGAACGAACTATAAATTTGACTCCTAAATCAACTTAAATTATTAAATGCAATGAAAAAATTACCTAAACAAATGCTACAGGCATTTTTTATTTCGGCAGCGCTGCTCATGTTTAACAGCTGTGAGCCGGAAGATGGAATTGACGGGACAGACGGGGCTCAGGGAGAACAGGGGCCACAGGGGCCACAGGGACCTGAGGGACCAGCTGGAGAAAATGGGGAAGATTTTACTCCTGAACCAACCATGTTCGCCAACAAATCTGCTCTGGAACCATTGGTTTTAATGAACCCGAATTTTGGGCAGGTAAAGGCTTACTCCCTTTTAAGCACTACAGACGATATAAACGGCTACCATTTGGCAGGATCTGCTGATGGAGCTGGCTTCCTTAAAGATCCTGACAGCAACGGGTATATTTATGTAGTAAACAATGAAGACCATTACGCCGTATCCAGAGTCTACCTGGATGAAAATCTTATTCCGTACAAAGGAGATTACCTGGTAAATTCAGGCGTTGCAGACTATGCAAGACAGTGTTCCGGAACTATGTGGGAAGCAGCAATACATGGCGGCTCCAAAGATCTCTTTCTTTCTGCTTCAGAAAGCATCCATTATAAGGTTAAAGGTGTTGATCCTCATGTGAGTGTTCCAACCCCTACTGCGGACTTTGGACTGGATGCTTTAGGAGAATTCTCCTGGGAAAATGCAGTGCCGCTTCCTCAGGGAGCATTTACCGGAAAGACCGTTATTATTGGTGGAGACGATGATTCCAGCGGTTCTGAAGGCCAGGTAAGCATGTACCTGTCTGAAAATGGGGATGCCGATCTTGAAGGCGGAAAAGTTTTAGTGCTTCGCTTTAAAGAAGTCTCTGATGGGGCCGGTGGTAAAATGGAGGTAGAAGATGGAATGACCTATAATGAAGGTGACCTCGATTTTAAGACAGAATATGAAGTGGAATTTGTGGAAATTCCCAATGGCGCCTCCCTTACAAAAGATGAAATGGAAATAGCCTGTATGAATGTTAATGCCTCGCAATTTATGAGAGTTGAAGATGTAGATTATGGCAAAGGTTCCGATGTAAATGGCCGTAATGTCTATTTTAATGTTACCGGCCGTGGCCCCGGAGCAGGTACTTATAATGATTGGGGAACCGTGTACAGGCTAACCTTAGATGAAAATGATCCCACCCAAGGAAAACTCACCCAGATTATTAGTGGAAACACCAATACTAATAATCAAGACGGGAACCTGGATATCCTGCAGAGTCCGGATAACATTTGCGTTACCGAAAATTTTGTATATATACAGGAGGATCCGAATTCGTTTGACAGAGGACACAATTCTTACATCTACCAAAGCGATTTGAACGGGGATAATATTGAAGTGGTGTTAAGGCTGATAGTAGATCAAACCCTGGCTGAAGATCCGGGTACCGAGTTTGAAGGAGAATTTGGCTCCCTTATAGATATTTCTGATAAAGTGGGAGAAGAAGGCACCTTCCTGCTTGCCTTGCAACCTCATTACTGGAGAGATCCATTCTTTAAAGGACTGGATGGAGATATCAATATGGATTATGAAGATAATCAGGGTTCACAAATAGTCCTTCTTCAGGGACTTCCAAGGTAAGTTTTTTAATTTTCCTCTTTTACAGGCTTCCGCATGAGCGGAAGCCTTCCCTCATTTATGATCTCAGTAATTTAATTTATGCGCAATTTACCATTTCTAATGCTGTGCTTCCTGCTTCTGCTGGCCTCTTGTAAAAACCAAGAGAGGGAAGTGAAAAAAAACGAAATTGACTGGAACAATACCAGAACCTATTATCTTGAACATCTAAAACAGGCTATAGCCGCACTGGAAGAACTTAAGAAAAACAGGCCTGAAGCTGTTGAAAATAAGGAACTGTTCACTAAAATAAGGAAGCATTTTAAAATAGCAGAACCTTATGCCTCCTACCTCAACCCGGAAGTTGGGCACCGGGCAAATGGGCCTGCCCTTCCTGTATTCAGGGAAGATAATGGCAGGGTTTTACCTCCAATAGGCCTTCAGAAAATTGAAGAGAGCATTTATGAGCAAGGGGTAACCTCACAGGAATTTGAAAAGGAAATACAGAATACGCTAGGTTTGCTCGTGGTACTTCAGGAAAATATAGAAAGCAGGGAGCTTACTCCCAGCCGTTTTTTTGTAGCTATCCAGCAACAACTTATGCGGGTTATTAGTTTTTCTATGGCAAATTTTGATACTCCCGTTAGCGCCCAGGGAATAAAAGATGCCGCCTGGTCTTTTAGCAGCTTAAAGAAGGTTTATAACATGACACTGCAGCCTGAAATAGCAATTAAAAATAAGGCATTAGATAAAGATTTTATAAATCAACTGGATAAAGCTATTGAGATTGCCGCCAGCTACAATGGCGAAAATAATGATTTTGACCGCTATGCGTATATTCGGGATCATGTGAATCCAATATGCAGGAACTGGAAAAAAATAAGGGATATTAGCGGATACTGGCAGGATACTAAAGATTATCCTTTCAATTTTGAGGCGGAAACTTTTTTTGAACCGGATGCCTTCAATTTAACATATTTCACACCGGCCGTAAACAGGAATCCTTCCGAAGAACAAATTGAGCTTGGGAAAAAACTGTTTTATGACCCAAACCTTTCAGAAGGAGGAAAGGTTTCCTGCGCCAGTTGCCATCTCCCTTCCAAAGCATATCAGGACGGGTTGCAAACGGCCCTGGACAATACCGGGAAACCTTTACAAAGAAATACTCCAGGCCTTATAAATGCCGCATATCAACAAAGTTTCTTCTGGGACGGCCGCTCCCAGGATCTTCTTGGGCAGATTAACCAGGTTTTTACGAATGACAGGGAATTTAACAGCCAGGTACATCAATTCTCCAACCAGGTGCTTGAAGATACCACCTACCTTAAAATGTTCAGGCATGCCTTTGGAAGGGTTCCCAGGACAAACAAAGAACTTATAAAAGCAATCTCTTCCTATGTGGGCACATTAAAAGGAATGGATTCTAAATTTGATAAGAACATAAGAGGAGACCTGGCTACAATGACGCAGCAAGAAATTGATGGGTTTAACCTGTTTATGGGAAAAGCGCTTTGTGCCACCTGCCATTTTTTACCGCTAACCAATGGAACTGTTCCCCCGTTTTTTAGTGAAAGTGAAAAAGAAGTGATAGGAGTTCCGGAAACGGCTAAGAATAAAGAGTGGGATAATGACCCGGGATTTTATGTGATGTACAAAGAACCCACTCATTGGGGCATGTTTAAAACGCCTACGGTAAGGAATATTGCCGTAACCTCTCCTTACATGCACAATGGGGTTTACAACACCCTGGAAGAAGTGGTGGAATTCTACAGCGAAGGAGGTGGTGCAGGTATGGGATTTGATATTCCGCATCAAACCCTTCCTTTTGACGCGCTCAATCTTTCCTCCAAAGAACAAAAGGCCCTGGTTGCCTATATGAAAACACTTACAGATCTAACTGCTGCGCAATGAATATGGATTAACCTTTTTTGAATCTTTATAAGGCTTCCCTAAATGCGAAGCCTTTTTTTATGATCATCTGGCTTTACAGAAAATTAGAATACAGCTCCAGAAATGTTAAAAAACTGATATGCAGAATTTTAGATCAATTTAGCTTAGGAAATATTTGGAATTTTAAGTAGCTTTATTCTTTTCAGCATAAGAACCTTGACCCCAGAAACGGGTTCTTTTATCTGTAGTTATGATCTTTATACGCCTTCTATAAAAGAAGAGTTTATCCCATTTATTCTGCATTTTTTCCAAACACTTTAATCGAAGGAAAATCCGCTTTCCAAAAATTTTAAAACCGCGGAGATTTTTACAATAGCTTTCAGAGTCTTTCCTCACACCTCTTAATCTGGATAGCAACTTTTGCTATGCCTGCATGAACTCCTATATCCACCGGGATAACACTTCATTTTATTTCACATTTTCAACAATTAACCACCCAAAAGAGTAAAGATATGGCTTCCTTACAGCAAACCTTCACTTACAACAACACCTCTAACCAAACCGAAATTGAGCACGTAAGCATTGAAGTGCTCTTCCCTATTTTTTCATTTAGAATAGAGGAGCGCGAGATCAGCAGGTATTTGAATGACCTTCGTATTTTCAATACTTCCCACGATTTAAGCGATAATTCCTATAAGTTAAGCCTGCCACTGGATAAGCTGGTGGATACAGATTTACAGGATATCTATGGATTTTTTCTCTATCATTTTATTAAAATCCTGGATGACGGCCAGGATATCAACGATTATTCTTTTAAATTCACCGTTAATATTAAAGATGATTATGCCCAGGATATAGTTTCTAAAGAGTTTGAAGGGCTTTATTATCAAAAATCGTTTTATTCTTCAGATTATGACCGGCGGTATTACCAAAACGAATATGCCAAATTTGAACGTACTTACGGCCCGTTGCGATCTCCTAATGTAGAAGGACTACAAAAACTTCCCGCGGAAAGGAGCAGCCGGGTTTTTCTTATCAACAAGGAAGCCTATGAAATGTTTAAACTAGCTTTTTCCCAATTAGCCGATAACCGCAGTATTTCTGATCAGTTTGTGCTGGAATTTATCCAGATCCTGGTAGACCTGAGAGGAGACACCCCAAAAATTACTACGCAGGAGTCGATAATAAGTTTTACACAACTGGCTGATTTTCTAAGGAGCAAAGAATATAACCTGTCCCAGGAATTTTATCAGTTTATCCTGGATAATTTTTACAAGCTTTTTGATTTCCCCTTAGAAGTACCCGAAATAGAAACCCTGGATGTTAAAGGACAATTTGTAATAGATTCCGAAGAAACTTACCGCACAGAAGATCTGGGGGTTTATGATCTTATCATGGAATATCCGCGAAAGAATAATTCCCTGAAGATCGCACACTATGATTGGTCCCGTGGCGATGAAATTATGGAAGAGAATAGTATCGATTTTTCGTTTACCAAAGAGGAACCTTTAATTACTAACAGTATAGACGGGCTCATTAAAATTAAAGTAAGGGGATATGACGGCGCCATCCTTTGGGAAAAGAAATTCAGCATAGATGATGAGGAGCTTCAGGATCTGCTTATACGGGTAAAACCTTATCCCCCAGAAGGCGCCGGTGTGAATCCTGAAACCGGGAATCCCCGCTCGTTAAAAAAATTGCGGGGCCGGGTAATACAAACTTCAAATAAATATGACCTTAACGAGCTTACCGTAATTGTGCAGGCCAAGAAGGAGGGAGATGAATTGTTTCGCATTGTTTCGGCAACGCAAACAGACCACTCCGGGAATTTTTCTATGGATTATCCCTACGGGGAATACACCGAAGCCCAGGCCATGGTTTCCCTTATGCCCAATAGCCCGGCAGATCTTGGTATAGATCCCGATGCAGGGAATGAAAGCCTTTCTGATGATTTTATTTATTTGCTATTAACCGATGGCGATGTAGTGCTTCCTGAAGGAGATGATGAGGAACATGAGGAAGAATGTGATTGCAAGGCCCCTGTTAAAGCCAAGCGGCTGCCAGACCAGGAAGACCTCATCCAGTCGCCGGAATACACACAGGATATTGGTGGCAGTTGTTTAAACTTATCTACTCCCAACCGTACTTTACGGGAATACAGCTATAATGCCATAGTACGGGTTTCAGATCCCGATGTTGCCAATTATGTGCTGGAGAAAAATACCATAGACGGAAAAATAAAATACGAGCTCAAGGGCGGATATGAAAAGCTTGAGCGCAATATTGTAGATTTAGATAATCCCATTCGCTGGCAGGATGCGCCAGATGCCGAAGACCATCTATCTTTTTACCAGGCGGTAACCGTGGCCACCGGCCATATTCTTCATTTTAAATCGGTTTTTAAGGCAGACGGATATTCGCTGGGAGACCTGGTATATTCCTTACCACTTGCGCCGGGCCAAAAAAAGCAAATTGTGGTTTTTGAGTCTTCCCATTCCTTAACCGGGGCAGAATCACAATCTACCACACAGGGGGAAAGCCTTTCTGCGGAATTGTTAAGCGACCGTTTTATTACAGATCAGCTAAGCGGGGGGATTAATGAAGATATGAGCGGAAGGAGCCAGGCAAAAACTTCCGGAATGTCAGCCGGGCTGGGCGTTGGGGTTTCCTATGGTGGAATTGGAGGCTCTCTTGGCGTCGCAGGTGGATTTTCTAATTCCAGCTCTTCGGCCTCGCAAAACAGTTCCAGGAATATTACACAATTCTTTGGAGAGAAGTTAAGACAATCTCTTATCCAGAATGCCGAAAGTTATCGGCATTTGAATGCCAGCATTGTGACCACGGTAACCGAGGGCCAGGATTACGGGGTAACTGCAGAAACTGTTGCCAACCATAATCATTGCCATTCCCTCACCATGATGTATTTTGAAGTTTTGCGGCACTATGCCATCTTCCAGGAGATTTCCCATGTGGAAGAGTGCGTTTTTGTTCCCCTTCTAATGACCAATTTTTCTACGGAAAATATTCATAAATGGAAAGATGTCATTGCACAACGCTTATTGCCAATTCCCTCCAACACCTATTTGCAGCCTTTCCGGTTTTTGTTTAGAAGCAGGCAACACCCCTTATTAAAGGCTTTTGATGCTAATGAAAGGATTAAAACCAATTACAGCCGGGTAGAATATCCGGCAGAAGGGGAAACCTATGCAGATGGACTTATTACCAACATCAAAGGGCAAATAACCTTGCGTATCTATTTAAAGCGCCCTAAAAGTAAATATGACCGTATAAAATCTTTACCGGTAACCACTAAAACCATTGTTCATAAGGAGATAGATCCTATGGCTACCGTTAAAAAAGGCATTTTTGATTCGGTACTCGCAGGGATCACCGGCGGACTTTCTCTAATAGCCACCGGAGCACCGGGTACAAACGTGGAATACAAATCTACCGAAGAAGAAGTGCTGGTAAAAGCGGCCATTTTTGACCAGTTCATGTCTCTGGATGCCAACTATCAAACCGTTCCTCCGGCAAAATGCATCAGGGTAAATTCTTTTAAACCACGGGGAATTAACCTTCCCGTTTTTGGATTTTCGGTTACCGGAGGCTATTCCGGAGAAGAGTTTTTTGAAGATGGAATCCTGGATAAAAAGCAGTGGACCACTTACGCCAGTATAATGAATTACGGAGATGTTTATGATTTTCTGGAATATTATTTTGCAGGCCGCTTAATTGCAGAATGGGATGATATTTTTGAAAATGATATTTTGCCTGAAATCTATTCCAGGATCGTAGACAGCCTTAGCATAACTCAAATTAGCTGGGACCTTACTCCAACCGGAAGATATACCGGCGGAAACCGAAAAATGAGTATCAATATAAGCGGTTCCTGCAACAAAACCCGGCGCCAGCTGCCAGATAACTTAACCATTACCAGTAACAACAGCAGTGTGAGGGACCTGAAAGGAGGCTACACTATCCTGAATATTGAAGACCTGAGGCTCACTTATTCTACCGACTATTTTGAAGGAAAAATGTTCCAGGGTTACCTGGGAAACGACCTTCTGGATGGGGTAAATGTTTATATTCCCTTAAATTCCAGGGATAAGATAAATCCCCGGAAAGAAGACCGGTATATTGTAAATGAACTTATTGAGCATTTAAACAGCAACCTGGAATATTATAACAAGGTGCTGTGGGCAAATCTGGACCCGGACAGGAGGTTTATGTTGCTGGACGGTTTTAATATTCAAACCTATACCTCCACAGGGCAAAAATCAGTAATGCGCAGCCTGGCTTCAGTAGTAAAAAACGAACTGGTGACCATTACGGGAAACTCCCTTGTTTTTCCTGTTGCAGATGGCTTTAAGGTGGGCAGGAATTATATGCTGGAAGAAATTGGGGAGGATGTATTTTTAGAAACCTCACTTACAGATTATTATAAGCCTTTAACGCCTGTTCCACCATACAGAATAAGTGTACCCACTCGTGGGGTCTTTATGGAGGCTATCCAGGGCCAGTGCGATGCCTGTGAAATGGTTAAAGAAAATTCTTCTCAGGATTGGGATAAATTCAGGACCGAAGAACCTACCGGTATAAATCCTGTAGTTACCCCAACCCCAACTATTAGCCAGTACACTCCTAACTACAGGGAATTTGCGCCTCCTTTGGTGAATATTCAAAATGCCCCAGATGCACCGGCGCCTGCAGCGGGACTATCACAGCTTTCAGAATTACTAGGAAAGGCCGGTGTTTTTAACGATATCACCGGCTTAGCAGGAAACCAGGAGAACGCGATGAAAACCTATCTTTCCAATCAGGAAAATGCGAAGGCTTTTGCTGAAATGGCTAAAAGCCTGGCTACCCAGCAACATAATACACAAAATTCAGAAACCATTTCCCAGGGCATCAATCAGGCAAGAAGAGCTGGAAATATCACTGAAGAAGATGCGCAAAACCTTTCCAGGCAACATTTACAACAACAGATAGACGGCGGAGAGAATGCGCGGGAATCTGCTCAGTTTGAAAGGGAGCAAAGCAGGGAATCGCTTACGGGAGCAGCAATTAACGCAGCAAACCAGGGCCAGAATGTTTCTGCAGAAAGAACCGACTCTGATGGCACCAGTGAATCTATAAGGATTGGAGATACCGAGAGTGGACTTCAGGATTCAGGCTCTACCCTAATTTTACTGGATAATATCACCAATGAAACAAGAGCTTTTAATCCGGCTGCTAATAGCAAAACAGGAGTGATCACCATGCGGGCAACGTTAAGAAATGCGCCTCAAAATTATACCACCAGGTGGTCCAGCCCCACTCCCGGCGCTGTAAATTTTACCAGCCCTAATGCTTTGACCACCGCAGTAGAAGGCCTTATTCCGGGACTACAGGAAATTCATTTTTCAGTATTTGATTCCGGAGGAACCCGAATTGCGAGCACTGTGATCCAGTTATCTGTTCCACAATTCGTTACCATTAACGAGGATGCCACTCCATTTAATGATGTCCTGGATACTTACCAGGTGGCACATCTTAAAAACGATATCCTTCAAACGGCGAAACAGGTTTGTGATCACCTGTTACGTACATCTAATGTTAGAACCATTTGGCAATGCGGACCGTTTAGCGAAACTTTGCCATCCCATTTGAGCCCCGGCTTAATTACTCCTGTAATTATTAAGGGAGATCCACCAGCAGGAAAAGAGGGTTTGCTTGGCGAAACTAAGTTTGTGGGAGGAGCAATAGGAAGTGCTGTTCCAAATGAACCCATTTTTATATATCCCGGAGGATATGATGACGATGGTATGGCGAGCTATGTAGAAGTAGACGTGGAAACCCGCGCCCTGGTGCTTCAGCTGGAAGGAATGAGCGTCTCAGATCCAGCTATGGAAGCTTTTGCGACCAAGGTTTTTGGAAGGCTCTTTGGAGAGACTATTTCTCATGAGATCATTCATGCTTTAATTGGGCTTGATATCCCAACCGGCCATAACAGCCCGGCCATTGCAAATGATATTATGAACAACGGGGTAGACAGGAATTTTACACAGAGGACTGGAATTGTAGACAATGCTCATGTAAGCCCCGTAGATCCCGACAACTTTACAGATAATGGACTTGCAGCCATAGACCGGCTACAGGCGGTAAATCAAACCCGAATGAATAACAGATTTCCGGTTCCGCCTGACTTTAGTTAGAGCGTTGTCTGGTTTTAGGAAAAGAATTAAAAAAGGCTTCACATTTCTGTGAAGCCTTGATTTTGCTAGTAGCGGGAACTGGACTCGAACCAGTGACCTTCGGGTTATGAGCCCGACGAGCTACCTACTGCTCTATCCCGCGATATTGGATGGCAAATATACAACAGAATTTAACTCTGCAAAAACTTTTTTCTGAAAAATTATTGAGAAATCCAGCTTAAAGCTGTAAGTCGTTCATTATTAGGGAAATTTTGTATTTCTGCTGCAACAAGGATATCTTTAAAAGACATTGCCCCTTTTAGCCATTTCAAATCACTTACAATAGCTATTTTGTGAAAGTCGCCACTGTGCCTTATATTAAAAAGTACATTTTTTAGAAAAGCCTTTGTAGAAATCTCCTTGCCTTTCCTGATTTCCAGAAAAAGGTTCACCTTTCCATATTTCTGCATTTTTTGCAGCACTTCCTGCTGCAAAGATTCTGCTATCTCCTCATCTACATTAGAATCTATGATAAAACCAATAACATTATCGGCTAAACTGAAGGTTTGAGGCATCACTTTGAGATTTGCCTTCTAATTTAATTATTTTTTAAGTACTAAAATGCTGGTAAGCAATTTATATTGGCATTTACTGCTCAATGGGCGCAGCCAGAAATTCAGTTAAAATGTCATTTTGAAATTTTACACTGAACTCTATGGGATTACAACAAATTTCGCAGTCTTCTATATAAGTCTGCTCCCTTACCGAAGGATCCAGCAATACAGAGATTTCTTCCCAGCAGTAAGGACATTGAAAAAAATGCTCATACATTTGCGTGGCTTTTAAAGTTCTACGTTCAACAGCTGGCCAGTTAGTTGTAAGAGTTGCAATTCAGCTAACTTTGCTTCGTATTTTGCCAGATTAAGGCTTGTACGGGCATTAAGCAAATTGATTTGAGCCTGGCGGAATTCAATTGAAGTAATTTGCCCAAGGCTGAATTCCTCCCGGGAACGGTTAAAATTATTGAGGTTGGTACTCACATTCTCTTCCTGAATTTTATAGATGAAAAGTTTATTTTCATATTCATTAAGAGCATTGCTGATATCGCGCTTTACTTCAAGTTTAATTTGTTCCCGAAGCAATTCCTGATTGGCGTAATCTATTTTAGCATTGCGCACCCGCACAATGGTTTGTCCTCCATCAAAAAGATTCCAGCTTAAACTTATGCCTGCCGAAAGCCCGTCTGTTGTGGTAGTAGAGCCTGGAAAAAAGGCGGTGGCTGCACTCCGGTTCTTATTCCAGCCATACGAGCCGGTAAGTCCCACCGCAGGCAAATAACCAGATTTGCTTATTTTAATATTATAGGCGCTTATTGCCATGTTCTTTTCAATTTGCAAAAGGCTTACGTTATTAGCCGCTGCACGATCCAGATAGGATTCCAGTTGTAACTTCGGAATAAATCCCACCGTGGTATCCACCTCAAATCCTATGGCTGTAATTTCCCTGTTCAGCAAAACATTTAAATCCCGCTTGGTATTGGATAGATCCTGCCGGGCCTGGAGGAGTACCACACTGTCATTATTAACATCTACCCTGGCATTAAGCACTGCCAGATTGTTGCTCTGCCCGTATTCAAACTGATAGGAAGCCCGTGTTTCCCTTTCTTTTGAAATTTCCAGGGTTTGCTGCAAAACTTCAATATTTTCTGTAAGCCGCGCTATTTCATAATATACGCTCATTAATTGAAGTACGGTGTTTTCTATTGTTTCCCGCGCATCCAGTTGTGAAAGGTCATACTGCTCCCGCAGGCTTTTATAGTTGTAGAACCTTCCCAACCCATCAAAAAGAACATAATCCAGGTTAACAGAAGCGCGGTATGCGTTATTTTCTACCCCGGTTTGTTCCAGGCTTTCTCCCTCTTCAGGCTCGGTTAGCCGGTTGTTAAGATCGTAAGTAGTGCCGGCAATCCCTGTAACCGATGGCAAATAACCTGAATTTAGAATACTCTGATTGTTTTCAGCTACTTCAACCCTGTTCTCTGCTATTCTGATGCCGTAATTTTCATTCAATGCCCTCCGGATCACTTCATCTTTGGTAAGTAAAGAATCCCTCTCCTGAGCCTTTAATCCACTTATAAAAACCGAAAGTAAAAGAAAAATACAGCTATTTATGATCTTCATGCTCCTCTTCTTCTTTTTGTTCTCTTATTGATCTTTCCACGTCTTCAGCCCTTACTCTTTCTCCTGTTCGCAGCCATATCCCGCCTACTTTTATCTGGTTGCTAACAGAGAGCAACAATGGCAATAAAAGCAGGGTTAACACGGTAGCGATAGCTATTCCGTAGGAAATTGAAATTGCCATGGGCTTAAGGAACTGTGCCTGCCGGCTACCTTCAAATAATAAAGGTGCAAGGCCGGCTACCGTAGTGAGTGAGGTAAGGAATATCGCCCTGAACCTTGATCTTCCTGCTTCGTAAAGTGCTTCCTTAAACGGAATTCCTTCCCGCATAAAACCATTGAATTTTCCAATAAGCACCAGCCCATCGTTTACCATAATCCCCACCAATGCTATTATTCCTAAAGCCGAAAGTACATTAATAGGAAAACCGTGGATCCAATGCCCCCATGCCACACCAATCACGCTTAAAGGGATCATAAGCATTAACAGGAAAGGCTGACTGTAACTCCTGAAGGTAAAAGCTATTGTTGCATAAATGAGAAAAAGGATTATTGGCAGTACTAAGGCTGCAGATTCTGTGAGTTTATCTGCTTCCCTGTTTTGCCCTTCATAAGAAACGGTTAAGCTTGGATATTTAGACAGGATTGGAGGCATTACATTTTCCCTGATATCTGCGAGAATATCGGTAGAGCTGCCATTTGGATCTTCCATATCTGCACTAACCCTTATTTCGCGAAGGCCATCGAGGTGGCTTATAGATTCAGTACCGCGAACAATATCATAATTGGCGATCTCATCAAAAGGAACCCTTTCCCCGGAAGGGGTAAGAATGCGCATATCGTCCAGATCATTAATGGAGGACCTGTTGGCAAGATCATACCTTACCCAAACCCTAATTTCATCCTGCCCCCGCTGAAAACGCTGCGCCTGCGCCCCAAAAAAGCCATTTCTTATTTGCCGCATCACCTCGCTAAGGTCCAATCCCAAGGCATAGGCATTTTCCTTAAGTTTTACGTTTATTTCCTTAATCCCTTTAGGATCATTGTCATTTACATCTTTAAGCAGAGGATTATTTTCAAAATTTTCCTTAAGCTCTTCTTTGGCTGCCTCTAATTCTTCCAGGTTATTACCCAGTAAAGAAACAGAAACCGGCGCGCCCCCAAAATTCCCGCCAGAACCAAAGGTGAGGGTCTCCACTCCATACACCGGCCCAACTTCTTCCCGTATGGCGTTGGTAATTTCGGGAGAACCAAAATCCCTTTCTTCGCCCGGCAATAGATTTACCTGCAAAGAAGCCTTATTATTCCCTGGGCCAACCCGTTTTATTATATTTTCAACCACATCCTTATCGCCGCTTTGCCTGGCAGAATAATCCTCATTAACCCGCCATGCGGCATCTTCTACCATAGAAATAATGGAATCTGTACGGGCGGGATTCACCCCTTCAGGCATAAGAAGATCAATGCTCACACGGTCACTGGCAATACTTGGAAACAACGTGATTCTAATCCAGCCCCCGCCAATGGCGCCAATGGTAAGAATAAAAACTGCTAACAGTATGGCCAGGGATAGGATTTGCTGCCTTAGCACAAAAGACAGCAGCGGGCTGTAAACTTTATCCCTTAAATATTGCATAAGGCGGTCTCCGGTCCTGTTTACCACCTTCATTTTTTCAAAAATTCTTCCGAAGAAATTTTTCTTTCTGCTCACTCGATTCCGCTTCAGCGCTTTGGAATGGGCAATATGGGCAGGCAATATAATAAGAGCTTCAAAAAGAGAAATTACCAGGGTAAGGATTACTACTGTGGAAACTTCAGCAAAAAATTCTCCAATACGGCTATCCAGGAACATAAAGGTAGAAAACGCCAAAACCGTGGTTATTATTGCTGAAAGGATTGGAGGCAGAACCTCCATAGTGCCATCCAGTGCGGCTTTTATAGGAGATTTTCCCTTCTCATATTCCTGATAAATATTTTCAGCAATCACAATCCCGTCATCCACAAGGATACCGATAACGATAATCATCCCGAAAAGCGAAAGCACGTTAATAGTCACGCCAAGGGAACCGGCAAAAATGAACATTCCCAGAAAAGCCACGGGCAAACCAAAAGCCACCCAAAAAGCAAGCCTGGTATTCAGAAAAACAGAAAGAAAAAAGAGTACCAGCAGCATTCCCATAATCCCATTTTCCAATAACAATTGGGTTCTCTGCCCAAGGGTAATGGAAGAATCGCTTACCACGTCCAGTTGCACGTTGCTATTCTTTTGATTGAATTCCTCAATGTATTCATTCACCTGCTCTGCTGTGGAAAGTAGATCTTCATTATTAGTATTGCTAATGTCTACATTTACGGCAACATTCCCGTTAAAGTAAGAGGCATTGGGAGTTTCTGAAAATTGATCCCGAATAGTGGCAATATCACCCAGCCTGGTAATTTGCCCGTTTTGGGAAGATCGCAGGACCAAATCATTAAGGGCATCGGCATAGTAGGCGCGGCTGTTGGCACGTATAAGGTAATCTTCAGCATTGGTTTTTATGGTCCCACCGGTAGATAGAATATTTGCGCTGGCTACCGTTCTTGCTACTTCTTCAAAAGTAAGATTATAGGCTAAAAGATCATTTTGGCTAACGGCAATTTCTATCTCTTCCTCAGGAAAGCCTCCAATGGAGATCTGGGAAATCCCGTCCATACGCCGCAGGTCGTTCTCTATTTGTTCACTAATGCGTTTTAAGGTGACCAGCGGAACATCTTCCCCGCTTATGGCAAAACTTATAGTGGGCCTGATTCTTTCTTCTTTGGCTACCACCAGTGGCTCCATTCCCCCGGGAAAGTTAGGTACGCGGTCTACGGCGTTCTTCACCTCGCTAAGCATCACATCAATATTCTCGTCCTGCTCAATTTCAACGGTTATGGAACCCCTACTTTCGCGGGCAGTAGAAGTAACCCGGTCTATCCCGTCCAGGCCTTTTAAATTATCTTCAATTTTAAGGATAATCCCTTCCTCTATTTCTTCAGGGGCAGAGCCTGGATAATTGATATTAATATTGATAATCCTGGAATCCTGTAGCGGAAAAAAGGAGGACTTCATATTAAGGACCCCAATAATTCCGAAGATAAGGAAGGCAAAGATCACGATGTTTACCGCAACCTCATATTTAATAAAATAACTAATTACTTTTCTCAAGGCTTTTGCTTTTTGCCGGGATTAATCTTCCTGGATATTCACCAGCATTCCGGCATAAGCTCCAGGGACAGATGACGAAAGAATTTTAGTACCGTTTTGCAGGCCTTTTACCACTACGGTATTGCTGGTAAAATAAACCGGGTTCACATCTACCAGATCCAGCACGCTATCTTTTACCACAAAAAGTTTAGACCTGTCCACCAGCAACTCTCTTGGAACTTCAATAGCGTTTTCTTCATCCTTGGCGGCTAACCTTGCCTCCAGGTACATGCCCTCACTTATTTCTTCATCATCCACCCTTATAAAAACCTGGATCGTTTGTGTTTCCTGATCTATCCTGCTGTTGATACGGCTCACGGTGCCTTCAAAACCTTTTGTCCCGTCCAGATTGCTAAGTGCTACTTTTTCTCCCTGCTGAAGTAAATCACTAAACTTTTTAGCGATTGCCACTTCCAGTTCGTATACTGAAGGGTCTATAAATTCTCCCAGTTTTTGCCCCTGCCTTATAAGCGTTCCCCTGTTCACAAGAGCCTCGGTAAGCACTCCGTTAAAAGGAGCTACAAGAGTATATTTTCTAAGCCGTTCTTCCAGGTTTTTTACTGCATAATAGGAAGAGATGATGCCACGGCCGGTGATAAAATATTTTTCTTTATCTGAATCTATTTCAGGAAGCGGCGGTACCGTTTTAAGGATATCAAAATTGTTCAGGTAATTTTGCCATTTTTCGAAGACTTCAGGATAATCCATCCTAAGATCGGGCATTATGGAAGTGATACTATTGTAAAGTTCACTTTTAGCAGACTGCACGCTGGCCTTATACTCATCTGCGTTAATATTTAGAAGCACCTGCCCTTTTTTATATTTTTGTCCTGGCCTGAACTCCTTGCTGCTGTTCAGGAATATACCCTGCACTTCAGAATATAGTTCCAGCCTTCGCAAGGCAGTTACATTTCCATTGGCAGGAATCACGATGGGAACTTTCCTGTTTTGAACGGTGTCTACAAAAACATTTTTTACAACTTTTGAGACGGGTGGGGTTTCTTTAACGTTGCTGTCTATAATTGCCTTAGCGCCAAAAACAGAGAGCACCACCAGGATTACCCCAAGAACGGAGAGAATAATTTTTCGTTTTTCCATAATTTCATAACTAGGACTAATAAAAACCAAATAGGTTTAAAAAAGGCCAAAAATAATACTAGCTTAATTTATCCAGTTCCTTTTGAATCTGTTCCCATTCTTTCATGAATTTATCAAGCTCCATTTTCTTGTGGTTGTATTTATCGAGAAAATCTGGCCGGGAGATAGTTTCTTCATAATTGGAAGCCAGCGCCACGTCTTTTTCTTTTAATTCTTTTTCTAGCCTGGTAATCTTTGCTTCCGCTTTACTCAACCTGTTGTTAAGGGATTTTAATCTCTTCTGATCTTCATAAGATTGCCTGGTGGTAGTATCTGCTTTATCTACTGTAACGGCTTTTTGCTTTTCGCGCTTCTCCACCGCCCGCATGTCTTCAAATTGCCGTTGCTCCAGGTAATAATCTATATCTCCAAGATATTCCTTTATCTTACGGTTTTTAAATTCATATACTCTTGAGGTTAATCCCTGCAGGAAGTCCCTGTCGTGAGAAACCAGGATAAGCGTTCCTTCAAACTTCTTTAGAGCCTCTTTAAGAACGTTCTTTGATTTGATATCGAGGTGATTGGTAGGCTCATCCATTACCAGCACATTAAAAGGCTGCAACATTAATTTACAAAGGGCCAGCCTGTTGCGCTCCCCTCCGGATAATACTTTTACTTTTTTATCTACCTCGTCCCCGCGGAATAAAAATGATCCCAGCATATCCCTTACCTTACTTCTGTTTTTCTCATTAGCCGAATCTATCATGATATCATGAACGGTTTTTTCTCCATCCAGATAATCGGCCTGATTTTGCGCGAAGTACCCTAGTTGAACGTTATGGCCCAGCTTTAGTTCACCGGAATGAGGAATTTCATCTATAATAATTTTAGCCAGCGTGGTTTTACCCTGCCCGTTTTGCCCAACAAAGGCAATTTTACTTCCTCTTTCTATAAGAAGGTTGATGTCTTCCAGGATCTTTTTCTCCCCGTACGATTTCCCCACATGCTCCGCTTCAACCACCACCTTCCCCGGTTGTATGGATACGGGAAAAGAAATATTCATAACCGCATTGTCATCTTCATCTACTTCTATGCGGTTTATCTTATCCAGTTTTTTAATTAAAGACTGTGCCATGGAAGCTTTGGAAGCTTTTGCACGAAACTTATCAATAAGCTTTTCGGTTTGCTCTATTTCCTTCTGCTGATTCTTTTGCGCGGCCAGTTGCTGATCTCTGAGCTCACCCCTTAATTCCAT
The DNA here is from genome assembly GCF_041679265.1 of Autumnicola aciditolerans. NCBI lineage: Bacteria > Pseudomonadati > Bacteroidota > Flavobacteriia > Flavobacteriales > Flavobacteriaceae > Autumnicola > Autumnicola aciditolerans. The sequence goes on from NZ_JBGFSM010000001.1 coordinate 220,470, forward strand.
AAATTCGGAATAAGGTTTTTTAAAATCGTAGATTTTCCCAAGGCTTATTTCTATGGTACGGTTAGTTACATTATCCAGGAACATTTTATCGTGCGAAACAAGAATTACACACCCGGGATAATTGTTAAGAAATGCTTCCAGCCAGATGATACTTTCTATATCCAGGTGGTTGGTTGGCTCATCCAGAAGCAGGATATCATTGCTTTGAAGTAAAAGTTTAGCCAGTTCTATCCTCATTCTCCAGCCGCCGGAAAAAGTATCGGTGAGTTTATTAAAATCTTCCCTTTGAAATCCAAGGCCCAGCAATACCTTTTCGGTTTCTCCTTCATAATTATACCCGCCAATAATTTCGTATTGATGAGTTTTTTCGCTCAAATCCTGGATAAGCTGGGTATAACTTTCACTTTCATAATCTGTACGTGTGGCAAGCTGCTCATTAATATGGTCAATTTGCTTCTCCATACTTTTGATTTCCTCAAAAGCCTGCTGCGCTTCCTGAATAACCGTGCGGCCTTTTACAAAATCTATATCCTGCTTTAGAAAACCTATTTTAAGCTCTTTGTCTTTGGCAATACTCCCTGTATCGTACTCCTGCTCTCCGGAAATAATGCGCAGCATGGTGGATTTTCCGGCGCCGTTTTTCCCAATAAGGCCCACGCGGTCTCCTGCCCCCAACCTGAAGGTTATTTCTTCAAAAAGGTATTCCCCATTAAACGAAACGGAAAGATTATGAATGTTAAGCATGAAATCTGATTAAATTTTTGCAAAGATGCTTAAATTTGTCATGCAAAAAAAATCATACAGGGGCTCTAAAAAGCCTTTTCTCAATAACCTATACAGCCGGGCTATATTTTTTAACTTCCTGACTCTGCATTAAAACCACCAAATGAAATTCTTAAAAGGGACAAAACTATACAGCATCCTCACAGGCACCTGCCCTGTATGCCAGCAAGAAAGCATGTATAAAGAAAGTAACCCTTACAAGCTGGGAAGGATTTTTGAGATGCATGAACGCTGCTCCCATTGCGGCACCAAGTACAAAATAGAACCTTCCTTTTTTTATGGTGCCATGTATGTGAGTTATGCGGTGGGAGTGGCGTTCTCTGTGGCTGCGTTCATCATTTCCTATGTTTTTCTAAATTCCACCCCGCTCACTTCTTTTTTTGCCATTGTAGGAACCCTGGTAGTTTTTATGCCGGTAATTACAAGATTATCCAGAAATATCTGGATAAACTTTTTCTTCAGCTACAAGAAAGACGCCGGAAAATCTTAGGTTTTGCGGTAATGCTTTTTGGTGAAGCGTTGCAGGTTCATTTCAGGAGAAATTTCAGCATTTCTCTCAATAAAATCAATTAATTCCCGGGAAGCCATTGGGGCAATAAGCACTCCGCGGCTTCCAAACCCGTTGCAGCAGTACATATTAGGAATTTCGGGATGGGCGCCAATAACAGGCCTCCTGTCTGCCGTGGCTGGTCTTATTCCCGCCACCTGGCCTACAACTTCATACTTACAGGATATCAATTTTTCTGTTTCTGTTACCAGTTTTTCCCTTGCTTCTTTTGTGGGAGACGTGGTTTTATCCCGATGATCATAAGTTGCGCCCACTTTGTACAGGTCATTCCCCAGCGGCATAATGAAAACTGAAGATTTTACCGCTTTATCCAGCTGAAGGTCTTTGGCCCTGATGATAATATATTCTCCTTTATTTCCTCTAAGCGGAAGATAGCTGAAAAAGGGATTTTTAATCATCCCGAAGCCTTCACAGAAAATTATCCGTTTCGCTTTCTTGCCTTTATAGCTAACAAAACCGGCTGCTGTTTCCAACTGGTCATAATCAAATCTTTCAGCTATTAATAAATTCTTAGTTTGAAGGTCCTGGCGGTAGTGCTCCAGCAGGGCCTTAGTATCAATATTTCCGGTATGTCGCACTTTTCCGAAGGAAAATTCAGAAGAAATATTGCCGTTAATTTCCTTCTCAAGTTTAGCATCAAGAAATCCAGAAAGCCGCGGCTTATCGGCAGCATCAAACCAGTTATTTTGCTCTTCTGCAGAGTGGAACCGGCGATAGATGTTCCAAAAATGAACAAATTTCTTGTTATACTTCTTCTCTAAGCGTTGATAAAACGGAATAGCTTCATTTATCTGCTCATCTGCTTTCCAGGCGAGGGTAAACCGCTTTAAAATTACAGGATTAAAAATACCCCCGGCCACCCGGGAAGCGCTTTGGGAATGATCTTCATATACCTCAAAAGATTTTCCCTCCTCTTCCAGCCTTGCTGTGACGGTGAGCCCGCTTAAACCTAAACCAACAACGAGATAATCCAGCATAGCAACGGAATTTAAAATTTTATTAATGTAAACATATTATAATAAAAAAGCGCCTTCCGAAGAAGACGCTTGTAATTTTTGAAACTTTTGAAATTAATAGTTCCACATATCCTGTTCAAAATTGCGGATTTGTTCTTTTATACGCTCAGATTCCAACAACTGCATAAAGGCGTTTTCAGGAATGTATTCCTCCACTTCGCGGTCTCCCTGCACGTTTTCCTCCTTATAGATCACCCCGTTAAACCGGCGGGCATTCAGTAAATGGTCAAAAGACAAACTCATTGCAGTGTTTGCACCGTTAAATGCCTTGGCATCATGCAGCACTTCCCTTGCATCCGGATAAAATACCCAAAATAGCTCTACCAGGTCGGTTTGCCCGGAGTCAATAAAGTTAACATCTGGAGCCACAGGGGCAATCCCTAACAGCCTATACCTCAATTCTCCCTGCACCTTATCAAAATACCAGATTCCGCGAATATGATATTCAGCAATATCTGCCGAACCAAGGTCCCGGCGATCAATAAATTGGGGATCTACTTCTTCCCCGGCATTATACTGCTCGATACCAAGATCTGTAGTGTCAATTTTAGAAAGGGTGGCTTCTATATCTTTTAAGGTACGTTTTTCATTAAAATAGGAATCGGCATAAATATTCTTAATATCACCCTGTTTCACGGCTTTTACAAGAACATCGTATAAGGATCTCCTGTTGTTTCCTATATTATTGGTATCAATAGGATAGTAAAACGGGAAATTTACCCTTTCATCAAGATCTATAATCTCCCAGGTATTTTTAGACCAAAGAATATCACGGTCTCCAACATACCCATATTCCAATGGCTTATCATTCCTCTCCACCAATTTTTGCGCTTCACTTAACTTCCCGATTTCTTCAGGGCTATCGGCATTTAAAATATTTGCCTGCCCGTAAGAAGACGCGCCAAGAACAATTGTGAAACTAAAAACCAAAAATCTTCTCCAGCTCATTGTTTAATTATTTTTAATTAGTAAGCTCAATAAACACAGGAGCCACCTGTTTAAGTTTATAACCTGAATTGCCTGCCAACTGGGCCTCAATATCAAATATCTGAACAGATTCTCCTCTACCGGCTCTTCGTAGAGCAGACTTTGCCCTGTCATCCAATCGGCTACCATTGATCCTGATGGTTGGCTGTCCCGGTACTTTAAAGCTAAAGCCGGTAACATTTAAATTAAGGTCAAAATCAAAATCGGGTAAATTTGCTCCCACAGTGGCAATTTCAAGACTGTTACGCTGCATCTGTACAGAGCCGTCTTCGCCACGGATAGTACCAACAGGTCTTGGAATATCTTTTACCCTGAAGGTTTTACTGTCTGACACTTTTTCTCCCCCTGGCAATGTACCACTAACATTAATGGTTACTTCCCTGGCCTGCAGGGTGGTTACATCCATCACATAATTTCCTGTACCACTGGTAGATCTCAATCCGGGCGCATTAGCGGTGACATTAGATACCCCAGGAATGGAAATAGTCATGGGGTTCTGAACTCCACGATAAACCACATTCATTTTATCTGCTGAAATCACCGCAGAATTAGGTTTTGGAATTACCGCATAAGAACTTGAAACAGGAATTCTAACCAAAGAGTCTCCTTCCTGGAACTGAAGTTCCCCGGTGATTTCCTTTTCACCCACATTTCCAGCCGGAAAATCAAGCATTACCTGCCCGGCCTCGGTACTTTCGACTTCGTTTCCGTTAATAATAACGTTCTCAAACTGTAAAGTATTGTCTACTCTTCCAAGAACAACCCTTCCGGTAAAATTTTCACCACTAAAGAAAGCAGTTTTATCTGGTATTACAATAGCCTGATAATTGGTAAGGGAAACTTCACTTTCCAGTTGCCCTGATAGCATGGAAGAAAGAATTTCACTTTCGGTACTTTTGATATCAGCCTGCATCTGGGTTAATTTTGTAATAGATGCAATAAGCGGGAATCCCTGATAATGATACTCCAACCAGGGCATTTTCACATTTTCCCTGGTGGTCACCTCACCGGTAGAAAACTCCTGCTGAACATTTACCTTACTGGCAATTTGCGGATACTCTCCCTGCAGAATGTCTGAAACACCCTGACGATAAGTCTCAATTTGATTAAGGAATTCTTTTCCTTTAGGAGAAATTACACCACTTTGAAAGAACATCTCATCCATGGTGTTGGATTTATCCATAGTTTCATAATCTGTAGCATCATCTACAGAACTCTTTAGTTCAGATTTAAGGTTCTCTATATAAGAATTAAGATTACTGGACAATTCATCTATTCTCTCTGCATCCTGTTTAATAGAGGTATATTTAGCGGGCTGCTCTTCCACCTTTGTGGCCAGACCTGCCATTAAAGCTTCATTACGCTGTTCGTAGGAAGCCTGCGTTACATTTAACTTTTCATTCATTAATCCAAAAGCGGTCAATACCTCTTTTGACATATTCAAGGCCATCATCGCGATGAAAACCAGATACATCAGGTTTATCATCTTCTGCCTTGGTGATTGTTTTCCAGACGCCATTATAAAGTAGTTTGTTTAGTGTAAAGATTTGGTTTTAAGCTCCTTATTACTGGCTTATACTCTGGCAGGATTTCCATGCATAGCTGTTAACATTCCACCGTAAACGTTGTTTAGGGAAGAAAGGTTATGGGTTAAAGAATCCATTTCTTCTTTTAACCTGCCGGCATTTTCAGCCACTGCCTCATTAATTTCTGCCTGGCGTGCAGCAGATTCCACCTGTGCTTTGTAAATATTATTAAGCGTTTCCATTTGTGAAGCCGCAACACCCAGTTCTTCACTGTATTTCTTTTGGGAAGCCATTGCGTCTACTGTTGGGGCAATGCCTTTGGCTGCACCTTCAAAATTTCGAATGCTTTCTCCCAGGCTACTCATAAGATTAGCGTCTATTTTTGCTTCTTTCAGCATATTGTCAAGTTTTTTAGACAGCTGCCCTTCTGCTTCCTTTTCCTCTTCTATAACTGTTGCGGTACGCCTGTTGGAAGCAGGCCCACCTGCCAGTTCAGGATAAACCAGAGACCAGTCCAGCTCATCATCTACCGGTTCAAAAGCAGAGAAAGCGAATACAAAAGCCTCTACCACAAGACCTGCAATAAGCATGGGATTAGCGAACGGCCAGTGCATAATTTTAAAAAGCGCACCTAATATTACCACAGATGCACCTAAACCGTACACCATGTTTGTTATCTTTTTTGTAGATCTTGATTTTGCCATAATTTAATAAAGGATTAGATTCTAGAAATAGGTTTTTATTGTTTGAGTAAATTTAAGGTTCTTATCTATTGGACTGGTTAAGGGTAACGTCTGTCCCTAAATAATCCTGCACCGTCCTGAAACCAATATAGCTTCTTGCAGAATCTGCATATTCATAATCTCTGGAACTCACCTGAAGGAAGTAAGCCACATCTTTCCAGGAACCGCCTCGTACCACTTTTCGCATATCGTCCGGATTGTTCACGGTGGGGTTCATGGTAGACATATATTCATAAGAAATAGGATCGTAGGAAGAAAACACCCACTCTGCCACGTTCCCGGCCATATTATATAATCCATAATCGTTTGGCTCGTAGGATTTGGCTTCTACGGTATAGAGAGCCTGGTCTGCAGCATAATCCCCGCGCAGCGGCTTGAAGTTAGCCATAAAACATCCGCGGTCATTTTTTGCGTAAGGACCGCCCCATGGATAGGTAGCCCCTTCCAGGCCACCACGGGCGGCATATTCCCACTCCGCTTCTGTTGGAAGCCGGTAAGTTGGAACATTTTCAAGATCTTTTCCCTTGCGGAACTGGTTGTGGTACATGGTACGCCATTGCGCGAAAGCACAGGCCTGTTTCCAGGAAACCCCAACCACGGGATAATCATCAAAAGCACTATGCCAGAAATAATCGTTATGCATAGGCTCATTATAGGAGTAATTAAAATCTTTGATCCAAACGGTGGTATCTGGATAAACTGAAATTTCTTCAGTTTTAATGAAGTTACTGCGGTCTTCCTTAGAACGGGCCGCAGCCTGAATGTCCATCCAGGAATATTTAAATTTCAGCTTCTTAACGTCTATAGTACGTTGCCCGTTATACACTTCATCCAAAGGAATGTACATAGAATCCATTACTTCAGCATAATAAACATCGGGGTAATCTTCTGTTTCAGTATAAAGCTCCACGTCTTTATTAAGCTTCCTGTTTTCGTAGGTATCGCTTGGGCCTCCTTCTCCATATGCATTAAGCATATATTCTTCATAAGGAGTCATATTTTCGGGATCTGCATCTGCAAACGCAAATTCCCCAATGCCACCGTCACCCGGCACGGCACCTTCCATTTCTGCCATTATCGCAAGACGCACCCTTATAATAGAGTCCTTCACATAGTTAACAAATTGCCTGTATTCAGCATTGGTAATCTCAGTTTCATCCATATAAAAAGAGCGAACCGTCACTGTTTTTGGCGGAGCATTCCTTTGGTCAGCAATATCATCATCAGATTTTCCCATGATAAATGCCCCTCCCGGAATTAATGTCATACCATAAGGCTTCTCCGGATTCCACTTTTTTCCTCTCGCACCTACCAACTGTCCCCGGTCACTACGACCACAGCCTGCAAGCAAGGCCAGAACAGCAATTAGCGAAATAAACTTCTTCATAATTTCTCCTAGGTTAAGACATTCAATTTACGGCGGTAAACCTATCTAAATATTTTATAAAAAACAATATTTTCGATAAAAATACAGTAAATCAAATTATTGTCTGAAAATTTTTTAAACTTCGTTTTTTCTCTTGGCTTTATACCATCTTTCGGGAATTACCTGATTGCAAGCTTCCAGGTAATCTTCTTCGCTGCAAGGTAATAACGTATGTCTTTTTAATTTAGTATTCACATTTGCAAGAAATGGAATTTCTATCCACCAGCGTCCGCTTAAAGGGCTTTTAAAGAAAACAAGAATATCCTCATCTACAGGAACCTGGTATTTTATAAATTCCTGTTTTGCCGAAATAGTATTCTCATTAGACCTGTAATTTATACCTTCTATAAAATACCACATGATCTGCGCAACGAGCATATTTCCTAAGGATCCGTACCTGGAATCATATTCATAAATCCCAAAAGATGATACTTTATCACTTATTCCCGCATACCTTGCCAGGGAGCAAATCTCTTTCCCGTCAAAGCCATTGGGGGAATCATGAAGCCCGTGCCCCATCGCGGTGGCACTGGTTGCTCCAAGATCCATGCCAACTAAATTAGCATCTCGCATAACCGGCTCAATAAGCGCAATATCCGCACTTATTTCTCCTAACCTGTAGGCGTCAAAAAAGAGACGTTCCATCAATTCAATTTCATTTTGAGAATTAAAATAGGTTTGATAGCCAAGGTTGGAATAATTAAATAAATTGTATGGTTTATTTATTACGATTTTTCCTACGTACGACTCATTAGAAATCGGATTATCGGCATCGCCTAAGTCAAATTTACGGTCAATATTGACTAAATTAACCATTTGGTCGAGGGTATCGTAAGCACGATATTGGGCATAAATAAGATCCTGGCTTCCTCCCAGTAATAATGGGATAACATCTTTTTTTACCAGTTGAGCAACAATACTTTGCACTGCGAAGTAGGTATCTTCTACCTCTGCGCCTTTTTCTATATCTCCCAAATCCGCAAAATTAATATGCCAGTTCCCTGGAAACAACTTATAGAAAGCAGATCTTACCTTATAAAAATGAAGCGCTTCATCCCTGTTGGAAGATCGCCGGTTTTCCTTAATTCCTATAATTGCAACCTGAACATTATCCAGTTCGGGAAGGCCGGTTTCTGCGGTATGTATTTTTATATTGGCACCGATAGATTGTCTATCCAAATTTGAAATCTCATCCAGTAAATCTTCATGCACCGGACTCAAAAAATCAAAATCCATAGGCTGTTATTTCTTTTTCGTGGTTTTCTTTTTAGCTGCGGTCTTCTTCTTTGCCGATGCCTTTTTCTTTGCCGGTTTTTTCTTTTTGGTATTCTTTTCAAGAATATCCTTAACCTCTTCTAAAGTAAGTTTCCCTGCATCTACTGTTTTTGGCAGCTCCACCTTGGTTTTGCCCTTTATTACATTAGATCTGCCCCACCTTGCTTTTTCTACACGAATCCCTTCCTCTTCCCAATTGTGGATTACCTTCTCCCGCTCTTTTCTTTTCTTATCCTCGATAAGCGTTTCTATATCTTCTGCGGAAAGATTGTCAAAATCGTACTTTTTATTAACGTTTATGAAGATGTTGTTCCATTTTAGATAAGGGCCAAACCTGCCAACCCCTTTTTGCACCGGGAGCCCTTCATACTCATAAATAGGGGCATCAGCCTTTTCTTTCTCTTTAATAAGCTCCATTGCCCGATCAAAATCTACATTTAGAGGGTCTTCTCCTTTTTCAAGTGAGACGAATTTTTTTCCAAATCTTACGTACGGGCCATAGCGCCCGTTATTTACTTCAACATTATCTCCTTTATATTCTCCTAATTTCTTCGGAAGCTGAAAAAGATCCATCGCCTCTTCATAGGTAATGGAATCCAGCGTCTGGTCCGGACTAAGGCTTGCAAATTTGGGTTTTTCGTCGTCTTCTACTGATCCAATCTGGACCATAGGCCCAAATTTACCCAATCTTACACTTACCGGTTTGCCCGTTTCGGGATCTTCCCCAAGGATGCGTTCCCCTACTTCCCTGTCGGCGTTTTTGGCCACGTCCTGCACATGCGGATGAAAATCTTTGTAGAAGTCTTTCATCATGTGCGTCCATTCCTCGTTCCCATCGGCAATATCATCAAAATTCTGCTCTACTTTCGCGGTAAAGTTATAATCAAGAATATTAGAAAAGTGATTGACTAAAAAATCGTTAACCACCATTCCTGTAGCGGTTGGCACGAGTTTTCCTTTGTCACTCCCAACGGTTTCGGTTAAGGTTTTCTCTGAAACCTTATTTTTCTCCAGCATAAGCTGGGCGTAATTTCTTTCAGTACCGTCTACAGAACCCTTTTCAATATATTTCCTGTTTTGAATTGTGGAAATTGTTGGGGCATAGGTAGACGGCCTTCCTATCCCCAGTTCTTCAAGCTTTTTAACCAAAGAAGCTTCTGTATACCTATACGGAGGCCGTGTAAATCTTTCGGTGGCAGAAATGAATAAATTCTGAAGGGCTTCATTTTCTTTTAATGCGGGCAACATTCCACTTTGCTCTTCATCTTCCTCATCAGATCCTTCCAGATAAACTTTCAAGAATCCGTCAAATTTCAGAACTTCTCCGTTAGCGGTAAAATGTTTATCATGCTTATCGGCTTCAATTTTAACATTGGTGCGCTCCAATTGCGCTTCGCTCATTTGCGAAGCGATGGCACGTTTCCAGATAAGCTCATATAATCTTTGCTGATCCCTGTCTGCATTTACACTATGATTTTCAAAACTGGTAGGACGTATGGCCTCGTGTGCTTCCTGTGCTCCTTTACTTTTACCTTTAAACTGGCGCGCTTTGGCATATTTTTCCCCGTAGGCTTTAAGGATTTCCTGTTTAGCGCCTTTGCGGGCATCATCAGAAAGGTTCACACTATCGGTTCTCATATAAGTGATGTGCCCGGCCTCATAAAGCCGTTGGGCCATGGTCATGGTCTTACTTACTGAGAAATATAATTTCCTGGATGCCTCCTGTTGCAGGGTGGATGTTGTAAAAGGCGGTGCAGGCGATTTTTTTGCCGGTTTGGTAGAAAGTTCAGCTACCTTAAAATTAGCGCCTAAATTTTGTTCTAAAAATTTCTTCGCATCCTCTTTGGTTTCAAAATTCTTTGGAATTTTTGCCTTAAAAGTTTTTTCTTCTTCAGTGGCAAACTCAGCATCTATACGGTAAGAAGCTTCTGCAGTAAAATCCTGGATTTCGCGCTCCCGCTCCACGATTAACCTTACCGCCACGCTTTGCACTCTTCCGGCAGAAAGCCCTCCTTTTACTTTTCTCCATAAGACCGGGGACAATTCATATCCTACCAGCCGGTCTAACACCCGTCTCGCCTGTTGAGCGTTTACCAGGTTATAATCTATCCCACGCGGATTTTCAATCGCTTTTAAAATTGCAGATTTCGTGATCTCATGAAATACAATTCTTTTTGTCTTGGCTTTATCCAGCTTTAGCTCTTCTGCCAAGTGCCAGGCAATGGCTTCTCCCTCCCGGTCCTCATCACTCGCCAACCATACCATACCTGCATCTTTAGCAAGCCCTTTAAGCTTTTTAACCACATCCTTCTTGTCCCTTGAGACTATATATTTAGGAGTAAAATCCCCTTCGGTATCCACTCCAAGCTCCTTGGTTGGCAAATCTGCGATATGCCCAAAGCTGGAAGTGACCTTATAATCCTTTCCCAAAAACTTTTCTATAGTTTTGGCCTTAGCAGGAGACTCCACAATCACTAAATTCTTTGCCATAAATTTTATCTTTATCGGTACAAAAGTATATCAATTTTTTTTTAACCTGATAATTCTCTGGGATATTCCCTTTTTATTTCTTCCTGAACGGAAGATTGGAGATTAAAAAAGCCCGCTGATAAAGCGGGCGTTTCAAAAAACCAAACAAAGAAAACAATTAATTCAAACTGAAGGAACTTATCAAATTCACCTCATCGTTTTTATAATTGTACTGATAAAGAATATTATCCCCGATCATTAACAAAACATCATCCAGCGGGATTACGTCATAGGTGTTAACATCCTCAAAATGATCTGCCAGAACAAGATCGGGGGTAGTGGTTAAATCGTATACTTTAAGTCCTGCGGTACCGTCGCAAACAAATAATTTACCTTCTCTAACACCAAGGCCGTATGGATTTTCCATCTCGTAGGTAGAAAGAGTTTTTGGAGCAGCTTTATCAGAAACATCAATAAGCACCAACTCGCTCTCTTCCTGCCCACACCAGTTTCCTCCCCTAATGGTTACGTAAGCGATATCATCCTGCACCACCACAGGGTCACAGCCCATTACATGCTGTACCCGGGATACAAAAGCAGGTTTTTCAGGATTTTCTATACTATATATGTACATGCCGGTGGTGCTACCAAGAAACAAATGGTCTTTTTCCTGAAAAATTGTTTCTACATCCCAGCCCACATATTCTTCGGAAATCTTCTGTGGATTGGTAAGGGAAGAAATATCAAAAACCATAATATTCTGCTGGTCTATAGCATAAAGATAATCTGTAACAATTTTAAAGCGGGCAAGGGAGCCGCCGGTACCGGAATTCCCGCCACCTGCAGAATAAGCGGCTTCCGCATTGTTAAAGAATACCATATCATCCCCATAATCTGTCATTTCGATTTTCCGGGATTCCATCACATATCCTACGACCACATCTTTTTGGGGATCAAAATTTTCATTATCCACAAAGGCCGCTCCTTCAGGAACCATGTAATTGGTATTAGGGAAGACATTCTCCAGTCTTTCCACCTGCCTGATGTTATTAATATCTGAAATATCAAAAACCACCAGGTCCATTCCGCTATCGGCATAAAGCATCTCGTCTTTCACAGCGATATCCACATTCTTGGGAATTTTGAGGTAGGCAATCTTCTCTGGCACATAATGATCCCGGTTGTCAATAACATGAATTCCCTGATATTTGTCATTTACAAACACATAATCCTTATAGGTGTAAATTTTCCCCGCTTCAGTTATTGCTTTTGGCTCCTGGATTTTTACGGAAGCACGGAATTCTGCAATTGGCTGTGTGATGGGCACAGCAACTTCATACATCTCTTCTTGAGCCGTTTCCTGTTTTTCACAGGCATTCAACAGGAAAAAAAGCAGGGGCAAAAATGGAACAACTATTCGTTTTTTCATGATGGTTGATTTCTTACTAGACGCTGCCTTTTAAAAAAGGTTGCGTGAACTTCAGAAAAAAATCACTGTCACTTTGTCATAAAATTGTTTAGTCCTATCTTTGCCCGTCAAAATACCGCAAAGGCATTATTGAATTATGGAGAAGATATTAGACGAAAAACAACAGGGAAACACATTGGTTATGGAGCCAAAAGCAGAGAACAACCGCAAGCTTTTTATTGAAAGTTACGGTTGCCAGATGAATTTTAGCGATAGCGAAATTGTGGCTTCCATCCTTTCTAAAGAAGGCTATAACACTACCCAAAACCTGGAAGAGGCTGATCTGGTTTTGGTAAACACCTGTTCTATCAGGGAAAAAGCTGAACAAACCGTTCGTAAGCGGCTGGAAAAATATAATGCGGTAAAAAGGATAAATCCTAATATGAAAGTGGGCGTTTTAGGCTGTATGGCTGAACGCCTGAAAAGTAAATTCCTGGAAGAGGAAAAAATTGTAGACCTGGTAGTGGGGCCAGATGCCTATAAAGATTTGCCAAATCTTATTAATGAAGTTGAAGAAGGCCGTAATGCTGTAAATGTGATTCTTTCTAAAGAAGAGACTTACGGTGATATTTCGCCGGTACGCCTGCAAACCAATGGAGTTTCCGCATTTGTTTCTATTACGCGGGGTTGTGACAACATGTGTACTTTTTGCGTGGTGCCTTTTACCCGCGGCCGGGAACGCAGCCGGGACCCGCAGAGCATTGTGGAAGAAGTGAACGACCTTGCTGCAAAAGGCTATAAAGAAATTACCCTCCTTGGACAGAATGTAGACAGTTACCTCTGGTATGGCGGCGGGCTTAAAAAGAACTTCAAAAATGCTTCGGACATGCAAAAGGCCACGGCAGTGAATTTTGCAAATTTATTAAAACTTGTTGCCGAGGCCCAGCCCAAAATGAGGATCCGTTTCTCTACTTCCAATCCTCAGGACATGACCATGGATGTAATAGAAGCTATGGCCAGGCACCGCAATATCTGTAATTATATTCACCTGCCAGTGCAGAGCGGCAGCGACCGTATCCTGAAAAAAATGAACCGCCTGCATACGCGCGAAGAATACTTCAGGATGATCGATAATATTAAAAAACTAATTCCCGACTGCGGAATTTCTCACGATATTATTACCGGCTTTCCTACAGAAACCGAAGAAGACCACCAGGATACCTTAAGCTTGATGGAATATGTAAAATATGACTTCGGGTTTATGTTTGCTTATTCTGAAAGGCCCGGAACCATGGCCGAGCGAAAATTTGAAGATGATGTGCCGGAAGAGATTAAAAAAAGAAGGCTCACTGAAATTGTTAACCTTCAGCAAAAACACAGCAGGTACAATACCGAAAGATTTCTTGGTAAGACCGTGGAAGTTTTAATTGAAAAAGAATCTAAAAAATCTGATGCTCACTGGAGCGGAAGGACTTCACAAAATACCGTTGCAGTTTTCCCTAAAGAACATTATAAAATTGGTGATTTTGTAAATGTAAAAATTGAAGACTGTACCAGCGCCACCCTTATAGGTGAAGCGGTGGGGTATAGTGATAATAATTGAATTCAGGTTTTAAATATAAAGTTTCAGGTTTCAGGTTTTAAGTTTTAAAAAATGGCCACAGTACATAGATTTGAAGACCTGGAAATATGGAAAGAAGCAAGAAGATTGGCAAAAGTCATTCATATCATAGCTATTGAAACCGATTTAAAGTCTGATTTTAAATTAAAACAACAAATCAAATCATCTTCTGGATCTATTATGGATAATATTGCTGAAGGATTTGAAAGAGATGGAAATCTTGAATTTAGACAATTTCTTTCTATAGCTAAAGGATCTGCTGGAGAAGTAAGGTCTCAACTTTATCGCATATTTGATTGTAATTATATTGATAAAGAAGAATTCGAAAAGATTGTAAAGGATTATGAAAACTTAAGTGGAAAATTAAAAAACTTTATTTCGTATCTAAACCAAAAACACTACCAAGGGAATAAGTTTCGCTAACCTGAAACTTAAAACCTGAAACAAAGAACTAATGGAATCAGTACAAGCAATAAAACAACGTTTCGGTATCATTGGGGATGACCAGAAATTAAACCGTGCCGTGGAAAAAGCCATACAGGTTGCCCCTACAGATATTTCAGTGCTGGTTACAGGGGAAAGCGGGGTTGGAAAAGAAAGCATTCCTAAAATTGTCCACGCCCTCTCTCACCGGAAACACAATAAATACATTGCGGTAAACTGCGGGGCCATTCCTGAAGGCACCATAGACAGTGAACTTTTTGGGCACGAAAAAGGCGCTTTTACAGGAGCTACCCAAACCCGGAGCGGCTATTTTGAAGTAGCCGATGGCGGCACTATTTTTCTTGACGAAGTGGGGGAATTACCGCTGCCTACCCAGGTACGTCTTTTACGGGTTTTAGAAAACGGGGAATTCATCAAAGTAGGATCTTCAAAAGTTCAAAAAACCAATGTGCGAATTGTTGCCGCCACTAATGTTAACATGTTTGAATCTATTAAAAAAGAAAAGTTTCGGGAAGACCTGTACTACCGTTTAAGCACGGTGGAAATAAACCTCCCCCCGCTTAGGGATAGAAAAGAAGATATTCATTTGCTGTTTAGAAAATTCGCTTCAGATTTTGCCCTTAAATACAAAATGCCCACCATAAGGCTGGAAGAGGACGCGGTGGAATTACTACAAAAATACCGCTGGGGAGGGAATATTCGCCAGCTTCGGAATATTGCCGAACAAATTTCGGTGCTGGAACAGGAACGCAGTATTACTGCAACAGGCTTAAAACATTATCTTCCCGATATTGGCAGTAACCTGCCCGCGATTATTTCAGAAAAAAGAAAGGAAGGAGATTTTAGCAATGAGAGGGAGATCCTGTACAAAGTGTTGTTCGACATGAAAAACGACCTGAACGACCTTAAAAAACTCACTCTTAAATTGATGGAAGACGGGAATTCGCAAAAAGTTCAGGATGAAAATGAAAGTCTTATCCAGAAGATTTATGGTGAAGACGGTACCGATGTTGATACGGAAGAACTGGAAGAAAACGGGATGGAAGTTTTACAAATTCCGCAGAACAGTCCGCAACATGAGCTTCAGGATAACAGTAAGGACAAATATTATTTTGCGGAAGAAATTGAAGAAGAAGAAACTCTTTCCTTACAGGACAAAGAGCTCGAACTTATCAAGAAGTCTCTGGAAAGGCATGGAGGAAAAAGAAAAGCCGCGGCTGAAGAACTAGGGATAAGCGAAAGGACACTTTATCGTAAAATAAAACAGTATAATTTGTAAGGGAAGAGTGAAGTTTAAAATTCATCATTGAAAATTCAAAATTTAAGACAATAATAATCTTGTAGCCTTTAGCTTATCACTTAATGCCTGCAGCTTTTAAAAATTATGAAAAAGACGCTATTCATTTTTTGCTCGATTTTACTGTTAAGCCTCCAGTCCTGTGGAATTTATTCCTTTACCGGGGCTGATATTGGAAACGCTGAAACCTTTCAGGTGAATTTTTTTGAAAACCAGGCCGATCTGGTAGAACCAGGAATTGCAAGACAGTTTACGCTTTCCCTCCAGGATTTAATACTTAATCAAACCAACCTTAGCCTTACCAATAACAATGGAGACCTTATTTTTGAAGGAGAAATTGTAGATTACTATATTGCTCCCATGACGGCCACGGCAGATAACACCGCCGCCCAAAACAGGCTAACCATTGCTGTGAATGTTCGATATTACAACACGCTGGAGCCAGAGAAAGATTTTGAGAGGACCTTCTCCTTTTATTATGATTATGATGCTAATGTCACCCTGGTGGGAGGCGAACTGGAAACTGCGGTAGATGAAATTTTTACCCGCATTACCCAGGATATTTTTAATGCCGCATTGACCGATTGGTAATGGATTTGAAGGATTTCACATATTTGTTGGAAAACCCGGGAAAAGTATCTTCACGGGACATTTCCCTTTTCGAAGAAATCCTCCAAAAATATCCTTATTTCCAGGCTGCAAGGGCACTAAGACTTAAAGGGCTTAAAGAACACCAATCCTTTAGTTACAATACCGCCCTAAAAAAAACCGCCGCTTATACTGCAGACAGGAGTGTGCTTTTTGATTATATCACCTCAGCGGAATTCAATCAAAATGAGATTGCTGAGCAAATAAAACAACAGGAAAAGCGCCTGAAGGAAATCACGGTGTATGAAGCAGAAGAAGTCTTTGGCAAACGCAGCATCGCCATAGACGAGGCCATTAAGATGAAGCAGTCAGAATCTGATAGGGTCATGGATCCTGCTTTATTTGAAAGACCTGAAAACCCTACAAAGACGAAGGAAGCTGAAAAAGAGCAAATTTTAGAAGACCCTAGCGCAGCAGAAGAGCTTGGAATTGGAGCGCCACTGGATTTTAACGCTTCAGAATCCCATTCTTTTTCGGAATGGTTACGTCTTACTTCAGCAAAACCGGTAACAAGGCAAGATGTCCCGGAGAAGCAGCCGGAGGATGAAAAAGAGCAAATTTTACAAGCCACTTCTATTCAGCATAAAAAATTTGAGCTAATAGATGAATTTATTTCGAAAAGCCCTAAAATTAAACCTGGTAAACCTGCCAATAAAGCCAACCTGGCAGAACGCAATGCCATTACCCCTGAGGCCTTAATGACAGAGACGTTAGCAAGGGTTTACCTTGAACAGAAAAACTTTAAAAAAGCCATACAGGCATATAAAATATTAATTTTGAAAAATCCCGAAAAAAGTGGTTTCTTTGCAGACCAAATTCGGGCAATAGAAAAATTACAAGATAACAATACTGACTGATAATGAGCACATTCACAATTTTTTTAGCTTTAATAGTTATCGTAGCATTTTTGCTAATCGTAGTAATTATGGTACAGAATCCTAAAGGAGGCGGACTATCTTCTTCTTTTGGCGGTGGCGGCCAACAAGTAGGCGGCGTTCAGAAAACCAATGATTTTCTTGACAAAAGCACCTGGACCCTTGCCACCTTGCTACTGGTGCTTATTCTGCTTTCTAATGTCACCATTATGGGCAATGGCACTTCTTCAAGCGGGGTTTTTGAGAGTGATGAGGATGTGGAGATGAATGTTCCCCAACAGCCTGCACCACAACAACCGGTGGAAGAACAGGAATAAAGGTAATCCTTAAAAATAGTAATGATGCCAGCTTATGACAAGCTGGCATTTTTTTTTTAGAATTGGCAGTCTTTTTTCACTGGCACAATTTTCGAAATATATACAGCCGAGTTAAAAAAATTAATTAACCTAAATAATATCAAAAAATGGCACTAAACATTAAACCGCTCTCAGACAGAGTTCTTATTGAGCCTGCAGCAGCTGAAACTAAAACTGCATCGGGAATTTATATTCCTGAAACCGCTAAGGAAAAACCACAAAGAGGAAAAGTTGTGGCAGTAGGTAAAGGAACAAAAGATCACGAGATGACCGTAAATGTTGGAGACATGGTTCTTTATGGCAAATATGCCGGTACCGAGCTTAAACTTGAAGGTACAGATTATCTAATCATGAGAGAAGACGACATACTTGCGATTGTCTAAATCTTTTCTGCGGGGTTCACCCGAATATTGAAAAATCAACTAAAAAATTATTAACCGATATTTTCCGCCAGGCGGAAAAGCATAAAAATTAATAAAAAATGGCAAAAGATATAAAATTTGACATCCAGGCGCGCGACGGAATCAAACGCGGTGTGGACGCTCTTGCAAATGCAGTTAAAGTAACTTTAGGGCCAAAAGGCCGTAACGTAATCATCAGTAAATCTTTTGGTGCGCCAACTGTTACCAAAGATGGTGTTACCGTGGCTAAAGAAATTGAACTGGAAGACCCAATCGAAAACATGGGAGCCCAAATGGTAAAAGAAGTTGCTTCCAAAACCAATGATCTTGCCGGAGACGGTACTACAACCGCAACTGTTCTTGCACAAGCCATTGTAAAAGAAGGCCTTAAGAACGTTGCTGCAGGAGCCAACCCAATGGATCTTAAAAGAGGTATAGATAAAGCTGTGGAAGCTTTAACTGCAGACCTTGCCAAACAGACTAAAGAGGTTGGGGATTCTTCTGAAAAGATCAAACAGGTAGCTTCCATTTCAGCCAATAATGATGACCATATTGGAGAATTAATTGCTGAAGCTTTTGGAAAAGTAGGTAAAGAAGGTGTAATTACCGTTGAAGAAGCAAAAGGTACAGATACTTATGTAGATGTGGTGGAAGGAATGCAATTTGACAGAGGTTATCTTTCTCCTTATTTTGTTACCAATAGTGAGAAAATGACCGCAGACCTTGAAAACCCATATATCTTGTTATTCGACAAGAAGATATCTGCGATGAAAGATCTTCTTCCAATCCTTGAACCGGTGGCACAATCTGGAAAACCACTATTAATTATTGCTGAAGATGTAGATGGGGAAGCCCTTGCTACTTTAGTAGTAAACAAACTTAGAGGTTCTTTAAAGATTGCCGCCGTAAAAGCACCAGGCTTTGGAGACCGAAGAAAAGCAATGTTGGAAGATATCGCTCTTCTTACCGGTGGTACTGTAATTTCTGAAGAAAGAGGATTTACTTTGGAAAATGCTACAATAGAGCAATTAGGTACTGCAGAAAAAGTGGCTATAGATAAAGACAACACTACTATTGTGAATGGTGCCGGAGAAAATCAGGCAATTCAGGATCGTGTAAATCAGATTAAAGCCCAGATAGAATCTACAACTTCTGATTATGATAAGGAGAAACTTCAGGAACGCCTTGCAAAATTAGCAGGCGGGGTAGCCGTACTTTATGTAGGTGCAGCTTCTGAGGTTGAAATGAAAGAGAAGAAAGACCGTGTAGACGATGCCCTTCACGCTACCCGTGCGGCGGTGGAAGAGGGAATTGTTGCCGGTGGTGGTGTGGCCCTGGTGCGCGCTATCAAGGCTCTTGAAAACCTTAAATCTGAAAATTCAGATGAAGCTACCGGAATTCATATTATTGCCCGGGCAATTGAGGCACCGCTTAGAACAATTGTTGAAAATGCCGGAGGCGAAGGATCTGTAGTGATTAATAAAGTAATTGAAGGCGAAAAAGACTTTGGTTACGATGCTAAAACCGACACTTTTGTTGATATGATGAAAGCCGGTATTATTGATCCCAAGAAAGTAACCCGTGTAGCTCTTGAAAATGCTGCATCTGTTGCCGGAATGATCCTTACTACTGAGTGTGCATTAATTGATATCCCTGAAGATAACGCCGGAGGCGGTATGCCAGGCGGAATGGGTGGCGGTATGCCAGGAATGATGTAAAAAAAGAAGTTAGACGTTAGATTTTAGACGTAAAACTTTTAATAGTAAGAAAAACCCGCTTTCCTTGGAAGGCGGGTTTTTTATTGGCAATCTCTGCTTATCTCGTCGATCTTTTTTATTCCAGTTTCCCCACTATTAGCTTCCCATGATAAACTTTTGCGCCTAACTGCAGGTGAATATCTTCAACATTCTCGCTGGTTATATTTCCTGCCGGTATAATCTCCACCTGATTTCGGGAAATTTCAATCATATTCTTTAGAACAGGAATTCCTTCAAGCGCCCTTAATTTTCCCCCGGAAGTAAGGATGCTGGTAATTCCACCAATTTGGCAGAGTTCTTTTACGGCTGTTAAAATATGGGGAGTTTCATCAATTGCTTTGTGGATAATTACCTTTAAAGGAAGGGCAAAATTGACCAATTTTGAAATCGCATCTAAATTTAAGGTTTTATCTTTGTTTAGAATTCCGAAGACTACTCCATCTACTCCCAGATCTTTGCAAAATCGGATAGAAGACTTCATCTTTTCCATTTCTTCTTCAGAATAAACAAAATCTCCCGCCCGTGGCCTTATCATTATCCTTAAAGGGATATTCAGCCTATCCATGCATTGTTTTATAAGCTCTTTGGAAGGTGTTATTCCTTCCAGGTCAAGGCGGGCGCAAAGCTCTATCCTGTTCGCTCCAAGATTTTCTGCATTCATCGCCTGCTGAAAAGTTTCTACACAGGCCTCTTTTAAATAATTAGTGGAAATGGACATTTATAAAATAGAGGCTGAAAAAGAAATTTAATCCTGCTTCTTCCTTGTCTTAAGGAAATATTTAGGATTTACACCATACTTTTCCTTAAAAATTTTTGAAAAATAACTGCGATTATTAAGCCCAATCGCCACCACAATTTCAGAAATATTTTTTTCAGAATTAATAAGCATTTCTTTTGCAGATTCCAGCTTTATATGCTGCATGTATTTGTTCACGGTAAGATCATAAACATATTTAAAGCCTTCCTGCAGCTTATTCACGTTTGTTCCCGCCTCTTTGGCAAGGGCTTCCACAGTTAAATTGCTGCCAAGATCCCCCTGTATCCGCTTTGCCACATAGTTTACCTTTTCAATATCAGATTTTCGCAGAATTTTAGGCAGCCTGTCTTCATCTTCATCATCCTGGTACTGGGCAATCTGGATCACCAGCATCTGGAAAGCTTTTCCCTCCAAAAAAAGAGACCTTAGAAAACCGGTAAAATCTTTCCTGTTAATTTCATCCATGAGATCTGCAGCCTTAATGCTGTAATTACCCTGGTAAAAAAATTGCTTTTCAGAAACCTCATCCCTAAAAAGTTCCTTTAAAGTGGGATCCAGGTCCTTGAAATTATAATTAGATCTGTGGGTAAAGACAGACCTGATAATTTCCAGGCTGGCCACATGAGCGGCAACATTTGCTTTAAAATGAAGGGAA
The DNA here is from genome assembly GCF_041679265.1 of Autumnicola aciditolerans. Classification (NCBI taxonomy): domain Bacteria; kingdom Pseudomonadati; phylum Bacteroidota; class Flavobacteriia; order Flavobacteriales; family Flavobacteriaceae; genus Autumnicola; species Autumnicola aciditolerans. Next base: position 241,482 of record NZ_JBGFSM010000001.1, read on the forward strand.
TGCCCGTTGTAACCGCTACTGGAAACAATTATATTCTGATAAGTATCTATATTATTAATCTTGCCTGAATCTTGAAAGGAATGTCCAACCCTGCCTTCAGAACAAAAAATAAATTTTAGAGGGTGTATGCTGTTCAGGGTAAAACAAATTTCCACATCCTGGAAAAACTTACAATTGTAAGTTATAATTCCAATACCAGAATCAAAATTTGCACCTCTTATATATCCTTCTCCAATCTCCTCCGGGATATTTATAGCTATTTCTCCACTGCCATCAATAATTGGAGCATTTAACGACTCTGCGATATCATGAATTATTTCATTTACTGGTAAGGTTTTAACGTCTATTCTCATAAATTGGAGACCATAAAGGCCACTTGTAATGCCCCAACGGAGCCTAAAAATTAACATTTAATAAAAGGCTTGCATACGGCAAGTCTCAGTAAAATTAATATTTGCGAATAATTCCCAAACATTCCTTTTAAATATTATGGCTATACAGGCAACACTCGTGTGAAAAACGTTATAAGGACACATACACCTGGCACAGCTTCATTATTTTACATTCTAATTGATAACATTAATGCGATTAACCGTAAACATTATTAAAGAAATAGCAGAGCTTTGCCACATGTATACAGAGGCACAACGTACACCTTTGTAAGACCTAATTTTTGTTGCTATGATCTTATTCTTTGTTTTACTTGCACTGGAAATCCTTCTTGTACTTATCATATCCTTTATTCTTATGAGAAGGATATGCAGTAACCTTCATAAAAATTTTAATCTCTTTTAAGTTTTTTCCTGCCACTATTGGCGTATGCGCCTTAATTTAATTATTTTATTCTACTTTGGAGAATAAAAGGATCTTCTTTAACTATTTCTTCCATTTTTATTGCCGCCTTTAAATTTACTTTAAAACTTGTTGAAGGCAATATTCCTGCTGCCCAGGTATTCCTTCATAAAATTTAATCTCCGGTAAATTTCCGCAGGTTCTTTATATTCTCTTATCTTTAAATTTAAAAAATAAATATGTCTAAAAATTATTATGATCCTGCCGATCTAAGGAAGTTTGGTGAGATTACTGAATGGAGCGAGGAACTGGGAAATAAATTTTTTGATTATTATGGTAAGGTATTCGAAGAAGGAGCCCTTTCTGCAAGGGAAAAAAGCTTAATTGCTCTTGCTGTAAGCCATGTGGTAAAATGTCCTTATTGTATTGATGCCTACACCAAAGACGGACTACAACGGGGAATTACAAAAGAAGAAATGATGGAAGCTGTACATGCAGGAGCTGCTATAGAAAGCGGTGCTACTTTGGTGCATGGGGTACAAATGATGAATAAGTATAAAAAGTTAAGCATGTAATTTCTCCTGAAGCGATTCGTCTAAAAACTGGGTAAGCTTTAAGTTCTCTGATGGGTTATTTTACAGCCTCAGGACAATTTGGCGAATACTTAAACTTCCATATGTCTTCAAAATCCTTAAAAGCAAGAAACAGCAACCTTTCCAGTGCTGCCAATCAGCTGGAATTTCTGAATACCGGCATCTTTAAAGAAGGAAATTTTCCTAAATTTAAAGATAAAATTGCCGCAACCGGAAACTATCCCCTTAAACCGAAAAAAATAGAAATTTTACAAATTAACCTGGGCTATATGTGCAACCAGGTTTGTTCCCACTGCCATGTAGATGCCGGGCCGGACAGGAAAGAAATCATGAGCTTGGAAACCATGCAGCAATGTCTGGAGGTGGTAAAAACCACAGGGGCAAACACTTTAGATCTCACCGGCGGGGCACCTGAAATGCACCCGAACTTCCGGTGGTTTGTGGAAGAAGCAGCAAGGGCAGGAATAAATGATTTTATAATAAGATCTAATTTAACCATTATCCTTGCCAATAAAAAGTATCATGACCTTCCAGAATTCTTCAAAAAACACAAGGTACATGTGGTTTCTTCCCTTCCTTTTTACAAAAAAGAAAAGACCGATAAGCAGCGGGGCAGCGGGGTTTTTGATAAATCTATCAAAGCACTGCAAATGTTAAACCAGATAGGATACGGCCGCAAGGAAAGCCATTTAAAACTGGATCTGGTGTATAACCCGGCAGGAGCTTTCCTGCCCACTAATCAGGAAGCCATGGAGCGGGATTTTAAGGAGGCGCTAAAATCTGATTTTGACATTGATTTCCACCAGCTTTTTGCCATTACCAATCTTCCCATAAGCCGGTTTCTGGAGTACCTGATTGCTTCAGAAAATTATGAAGATTATATGTATTCTCTTATACAGGCATACAATCCGGCTGCAGTAGAGCATGTGATGTGTACTAACACTATTTCTGTGGGATGGGATGGCTGGCTTTACGACTGTGATTTTAATCAAATGCTGGAACTAAAGGTAAATAGCAAAGTGAAGCATATAAAAGATTACAATGAAGATTTGCTTAACAACAGGGAGATACTCATTTCCCAACATTGCTATGGTTGTACAGCCGGTGCAGGCAGCAGTTGCCAGGGAAGCGTGACTAAATAATTTTTGATGCCTGAAATTCATTCTAAACAGCTTCTTTTAATCTTTACCCGAAACCCGGAGTATGGAAAAGTTAAAACCCGCCTTGCCAAAGAAACAGGTGAACAGGTTGCTTTGGATATTTATAGGCATCTCCTGGAACATACTGTTTCCATTACAAAAGGGATTGATGTTCAAAAGCAGGTTTTTTATTCTGAAGCGATTTCCTCGAATGATATTTGGAAAAACAATATTTATGAGAAAAAACTTCAATATGGAAACGGACTTGGCGAAAGGATGGAAAATGCTTTTCGCGATAATTTTGAAGCCGGTTATCAAGAAATTATCATAATAGGCAGCGACCTATACGATCTGGAAGAGCAGGATTTAGAACAGGCTTTCAAAGAACTTAAGAATAATGACTATGTTATTGGTCCAGCTAAAGACGGTGGTTACTATCTATTAGGAATGAAATCCTTAAATTCAGATATATTTAAAAATAAAAAGTGGGGCAGCAATTCTGTATTGCAGGCCACACTAAATGATTTACAAAATAACCAGATTAAATTACTGGAAGAGCGCAATGATGTTGATGTTCTTGCAGACATTAAAGGGCATCCTGCTCTCAGAAAATTTTTAAACCAGTCAGAATGATCAAAGAAATAGCAGAATCTACAGATTTTCTTAAATCCAGGGGCTTTGATGCGCCGGAAATAGGCATTATCCTGGGCAGCGGCCTGGGAAAACTTGTTGATGAAATAGAAATTGAAGCTGAAGCCAGCTATAACCATATTCCCTACTTTCCTACGGCTACCGTAGAATTTCATAAAGGAAAGCTTATTTACGGCAGCCTGGAAGGCAAAAAAGTAATTGTGATGCAGGGGAGGTTTCACTTATATGAAGGCTATACCCTTCAGGATGTAACCTACCCGGTAAGGGTAATGAAGCATCTTGGAATTCAAAAATTGCTGGTTTCCAATGCGTCCGGCTCCATAAACCTTGATTTTAAAAAGGGAGAAATCATGCTTATTGAGGACCACCTGAATTTACAGGGCGGTTCCCCCCTGGCATTTTACGGTGTAGAACACCTGGGAGAGCGATTTGTGGATATGAGCCAGCCATACGATGCTGAAATGAACAACATTTTGGAAACTGCCGCTAAAACCAATAATATCACCCTGCACAAGGGGGTTTACGCCGCAGTACTGGGGCCGCAGCTGGAAACCCGGGCAGAATACAGGTATTTAAAAATTATTGGTGCAGATGCCGTGGGAATGAGTACTGTGCCGGAGGTAATTGTGGCAAATCATCTAAATATCCCCGTTTCTGCCGTTTCTGTAATTACAGACGAAGGAAATCCCGACGACCTTGAGCCGGTGGATATTAAGGATATTCTGGCTATGGCTGCTAAAGCCGAGCCGCAAATGATCACCCTTTTTAAGGAAGTAGTTAAATCTGTATAATATGAGTTACCTCGAAACTACAAGAAACGTCTACCGCGATGCCGCTTTAACCCCAAATGTAGGTTTATGCTGCACCACAAATCCTGTTTGGGAATTGCCAAATCTTAAAATTCCAAAAATCATGCAGGAGATGAATTACGGTTGTGGCAGCACAGTACATCCCCGGGACCTTTCCAATAATACCAAAATTCTCTATGTGGGTGTTGGCGGCGGAATGGAACTGCTTCAGTTTGCTTATTTCTCAAGGCAAAAAGCCGGGGTGATTGGAGTGGATTCTGTTGAGGAAATGCTGGAGGCTTCAGGAAAGAATTTCGCAGAAGCTGAATTGCAAAACGATTGGTTCAAAAGTAGCTTTGTTGACCTCCAGAAGGGCGATGCCCTGGATTTACCCGTGGAAGACAATTCTATTGATGTGGCCGCACAAAATTGCCTTTTTAATATTTTTAAAACTGAAGATCTTAAAAAAGCGCTGGAAGAAATGTACCGCGTTCTGAAACCGCACGGCAGGCTGGTAATGAGTGATCCTGTGTGTGAACAACCTATGAATGATAGGCTTCGTAACGATGACAGGCTGAGGGCGTTGTGCCTTAGCGGCTCCCTGCCTCTCAAAGAATACGTAAAGGCCCTCACAGATGTTGGCTTTGGAACGATTGAAATCAGGGCAAAAAAGCCTTACCGAATTTTAGATCCCAAACACTATCCCACCGAGGAACTAATTTACATAGAATCTGTAGAAGTTGCCGCTATTAAAGACCCCATGCCTGAAGACGGACCTTGTATTTTTACAGGGAAAGCTGCTATTTATTATGGAAATGAAAATCATTTTGATGATAAGAAAGGGCATGTGCTTTTGCAAAATCAGCCGCTGGCGATTTGCGATAAAACCGCCACCGCACTGGCAAATCTTAACAGGGATGATATTTTTATAAGCGAATCTACCTTCCACTATGATGGCGGTGGTTGCTGCTGATATTTTACCGTAGCCAAACCTGGCAGGTTTTGGAAACCTGTCAGGTTAAAAATCTGAATTTCAGAAATTTAAATGAGTTTAAAGGCAAAATACTGATTTGCTTCAATGTTCTTTTCTTCGGAAGTGAAGCCAGATGGATGGAAAATCCTGATGCTATTTACAATTCATTTAAATCCCAGTCATAATCATAAAAGTCAATATTTTTATCTGCAGGAATTTTATTTTTTCTGTAGCTGTTTATATACTGAAGAAGACTCGCACCATTTTTAGTAAAATCGTCCTTGTACCACCTGAATATTTCAGAAAGCAGCACCTTATTTTTTTCAATTTTGATAAAATCAGGATCATTTAAGGCTTTCCTCGCCTGTTGTTCCAGCTGTTCATCAATTTTTTCAGGTGTATAGGCATGGGAAGCTAAAGGCGGACAGCTTTTAGCGGCGCAGACCAGCGTGAAATGAAACTTTTCTTCTGAAGGAAAACTGTCAAAAAGGATTTCATGTTCAATATCATCTAATGTAAGAGATTCCTGCCCCAGGCTATGCCGCTGCTTATCAAAAAATCCTTTAACTTCTAACGGTGAGCTTACCGGGTATGCCTCTATAATCCCATCGATTACGGCAAGATTATAAGCATTGATCCAAAAGGCTTTGTAACCCTTCTTATCTGCAGGATCTGGCTTATAGCTCTTGGCAAGGTTCAATAATTCCTTTAATTCATTGCGATTCTCCTTAATTTCGGCGTAATTTACCTTGCCGTTTTCTACATAAGCGTGAAAAAAATCATCCGCTTTAGTAAAAAATTCAGCCTTGTTTTGTGCTGAAAGGCACACGGAAAAGAAGAATATTAAAAGGCTAAAATGCTTCATCTAAATTTTATTTTAAGTCTGGAAGAAATCCTGAAAAAACAGTTACAGCCAATATCTTTCCAAACCCTCTAAAACTATAAAAAATTATGGAGCACATCGTTATCATTGGAAACGGAATTTCCGGGATTACCGCTGCCAGGCACATCCGCAAAAATTCTGATAAAAAGATAACGGTGATTTCTGATGAAAGCGAATATTTTTTCTCCCGTACCGCGCTCATGTACGTTTATATGGGCCATATGAAATGGGAACACTTAAAACCCTATGAGGATTGGTTTTGGGAGAAAAATAAGATAGAGCTTAAAAATGCCAGCGTTGAAAAAATAGACTTCAAAAGCAAACAGCTGATGTTTGCAATGGGAGAACCTTTAAAATATGATAAACTTGTAATCGCAACCGGTTCGGTTTATAACAAATTTGGCTGGGAAGGAGAAAATCTAGAGGGCGTACAGGGATTGATCACAAAGCAGGACCTTCAGCTTTTAGAAGAAAATACGGCAAATTGCCAGCATGCGGTGATCGTGGGCGGCGGATTAATTGCTGTTGAAATGGCTGAAATGCTCTGCACCCGAAAAATAAACGTTACTATCCTGGTGCGGGAAAAGGCATTTTGGGGCAATGTACTCCCATATAAAGACGCTAAAATGATTTCAGAACATATTAAATCCCACGGCGTGAATTTGCTTCATGAAACCGAATTAGATAAAATCCTGGCTGATAAGGACGGAAGAGTGCGTGCGGTAAGTACAAAAAGCGGAGAGGAAATTAAATGCCAGCTGGTAGGTTTATGTACTGGAGTAAGACCCAATGTAGATTTCCTCCGGGAGACTTCTTTAGAAATAGATAAGGGAATTATGGTAAACAATTATCTGGAAACCAATATTCCCGATGTGTATGCTATTGGAGACTGCGCACAACAGCGCGAGGTGATTGGGCAACGTAAACCGGTGGAAGCCGTTTGGTACACCGGCAGGATGATGGGGGAAGTAGTGGCGCAAAGCCTTACCGGTAATAAGATGAAATACAATCCGGGCAACTGGTTTAACAGCGCCAAGTTTTTTGACATCGAATACCAGACTTACGGTTGGGTTTGGCCTGAACCCAAAACTAATGAGCAACATTTTCACTGGCAGCATAAAGATGGAATGAAAGCGATTACCATAGCTTTTAATACTGAAAACAATCAACTTACAGGCATAAACACTTTTGGAATTCGCATGCGACACGAAGTTTTTGACCGGTGGCTAAGTGAGGGCAGAACCATAAATCATGTCCTGGCAAATTTAAGAGAAGCCAATTTTGACCCCGAGTTTTACGACCGGCATGAAAAGGAAATTTTCAGAAGTTTTAAAAATTCAAATCTCCAAGGCCTCAACACACCTTGAGGGCTAATATAAGGAATCATGAGCACCAAAATTCATCATAACATGTCGCTTACAGGCGAGCCTCCAAAAAGCATTTCCAATACTCAAAAAGCGGCATCTGCAATAGGCCTCACCGGCTTATTGATCCTGATCCTGGCTGTTTTTAATGTGAATTTCCCAAATAAAACTCTTTTTCTAAGCCTTTCCATTGGGCTTATAACCGCGGGAACGGTCATTTTTGCCAATGATGCTTATTTGGGAAAACATATAGGAATCAAGAATAACGGGGTATGGTTTAAATCCCTGAGTGGCCGCGGCTTTTGGGCATGGCTGCTGGCCATTGGCCTTACTTTGCTTTACATTGTGCTTTACTGGTTTCCCGAGTATCTTGGTTTAAACCCGAATGGGGAAAACTCCGGCCTGGTTGCGCTTTTCGATCCATTAAGCAGAATGATTAGTGGCCATGCGGCAAGCCAGTGGTTTATGTATGGCACACTTTACACCCTGGCGATACTCATTTTTGGATATAAATTTATTCTGAAGTACCGCCACAACCGGTATGAAATTATCCGTACCTGCTCGGTTATGTTTTTTCAACTGGGATTCGCATTTCTTATTCCTGAAATTTTAATGCGGCTTAACCAGCCATACTTTAATCCGGCAAATATCTGGCCGCTCAATTATGACCTTTTTGCCGATTATAAGCTTGAAACCTTCTTTTCTGCCGGGAATGTAGGTATGTTCATGCTTTTCTTCGGAATTGCTTCCATCTTTATTATCACCCCAATTTTAACTTATAAGTATGGAAAGCGCTGGTATTGTTCCTGGGTTTGCGGTTGTGGCGGCCTGGCTGAAACTGCCGGGGATCCTTACCGGCATCTTTCAGATAAATCTTTGAAAGCCTGGAAAATTGAACGTTGGCTAATCCACAGTGTCCTGGTATTTGTGGTGGTTATGACCATTGCGGTGGTGTATAGTTTTTTAAATGAGAATCCCGGGGAAACCTGGCTCACAAAAGATGCATTTCTCTGGGGTTCGGCTGGTTTTCTCACCCTTCTGTTTGCTCTAATCATGATTTTTAAAAGAAAACAACTTGCCGAAGATGCCAAAAAAGGAGCCATAGTCTATTTGTCCATTATCTTTTGCATTATTGGCATAAACTACTTCAGCGGAAACGGGAATATTTTCTTTATCCATGGCGGCCAACTTCGCCAGTGGTATGGTTTCCTTATTGGGGCAGCATTTTCAGGAGTGGTAGGAGTTGGTTTTTATCCAATTTTCGGCAACCGGGTATGGTGCAGGTTTGGGTGCCCAATGGCAGCGATACTGGGAATGCAGCAAAGGCTTTTTTCACGCTTCAGGATCACCACCAATGGCGGGCAGTGTATTTCCTGCGGAAACTGTTCCACCTATTGCGAAATGGGTATAGATGTGAGGGCCTATGCCCAAAAAGGGCAAAACATTGTACGCTCCAGTTGCGTTGGCTGCGGAATCTGCTCGGCGGTTTGTCCCCGCGGAGTGTTAAAGCTGGAAGACGGCCCACAGGAAGGAAGGATAAACTCTGAAGAAGTTTTACTGGGAAATGAGGTGGATTTGCTGGACTTAATCAATCAGAAAAGCAGGTAATTTGTAAGTAATGCCTTTTATTTGCGTACCAATTAACAGCTTCATCCCAGAAGCTTAAAACCGCAAATCTTAATGCCGCCAATTATAAAAGTTATTATTCCTGCATTTAACGAGGCTGCATCTATTGGTAAAGTTATTTCTGAAATCCCCAAAACAGTATCAGAAGTAATTGTGGTTAGCAATAATTCTACCGATGCTACTGAAGAAAATGCGAAAGCTGCCGGCGCCACGGTAGTTTCAGAAGAAAGAAAAGGATATGGGTACGCCTGTTTAAAAGGAATGGATTATGTGGCTGCACAGGAACTAAAACCCGATATTATTGTTTTCCTGGATGGCGATTACAGCGATTACCCTTCTGAATTAACAAAAATCACCGCTCCAATAATTGATGATAATATTGATTTTGTGATTGGCGCACGGGTGAAGAAATGGCGCCAAAAGGGCTCCATGACTTTCCCGCAGATTTTTGGCAACTGGCTGGCCACTTCTTTAATGAAGCTGTTTTTTAATGCGCGCTTTACAGACCTTGGCCCCTTTAGGGCAATAAAATATGAAAAACTGCTAAAGCTACGCATGGTAGATAAAACCTATGGCTGGACCATAGAAATGCAGCTAAAAGCTTTAAAACATGGATTGAGATATATTGAAATCCCCGTACATTACAAGAACCGCATTGGGGTCTCCAAGGTTTCCGGAACTGTTAAAGGTGCTATCTTTGCGGGTATAAAGATTTTAAAATGGATCTTTAAATACAGTTTTAATTAATGGATCTTGGAATACTCATAATATACTCTTTGGCATCGGCTTTAATTCTTTTTTACAGCCTTTCGCAGCTTAGTTTACTGCTGCTCTACAGGCGTTCAGTAAAAGACAAAGATGATTCGCCTAAATATGACCTTTCTTTTCCTGAAAATCTTCCTTTTGTAACTATTCAGTTACCCCTGTACAATGAAAAATACGTGGTGGAAAGGCTGCTTAGAAACATTGCAGAAATTGAGTATCCACAAGAAAAACTGGAGATACAGGTACTGGATGATTCTACAGACGAATCATTAGAAAACACCGCATTGCTGGTACAAGAACTTCGGCAAAAGGGAGTTAATATCCGGCACCTTTTAAGGGAGGAGCGTATTGGTTTTAAGGCCGGGGCTTTAAAAGAAGGACTCAAAACTGCCACAGGAGAGTTAATTGCTGTTTTTGATGCAGATTTTCTTCCGAAAAAAGATTGGCTGCAGCAAACCGTACCCTGGTTTAAAGATCCTGAACTTGGGGTGGTGCAAACCCGTTGGGGGCATATTAACAGGAATTACTCCATACTTACCAAAGTCATGGCTTTTGCCCTGGATTTTCATTTTATCGTGGAACAATCCGGAAGAAATTATGGAAAGCACTTTATGAATTTTAACGGGACTGCCGGCATCTGGAGGAAACAATGTATAGTTGATGCGGGCAACTGGGCCGGCGATACTTTAACCGAAGATTTGGACCTTAGCTACCGTGCACAGCTTAAAAAATGGAAATTTAAATATTTACAGGATGTGGAAACCCCTGCCGAACTTCCTGTGATTATTAGTGCCGTACGTTCCCAACAGTTCCGGTGGAACAAAGGTGCGGCAGAAAATTTCAGGAAAAATTTCTCACTGCTTTTAAAAGACAAAAGTCAGGCTTCTTCAACAAAAATTCATGGTTTTTTTCATTTGCTTAATTCCAGCCTATTTGTGCTCCTGCTCCTGCTTGCCATTTTAAGCATCCCGGTTTTGTACATTCAAAATTCTAATCCACAATTTAACGGGTACTTTAAGCTGATGGGGGTTTTCGCAATTAGCGCCATTATCTTTTTTGCCTGTTACTGGATTACGTGGAAGAAGCTAAACGGGAACGGTTTCAGAAGTTTTTTCAGGTTCCTGGGAATGTTTTTTGCTTTTTTTTCGGTAGCTATGGGTTTATCGGTACATAATTCCATTGCTGTTCTTGAAGGCCATTTAGGAAAAAAAAGCGATTTTGTAAGGACACCAAAATTCAACATTCATTCTGTTAAAGATTCCTGGAAAGGAAATGTGTACATCAGCAAAGAATTTTCGGTAACCAATTTCATAGAGATCTTTTTGCTGCTTTACTTTTGCTTTGGAATTTACAGCGCGATAAAATTGAATGACTACGGATTATTAATTTTTCACATGATGCTGGTGGCAGGGTTTGGATTTGTGGTATTCAGCTCGCTGAATCCAAAAAGGTAAAGCCTTATTTTGGTAAATTTCAACTTGAAGATCCAAATAATACGTAGGTAAAAATTGGCAAAATCCGGCAAAAATCAAGATGAAAAAATTTCTGAAGCACCATAAATTCTCTATTCTGCTGCTGCTTGCCATTGCTGCATTTTATATAAGTTTTGGATATGGGCTCGAAAGGAGTGATTTTATCAAGCTCATTACCCTCTACGGCTCATTATTCTTTCTTAGCTTCAAGCTTATAAAACTGGAGAAGAGGAATTTTAGATTTCTCATGGGAGCAGCTATAATTGTTCGGCTCTTGTTCCTGTTTACGCTACCAAACCTCTCCCAGGATTTTTACCGTTTTATCTGGGATGGAAGACTGGTCACTGAAGGTCTAAACCCTTTTCTCTACTTACCGGAAGAATTGCCCGCAAATTTGAAGATAATCGGTGATCACGCCGAATTACTTAATGGAATGGGTACTTTAAGCGCCGGAAACTATTCTAATTATCCACCTATAAATCAGCTGCTTTTTGGCATTGCTACTTTTTTTTCAGGTAAAAGTATTTTAGGCGCGGTGGTAGTAATGCGGCTGATCATTATTTCAGCGGACATTGGAGTTTTATATTTCGGGAGAAAACTTCTTTTGGCTTTAAACCTGCCGGAACATCAAATCTTCTGGTTTATTCTGAATCCCTTTGTAATTATAGAACTTACCGGGAATTTACATTTTGAAGGCGTAATGCTGTTTTTCCTAATCTGGTCTCTTTATCTTTTAAGCCGAAAAAAATGGATCTGGAGCGCAATATTGCTGGGCCTTTCCATTTCGGTTAAACTTCTGCCCTTACTAATACTGCCATTATTCCTGAAGTTTTTCCGGAAAAAAGAAACTGAAGAAGAGCAAGTTGCAGAAAAAATACATTTTAAAAAACTGGTAGCATATTATTCCATAAGCCTGCTCGTGGTGGTGCTTACGTTTCTCCCTTTTATATCTGAAGAATTTCTGCGGAATTTCTCTCAAAGCATAAGCCTGTGGTTTGGTAAATTTGAATTTAATGCCAGTATCTTCTATATTATCCGCTGGATTGGATTCCGGTTAACAGGTTTTAATGTGATTGTTTATGCAGGAAAGATCCTGCCTCTCCTTAGCCTTTTGTTATTGGTGCTTTTGGCGGTAAAAATACCAAACCGCGACTTCAGGGGGTTTCTTACCAGCTGCCTGTTGGGAATTTCGGCTTATTTTTTTCTAAGCACCACTGTACATCCCTGGTATCTGGCCACTCCCCTGTTACTCTCTGTATTTACAACCTACCGCTATATGATTTTGTGGACGCTAGTAGTAATACTTAGTTACGCTGCTTACGCGAACCCAGGGTTTCAGGAAAATTTAGGGTTGCTGGCGATAGAATATATAAGTGTTTTTGCCGTTTTGGGCTATGAATTAAAAAAGCGGAAATTTGTTAACGTCTAGGCTCCGCTCCCGTTTTTTGAGAGAGGTATAAATCCCTTATGTAGATAACCCCTCCAAAAAAGTGCGCAGAAATTAATACCGGATCCTTCCTAAAAATTCCGTAAGTAAGTAACAGGCAGGATCCTGTAAGACTTAATATCCAGAAGCCCGTGGGCAGTGTAGATTTTTTATTTTTTTCAGCATAATACCACTGATAGAAAAACCTGCCGGTGTACACCAGCTGCCCCAATATTCCCAGTACCAACATCCAGGGAGCCATATTCTCTCCTTTAATAAGATCTTTCCAGTCCAGCCTGCCAAATAGGGCGATGTATAAAATAATAAGTATTGGAAAGGCCACCACCAGAAGCTTAAACAATACCCTGCGATTTTTCCATTCGTGCTGAATTCTTAAATTTCTCCAGTAAACACCATAAATGAGGAACTGCCCCAGCATGATGGCCAGGTCTTCTCTAAGGTAACCGTAGGTAAATAAGAGCAGGGAAGCTAACAGGCTTAATTTCCAATAGAGTACAGGAGTCTCCACTTTTTTGGCCTTTTCAGAAAGGAACCATTGGGAAACCAGTCTTGCAGAAAACAGAAGTTGCGCAAGAAAGCCTATTGCAAAAATTATCCACTGATTCATGTTGAAATATTAGGAGCTTCCCGAAAAGCAGGAAAACACAACAGCTGCCTAATACTATGAAAACGCATATCAGGCAGCTGTATCTTATATTGAGAATTTATTTTACATATCCAGCAAGTAGGCAAATACCAATGGTGCCACGATAGTGGCATCGCTTTCAATAATATGTTTTGGTGTATCTATATCCAGTTTTCCCCAGGTTATTTTTTCATTAGGTACCGCTCCTGAATAGGATCCATAACTTGTGGTAGAATCTGAGATCTGGCAGAAATAACTCCAGAAAGGAGTATCGGTTCTTTCCATATCCTGGTAAAGCATAGGTACCACACAAATTGGGAAATCCCCGGCAATTCCTCCACCTATCTGGAAAAAGCCAATGCCGTTATTGCTATTTTCGGTATACCAGTCGGCCAGAAAAGTCATGTATTCTATGCCAGATTTCATGGTAGAAGGTTTTAATTCTCCTTTTAAGCAGTAAGAAGCGAAAATATTTCCTAGCGTACTGTCTTCCCAGCCTGGCACCACAATAGGCAGATTTTTTTCTGCCGCGGCGTACATCCAGGAATCCTTCAGGTCTATTTCGTAATATTCTTCCAAAGCCCCGGATAGCAATAGCTTGTAAATAAATTCATGCGGGAAATACCGTTCTCCTTTTTCTTCGGCCTCCTTCCATATCTTCACAATATTGTGCTGAATCCTGCGGAAGGCTTCTTCTTCAGGAATGCAGGTATCGGTTACCCGGTTAAGGCCCTGTTCCAGGAGATTCCACTCTTCTTTAGGAGTAAGATCACGATAATTTGGCACTCTTTTATAATGAGAATGGGCAACAAGGTTCATTACATCTTCTTCCAGATTAGCGCCTGTACAGGAAATGATCTGCACCTTATCCTGCCGAATCATTTCGGCAAAGATCTTTCCGAGTTCGGCAGTACTCATTGCCCCGGCAAGGGAAACCAGCATTTTTGAGCCTTTTTCCAGCTGCTTTTCGTAATCTTTAGCGGCATCTACAAGGGCTGCGGAATTAAAATGTAAATAATATTTTTCAATAAATTGAGAGATTGCTCCTTTACTCATCTTCGTCTTCTTCTTCGTTATAATTTAAATATTTGAATTTGTAGCTCAACATTTTATAATAAAGCTTGGCCGCCAGAAAATCTGAGGACTTTTCCTTTTCATTTGGGCAAAGTTCCACAATGTCAAAACCTACTACGTTCTTCTTTTTGAACAGCAGTTTTAGAAACTCCAGGGTTTCGTACCAAAACAATCCACCCGGCTCCGGGGTTCCTGTAGATGGGAGGATGGAAGGATCAAATGCATCCAGATCTATGGTTATAAAAACATTTGGCGTCATTTGCCCAAGGGCATCGTCCTGCCAGTCTTCATATAAATCGTGGGCAAAATACACCTGGTTTTCATCCATATGGTCCTTTTCTGAAATATCCATAGAGCGGATTCCTACCTGTACGAGGTTGGTGGTTTTACTTGCTTCATGAAGAGCGCAGGCATGGCTGCATTTGCTCCCTTCATATTCTGGCCGCAGATCTGCATGGGCATCCAGCTGCACTACGGTAAGGTCTTCAAAAGATTCATTAAAAGCGCGTATAGACCCTATAGAAAGGGAATGCTCACCTCCAAAAAGGGTTACAAACTTTTCCTGCTTGATATAGTTCTTGGTGGTTTTGTAAACGGCTTCCACCATTTTTTCCGGAGAAGAATTCTCTGTTACCGGAGGGGCCAGGTAAATTCCTTTTTTATAGACCTCACTGCGGGTTTCAATATCATAAAGCTCCATGTTTTCTGAAGCTTCCAAAAATGCATCAGGACCCTTATCTGCTCCTTTCTGCCATGTGCTGGTTCCATCATAAGGGACAGGAATCAATACCACTTTTGCATCGTCTATACGAGCATATTTATCTGGTATCCCTGCGTAATTCTTCTTGCTCATTGTTAGTTGTTGATTTTTAAACTGAATTTTATAAAGAACTAAGGTATAAATTTTTTAGTTGCCTGAACCATAACCTAATATATTCAACATTTCTTCTACATTTTGCTGGGCGCTGAATAATTGTGTTGTTATCCTGCCATTCTCATCCTTATCTATAAGAATATGCTTTGGCTGCGGGATAAGACAGTGTTGTAAACCTCCAAACCCCCCAATGGTTTCCTGATACGCACCGGTATTAAAAAAGCCAATATAAAGGGGCTTGTCCCGTTTATATTTAGGAAGATAAATAGCGTTGGTATTTTGTTCAGAATTATAATAATCGTCACTGTCACAAGTTAATCCTCCAAGGAGCACCCGTTCATATTCATCATTCCACCTGTTTACGGCCAGCATCACAAATTTTTTACTAATCGCCCAGGTATCGGGAAGTGTGGTAATAAAGGACGAATTGATCATATTCCATTTCTCACGGTCATTTTGTTGCTTCTGGTATAGAATTTCATAGATCGCGCCACCGCTTTCTCCCACGGTAAAACTCCCGAATTCAGTAAAAATATGGGGTACATCCACATCTGCTTCGGCGCAGGCCAGTTTTATCTGGTTAATGATCTCCTCTACCATGTAGGCGTAATCATAATCAAAAGCAAGGGAATTTTTTATAGGAAAGCCTCCTCCTATATTCAGACTGTCAAGGCTGGGGCAGATTTTCTTAAGGTTTATATACACCTTAAGGCATTTGTTTAGCTCGTTCCAGTAATATGCGGTATCGCGAATCCCGGTATTGATAAAGAAATGCAACATTCGCAAGTTTACCTTATCATTGCTTTTAATCTTTTGGTTGTAAAAAGGAACAATATCCTTATACCCAATCCCAAGGCGGGAGGTATAGAATTCAAATTTTGGTTCTTCTTCAGAAGCAATGCGAATCCCAACTTCAAAATCCTCTTCAATGTTATCACTAAGAAGATCTATTTCTTCATAATTGTCTATAATTGGAATACAGTTTTTATGCCCTTCATTTACCAATCTTGAAATGTTAGAAATATACTGGTCACGCTTAAAACCGTTGCAGATCACATAGGTATCATCGGTTATTTTTCCTGAAGCCTTTAATTTTTCAACAATATTAATATCAAAAGCAGAAGAGGTCTCAATATGAATATCATTTTTAAGGGCTTCCTTAAGCACATGCTCAAAATGAGAACTTTTTGTGCAATAACAGTAATTATACCTTCCCTGATAATCATGCTTTTCTATAGCATCCCGGAACCACTTCTTTGCCCGGTTAATATTTTCTGAAATTTTGGGCAGGTAAGTGAATTTTAAGGGAGCACCATATTTTTCCACAAGATGCATCAAATCTATATTGTGGAAATGAAGTCCGTTTTCTTCAAGTTTAAATTCTTCCTGCGGGAAATAGTAGGTTTGGTCTATTAGATCTCTATACTTGGTATTCAATGGATTATTTTAATTTTAAAGAGTAAAAATTAGGCATTAATTTATTGTACCAAAAAATATGATTGGTAAATTATTGTTAAGAAAGATTTTCTGAGAGCCCGGCGATACCTTCCCGCTGTTTAGGGAAGACAATTCCTTACGCTGCATGTAAGCAACCTGGATGGAAAAAGAGTATGTCACTCTTTATTATTGTTTATCATCAACAGTTTTAATCTTTAGAATTTAGATCGTAAAACTGATGTAAATGTATAAAAAAATTATTTCAAACCTCATCCTGAGAAAAATTCAGAAGATTTTTTCCTGGCAGGAAATTACCTTAAACAGTGATTAAAGTTTAGGTATTTTGTAAAGCAGCAAAGTCCTTTTAAAATGGCTAAAGATTACGAAGGTTTATGAGTTCCTGGTTGGTTAACACTCTAAACCGGCCCCTTGGAAGATCCTTTTTTGTTAATCCGCCAAAGACCACGCGGTCCAGCCTTACCACCTCATAGCCCAGGCTTTTAAAAAGTTTCTGGACAATATGTGCTTTAATACTTTTAATTTCCAGTCCAATTTCATTTTTTGGCCGGTCTGTAACATAGCTTATCTCCTGGACAGTTAGTTTGCTTTTTTCAATAAAAACGCCTTCCCTTATCTTTTCCAGATCCTCCTGTGAAAGGGGTTTATTTAGCTCTACATGGTAAATCTGTCGGATGCCGTTTTTTGGTTTTGCAAGATTTTTAGCCAATGTCCCATCATTGGTAAAAACCAGTAAACCTGTAGCCTGTGTATCTAGTTTTCCTACGGGATCCAACTTAGATTTTGAAGCCCTGCTCATAATATCCATTACGGTTCTCCCACCTTTTTCAATGCTTCCCGTGGTGTAGAATCCTTTTGGTTTGTTCAGCAGAAAATATTCCGGTTTATCAGGACTTACACTACGGCCGTCAAACTTCACCTCATCATCTAGCTGTACCTTATAACCCATTTCAGTTACCGTTTTACCATTTACGGTAACGTTGCCGGCTGAAATAAAAATATCGGCATCCCTCCTGGAGCATATCCCGGCATTGGCAATATATTTATTAAGGCGAATCCCGCCGGCATCAGCTGCTTTTTTAGGGGGCGCTGCTGTCTTATCCTTTTTACCCACGGGCGCATTTCCCCTGGCATAGGATTTTTTTCGCTCCCCACCTTGCCTTCCGCTCATTTTGCCTCGTGAAGAATTATCGTTTCTGCTCATACTGATATTTTTTGCAAAGATACTGGATAGATTGTGAGTTAAATAAGATTTAATGAAAGATTTGTGGAGACGCTACCATTTCGTGGAAATCCAGTCTTCTGCATTTAATATTCTATACGGTTGTTTTTTTCCTGCCATTTTTTAAAAACAGGCAGGCCTTCTTCCCTGGCCATTTTTACAAATTTTATGCGCCGGTCTTGCATGTCTTTATCTATTTCGTCATAAATAAACTGATCATCAAAACCAATTTCAGCGGCATCATCACGGTCTAAGGCATAGTATACTTCTTTTGGCCGTGCCCAGTAAATAGCTCCAAGGCACATTGGGCAGGGCTCGCAGGAAGTGTACAAAATACAGCCATCCAATTGGAAACTCTCCAGTTCTTTACAAGCTTTCCTAATGGCTACCACCTCTGCATGGGCAGTAGGATCGTTGGTGGAAGTTACCTTGTTGTAAGCTTCAGCTATAATTTCATTATCTTTTACTATTACGGCGCCAAATGGGCCGCCGGCACCTTTATCCATTCCTTTTTCAGCAAGCGCAATGGCACGCTTTAGGAATTCTTCATGAGTTTTATTCATTTAATCTAAATTTTCTTCCGGCTTTGTGCCGAAGGGATTTTAAGAATTTATTGCTAAGTCATTCAATTAAGACAGCAAAATTAATCAAAATGCAACTTCTGCTGTTTTTAATGCCGAAGGATTCTTCCGAAGAAATTATAAGAGATTAAAATACCCGGGTAAGCACCTCATCGGGATCTATGAGCAAAATGCTAAAAACCCCTGCCACAATAATTAATTTCAAAATATTGTGCAACACCAGGTATTGCCACTTTGCTTTACTGAAGTAGAGGAAAAGCAGAAAAAATACCAGCAGGCCCAGCGAAGCAAAAAAGTAGTAATCCATATACCCAATTTCAAACCGGGTGCTAAGCAGCATTAACGGCACTACGGCCAGTACCGCAAGCACGGCAAGGAAGAATTTGCTCCATTTTTCCCCGTAAACCAGCGGGATGGTTCTATAATTCTGCACCAGGTCGCCCTGCATATTTTCCAGGTCTTTTACCAGCTCCCGCATCACAATCATTAAATATAAAAATGTGGCATGAATAAAAATAACGGTTTCAAAATTCTTGTAATAGATGAAAATGGCAAAAAACGGACTTATGGTTAAAATGGAAGCCACAAGATTACCTACAAAAAGAATTTTTTTAAGCCGGTGGGAGTAAAACCAGATCACGAAAATGTAAAGTGAAAAGAACACCACCGCACGAAAGGAGACATAACTCGCAAAGAAAATCGCTGCAAAATTTAGAATAAAATATACAGAGAGCTTGGTGCGCTGGCTAACCACCCTGTCCAGCATGGTTTTTTTGGGCCTGTTAATAAGGTCTTTTTCGCTGTCGTAAAAATTATTTATAATATACCCGGAAGCTATTACCGTTGCGGTGGAAAGGATTAAAAAAAACAGGTTATCATCAAAAAGGATATCCCTTAGGGGCAAATCGTGTGCGAGAATAAACGCTGAAGTTAAATACTGCGCGATAATTACAATAAGGATGTTGTAACCGCGCACCACAGAAAACAAACTAAGCAACTTAAGCAAAAAGCGTTTGTTCATTAAGGCCGACATGTATTTTTAAGTTCTAGAAGTTATAGACTACCTCTAAATTATAGCCTTTAAGCGCTTTTTTGGCCTTTTCTATATCTTCTGTAAAACCTAAAATATATCCACCGCCACCGGAACCACAAAGTTTTAAATAATAGTCGTTGGTATCGATCCCCTGCTTCCAGATTTTATGAAATTGTGCCGGGATCATAGGTTTAAAATTATCCAGCACCACATGGGAAAGGCTTTTCACATTTTTAAAAAGCGATTTTACATCTCCCTTTAAAAAATCGTCCACACAGGCATCGGTGTGTTTTACAAACTGGTCTTTGAGCATCTTCCGGAAAGGTTCCTGCTTCATGTTTTCCATAAAAATACTTACCATTGGGCCCGTTTCCCCGGTGATTCCGCTGTCCAGTAAAAAGACTGCTCCTGTTCCCTTTTCAGTTTGGGAAGGAATTCCCGCAGGCTCGATATTGTCTTTAGAGTTTATGAGAATTGGGATGCTCAGGTAAGAATTTAACGGATCAAGGCCTGAAGATTTCCCGTGAAAGAAGGACTCCATTTCCCCAAAAATTTTCTTCAGTTTCAATAATTTATCCCTGGTAAGGTTTTCGAGAACAGTAATTTTATCTGTAGCGTATTTATCATAAATAGCAGCCACAAGAGCGCCGCTACTCCCTACCCCGTAACCTTGCGGGATGCTGGAATCAAAATACATTCCATTAGCAATATCGGCATTTAAACTTTCCAGGTCAAAATGTACCAGTTGCGGATTTTTCAGCTCAAGGTCTTTCAGATAATCTGCAAAACGCTGCAAATTAAGGTTAGATCTTTTAGCCTCTTCAGAAGGATCCTCAGATACTTTCAAAGCGCCGTTGTAAAAATTATAAGGTATGGATAAACCTTTGGAATCTTTGATAATTCCATATTCCCCGAAAAGAAGAATTTTTGAATAAAATAAAGGTCCTTTCATAAATTTACATTTGACAATGGTTAATGGAAAATGTAATTACTTCTGCTTTGCAGTCTTTAATATTGCTACCAGTAACTTCAAAATTTCCTTAATGTCTTTTTGCGAATCCAGATAATTTTCTTTTTCTAAATAATCTGTCGCATTTAATAGCTCAAGCCAGTATTCTGTTTCATTCGCCTCTTTAAGCGCTATAGCCATTTTATGATAAAATCTGCCTTGCTTTCTGCCTGTTCTGCTTCTCTCACCAATGCACCAATTGCGGTACCCGATCGAAGCAATTGTTTGGACATTACAAATTCTTTATTCACAGAAGTCAGAAGCTTATATAAAGTAACAATTTTTACAGAGAACTGAAAACTTTTTATTTTTATAACATTTTCTCTCTCCATTGTACATTATCAATTTTCCATTGACAACTGCTTTGCTCCGCTTCCCAACTGGTCGCAAATATACTGCCCATTTTCACAACAGGCAACTAACTCATTCTTAATGAATTCAAAAATTTCATTTTTATTTTTCTCAGGGTAAAGTACATGCACATTGGCTCCGGCATCCAGGGTGAAGCATACCGGCAGACTAGTCTCTCTTCTAAAATCCCATATCTTGTTAATGATCTTCAGGGTATTGGGCTTCATCAGGATAAAATAAGGCATACTGCTCATCATCATCGCGTGCAGGGAAAGCGCTTCATTTTCTACAATTTTAATAAATTCCTCCAGATTCCCTTCCGCAAAAACCGGCTTAAGGTTTGTAAGATTTGTCTCTGCCTGCTTAAAACGAACATCAGCAAAGGGATGGCCGTGCATTAAATCATGCCCAACACTGCTGCTCACTTCCTTTTTGCCTTTATCCACAAGTAAAATGGTATCCTGATAGTTTCTAAAAATTTCATGAACCTCATCAGGATAAACAATCCCATACAAATCACTGCTTCCCTTAATATTTTCATGTTCTCCCCAAACCACCATTTCACCTTTTATACTCCTACAGGCACTTCCTGAACCGAGCCTTGCCAGAAAGGATGCTTTCCTATTAAAAAAGCCCTCCGACATTTCAGGGTTTAGTTCCTTTTCCAGGCTCATCATACACAAAGCCAAGGCACTCATCCCGCTGGCCGAAGAAGCAATCCCGCTACTGTGCGGGAAGGTATTTTCAGAATAAATTTTAAAGGAGTAATCTTTAAGAAAAGGACAATAACTTTCAATCCGCTTAAAAAAAGTATTGATTTTTGGCTTAAAATCATCCTTTTTCCTGCCCTCAAAAAAAACTTCAAATTCAAAATCTTCTCCTGAATTTTTCTTCTGAAAATCAAGCCGGGTTAGTGTTTTACAATGATCTAACGTGAAACTTACTGAGGGATTGGCGGGAATCTGCTTTGGCTTTTTCCCCCAGTACTTCACCAGGGCTATATTACTGGGCGACTGCCATTTAAAACTCCCATTTTTAACTGACTCTGAATATTCCTGCGGAAGAAACTCCTCTACGCTCATTTCTGAAATTTTAACAAAGGTAATCTTTTATGGAAATGTTTTATAAAGGAGAGTTTCAAATAAATACCTATTTTAGTAGATAAAACCAACCAGGATGAGCCATAAGTTACTCATAAGCAGCACTATTGCCGTATCCGTCTGTCTTCTTTTTGGCTTTCTTGCAGGTATTGCCACCGAGGCCGGAATTTATGACTGGTACCCAGAATTGCATAAACCCTGGATTAATCTGCCGGAATGGATTTTTGGGCCAATGTGGATTATCATGTACTTTATCACCGGAATTGCCGCAGGCCTTGTATGGCATAAAGGTTTTTATCATAAATGGGTAAAAGTTGCGCTTTACCACTTTGGCTTTCAGCTGCTGTTAAGTGCCTTCTGGTCTATTTTATTTTTTGGATTGCACAAGCCTTTCTGGGCACTACTGGACATTATAGCCTTATTTATTTTGGTTCTCATTACCATTAGATGGTTCCGGATAATAAGTGGTACCGCCACGGTGCTCATGATCCCCTATGCTATGTGGATAATGTTTGCGGCAGTGGTTAATTTTGAAGTGTGGCACCTTAACCCTATTTAGCAGCAACAGCTTTTGCGGCAATAAACCCCCCGGTCCAGGCATTTTGAAAATTAAAACCTCCGGTGACCGCATCTATGTTTAAAACCTCTCCCGCAAAAACCAGGTTTTTGCGCAGTTTGCTTTCAAAGGTTTTAAAATTCACTTCCTTTAAATCCACACCTCCGGCAGTAACAAATTCTTCTTTAAAGGTGCTTTTGCCATTGACTTCAAATTCTGCACGGGTTAGTTGAGATGTGAAGGCCAACAGCTGAGATTTATTCAAATTGGCCCAGGTTTCCCGCTCTGTTATTCCCGCTGCTTCTGCCAGGCTTTGCCATAATCGCTTTGGCAGTTCAAACTGGGCATTTTTGGCTACCTGCTGCCTGGCGAGCGCTATTTTTAACTGCTTTAAATTTTCGAGGACTTCTTCGGAAGATGATCCCGGCAGCCAGTTCACCGCTATTTTAAACTGATAATTCCTCTTATTTAAAAACCTAGCGCCCCAGGCCGATAATTTTAAGATTGCCGGGCCGCTTAATCCCCAGTGGGTAATTAACAAGGGCCCTTCTTCCTGAAGCTTTTCTCCCTGTACCTTTACTTCAGCATAGGTAGAAATTCCCGGTAACTCTTTAATACGTTTATCTTCAATATTAAAAGTGAAAAGAGAAGGAACGGCGGGAGTTATTTTATGGCCCAGCTGCTCCAGCAATTTCCATATCCTGGGATTGCTGCCGGTGGCTATCACTATTTTTTCTGCGGAATAAGTAGCTTTTGAAGTTTCGATTTCCCAAAAATCTTCCTCATCGCGAATGGTCTTTACTGTTTCACTTTTCCTGACGTCAATTTTAAGCCTTTGAACTTCCGCAAGAAAACAGTTAATAATGGTTTCTGAAGTATCCGAAACCGGGAACATCCTCCCGTCTTCTTCAGTTTTAAGCTCTACTCCCCGTTCCTCAAACCAGGCTATGGTATCGCCGGTCATAAACTGATGAAATGGCCCGCGCAGCTCCTTTTCTCCCCTGGGATAGTTTTTAATCAGGTTATTCGGAATAAATTCGGCATGAGTAACATTACATCGGCCTCCACCTGAAATACGAACTTTGGTAAGCACATCCTTTCCTCTTTCCAGGATAAGAATTTTAGCTGAAGGCTTCAATTCCGCAGCATTTATTGCCGTGAAAAACCCTGCAGCACCCCCGCCAATTACTATAATTTCGTAGTTCATTTAGTTGTTGGTCCCTTTCTCAGTTGGCAGTCTTTAGTTATTAGAAGTTTGTCTTTTCTGATAATGAACAAAAAATAATTCCCATTTATTTTTAACGAGTTGTAATCCTGCATCGTAAAAGAAACAGCCCGCAGATCACTGCAGAAATTTTTTTATTTTCCACCCTTAATTCACCATTTTTCTATTCCGAAAATAACTCTTCACTTCTCACTTCTCACTTTTCACTTATCACTTTTCACTTTTCACTTCTCACTTTTCACTTCTCACTATTCACTTTTCACTTTTCACTTCTCACTATTCACTTTCCACTTCTCACTATTCACTTTTCACTACAACCTGTCCGGAAAATCTGAAATAATGCCATCTACCCCAAATTCCTTCATTCTGGCAATGGTTTCGGGTTCATTAACCGTCCACACATTTACCTTGAATCCTTTCGCCTGTGCCTCCACCACATTTTCACGTGTAATTATCCCTGCGGAAGGATGAATAGCTGAAGCGTTGAGCTTTTCTCCTAAATTTATGGCTTCAGCGAGGCTGGCTTTGCTTAAAATACCAATAGGGATTTGCTCATCGTATTTTCTAACTTCAAAAAGTTCATTCTTCTGAAAGCTGGAGAGGATAAAATCTTTATACTCCCAACTTCCAGTTTTAATATGCTCCTGTACTATATCGCAGACCGCCTGGGCGGTATTCAATCCTTTTAATTCTATATTAATGGCACATTTGCCTTCTATAAGTGCCAGCACTTCTGTAAGCAGAGGGATCTTAAATTCCCTTTCTATCTTTAAGGTTTTGAGATATTCCCAACTCTTAGCGGCAACTTCTCCACTTACATTTGTAGTACGGTCTAGGGTGAAATCGTGCATAACCACAATTTCGCCTGAAGCGCATCGGTGCACATCAATTTCTACCATATCCACTCCAAAAGCGATAGCTTTTGCGATGCTCTCCAGGGTATTTTCAGCAAGATGCCCTTTAGCCCCGCGATGTCCAATTTTAATAACTGAATTCATCTCACAAAGGTATCTATTTAGCTGAAAAGCTACCGGATTTCAGGAAATTTTGAAAAGTTTATTTAGAAATACTTAAGACCACTTAACATTTTATTTAAGGAATGCCTTCTTATTTTTAATGTTGCACAACCTTCAGCTATAATACAGGCAGGTTAAGCTCTATTAAATTATAAATATTTGAAGCTATGACACAATCAAAAAATTTTCCGCAGCAGGACCAGAGCCAGCCGGGAGATCAAAATAAGATGCATCCAGAACCGGAAATCATCAGAAAAAATTATAAAGGAAGTGAGAAGCTAAAAGGAAAAACAGCTTTTATCACAGGTGGAGACAGCGGAATTGGCCGCAGTGTTGCCGTTCATTTTGCACGAGAAGGTGCAGCTATTGCCATAATTTATCTTGAAGAAGACGATGATGCGCTGGAAACTAAAAAGATGGTGGAAAAGGAAGGACAAAAATGTTTAATTATTGAAGGCGACCTTAAAAATGAAGATTTTTGCAAGCAATCAATCCAAAAATGTCTTTCAGAATTTAATAAAATTGATATCCTGGTAAATAATGCCGCGGTGCAGTTTCCGCAAGAAAATATAGAGGATGTTACCACAGACCAGATGAAGGAGACTTTTGAAACAAATATTTACCCGTACTTTTATCTTGTAAAAGAAGCATTGAAGCACCTTAAGAAAAACAGCTGTATAATTAACACCACCTCTGTCACCTCCTATCGCGGCAGCTCCCATTTGCTGGATTACTCCAGTACCAAAGGCGCCATTACCACTTTTACAAGGTCGCTTTCCAAAATGTTGGTGGATAAAGAAATAAGGGTTAATGCCGTAGCGCCGGGGCCAATCTGGACGCCGCTTATCCCATCCACTTTTGATGATATTAAGGATTTTGGCAAAAAAGTTCCTATGGGCAGGGCGGGGCAACCTTCAGAAGTTGCACCCGCCTATGTTTTTCTCGCTTCAGAGGATAGCAGTTATATTACAGGACAGGTAATACATGTTAATGGTGGTGAACAAATTGGAGGTTAACCATACTTTCTTCTTACCTTGTTCTACAACTTAATTATTTAGTATTCTATGGAAGAATGGTTTAATACCCGCTGGGAATCTATCGCAGCTATTGCAATAAATGCTGTGGGCATTTACATTGCCATCATTATTTTAACGCGTATTTCCGGGAAACGCAGCTTCTCTAAAATGTCCAGTTTTGACTTTGCAATTACAGTTGCTATTGGATCCATGGTTGCTTCTACGGTCCTCTCAAAAGCGGTTACTATTTCCCAGGGTATTGCTGGGTTATGCCTTATCTATGGAATGCAGATGTTTGTAGCATTTTTAAGAAGGTTTAAAGGAGTAAGTAACGCAGTAGATAACACTCCTTTACTTCTTATGGACGGCCGTGAAATTTTAAAGGAGAACCTTAAAAAAGCCAAAGTTACTGAAGGTGACCTCCGTTCTAAACTAAGGGAGGCCAATGTCCTTAACCTATCCCAGGTAAGAGCGGTAATTTTTGAGGCCACGGGCGATATTTCTGTCTTACATAGCCAGGATAAAAACGAGCAATTTGAAGAATGGCTAATAAGTGATGTAAACCGTTAATTATGCTTGCCTGGACAGATGTATTGGGAATTGTTGCGGGGATTTGCACCACTGTATCTGTTATTCCACAAATTAAAAAAGCCTGGAAAACCAAAAAGGTTGAAGATGTCTCTCCTTTAATGTTTGGAATATTACTGTTAGGAGTTTTTCTTTGGGTGGTTTATGGATTCACCCAGAATGATCTTCCTATTATTGCTACTAACGGTGCGTCCCTCGCTTTAAACGGGCTT
This sequence comes from Autumnicola aciditolerans, assembly GCF_041679265.1. Lineage (NCBI taxonomy): Bacteria > Pseudomonadati > Bacteroidota > Flavobacteriia > Flavobacteriales > Flavobacteriaceae > Autumnicola > Autumnicola aciditolerans. The sequence goes on from NZ_JBGFSM010000001.1 coordinate 267,912, forward strand.
ATGCTTTACCTGATGGTGAGGTACAGGAAAAAGAAGTGATTAGGCCATCATAAAAACTACTGCTGCAGTAATTCCAAACAGGATATGAGCCACCAGTAACTGGATAAAAAAAGACCTCAGCTCTATATTTGGAGGATCTGTATTAATGGCAAACATGGTTTTCCAGCCACCAATTCCTACAATTCCGGCAAAAAAACCGAAAACCGCACCACTCAGGATGGAGGTTTCCACAGAAAAGTTATTCCAGATCCACTCAAAAATAAGTACAAATGCCAGCCCTATGGCAAAATGGATAATCCAGCCCAGCACATTATTTTTTCCCACCTTAAGAGGTATTGTGGATGCACTGCTGGAAAGTTGGTTTAAAAGCTCCGGGGGCTTAAACTGTGAATGTCTAACTGCTGCACATATATAGGTAAAAATAGTCATTACTGCAGTAGCAGTAAAAGCGGATAAAAGAATTAGCGCAATATTCATTTACTTGTGGGATTACAGGCTAATTTAAAGCATTAAAGTAACGCATATAGCTACGGCTCTTAACGCTAAAGCTTTACAGTAGTTAATCTTCATTAAAATACCACTAAGATATTCTTAAAGAATTTCCATCAGAGGGAACAACATTTTAAATTTAATAAAAATTCACTCGAAAATGTTGACAAAGGAAATAAAAACGCAAAAAGAGCAGCTTTCTGTTGATAAATCTAAAGATATTTCTGAAAAGAAAATGGAACAGGAATTTCAGGATTTCATTATAAAAGATAATCATCCATGCGTAATGGCGCAGACTGTTTTTAGCATGGACCATGTAGATTTTCATGCCTACGAAAATTTTGGGTCTAAACAAGCAGCAAGGGAAATTCTTCGTGACCTTAAAATCTATATTGACAATTATGATTTTGAGTCTAACGATTTCTTTACTTTCATGGCTGCTTTTAAAGGTCGTAAAAATTTTACAGAAGAGCAGTTTGAGCAATTGCTGTGGAAGCAGTTGCAGTTTCTTCATGAGACAGATGACGCTGCATGGGATCCCAATGTAAGTAAAGATCCTGAGAGTGAAAAATTCAGCTTTAGTCTTGGCGGCAAAGCTTTTTACATGGTGGGGCTGCATCCAAACAGTTCAAGAAAAGCGAGACAAAGCCCGTTTCCCACTATTGCTTTTAACCTACACTGGCAGTTTGAAAAGTTAAGAGATATGGGGACTTATCAAACCGTGCGCGACAAAATAAGAGAACGGGATACAGAACTTCAGGGAAACATAAACCCCATGTTGGAAGATTTTGGAAAAAATAGCGAGGCCCGGCAATATAGTGGAAGAAAAGTTGGTGAAGAATGGAAATGTCCGTTTCTTAATCAGAAATAAGCATAATGTACCAACGGGACAAATATAAGAAGACAGATAAAAAATATATTTTTGATTTTATAAATAAACATCCCTTTGCCACGTTAGTTTTACAAGGAGAGCGCCTGCTGGCTACTCACATTCCTGTACTCCCAAAGGGAAATGCGGAGCATTTTGTTCTTCATGGCCATATTGCCTGGAACAATGAACAATACCCCTATTTAAAAGACGGCCTGGAAGCCCTTTTGATTTTTCATGGTGCACAGGGTTATATTTCTTCTTCCTGGTACAGAGAGAAGGACATAAGCACATGGGACTATTCGGCCATACATGTAAATGTTAAACTAAAATTGCAAACTAGAAAAGAGCTGGAGGAATCTCTGGAAATCCTTGTTTCTCATTTTGAAAAGGATCAGGAAAATCCTCTTTTATACAAAGACCTTCCGGAAGATATGCTTAAGCAACATTTACCAATAATTAAAGGATTTTGGGGAGAACCTGTGAAAATTGAAGCGGTCGCAAAATTGCATCAGGGTTTTGAAAAAGAAGATTTGAAATTAATAACCCAACATTTAGAAAAGACCAAAGACTCTAGCTGCCTGGCATTAAAAAAGGATATAGAAAAGGAAAACCAGCAATTGCTCTAAAATATCTTGTTATGGCAACAAAAAGTTTTTTAGAAAGGTACCGCGACAGGAGAGATTTCAATGTTTCTTCTGAACCTTTTGGTGATCCCGAAATCGCCAGGGGAAAAAAGGACATTTTTGTTATACAAAAACATGATGCCACCAATTTACATTACGATTTCCGGCTTCTTGTAAAAGGGGTATTAAAAAGCTGGGCCGTGCCTAAAGGTCCATCTACAGATCCTGATGAAAAACGACTGGCTATAACTACTGAAGATCACCCCATAGAGTATGCCGATTTTGAAGGGATTATTCCTGAAGATCAATATGGAGGAGGAACAGTTATGGTATGGGATGCCGGGACCTATTCGATAAAAAAGAAAGATGCTGAAGGCCATATTATCCCTCTGGAAAAGCAATTGAAGGAAGGGCATGCAAGCTTTCTCCTGAATGGTGAGAAAATTAGGGGTGGGTATAGCCTCATCAGGACTAAAAAAGGGAAGAATGAACAATGGCTGCTTATAAAATCTGATGATGAGGAAGCAGATGCCAGAAGAAATCCTACCAGTACAGAAAATAAATCTGTGCTTACCGGAAGAACAATGGAACAGATCAAGAAAGATTCAGAAGAAAATGGCAACCAGAAAGGATAAGGAAGAATTTGAGTTTGAAATTACCAAAAGGGAAAAAATATTTTTCCCGAAGGAAGGTTATACCAAAGGCGATCTTATTGATTATTATGAAAAAATAGCTGAAGTTATGCTGCCGCACCTTCAGGAGCGGCCAATCACCATGTTGCGCTTTCCGAACGGCATAGAAGATAAACGCTTTTTTCAAAAAGACGAACCCGATTATTTTCCGGATTGGATCCATACTACCGAAATCGAGAAACAGGATGGCGGAACCACCTGCTATGTGCTTTGCAACAATAAATCCACCCTTATTTATCTTGCCAATCAGGCTTGTATTACTCCGCACATCTGGCTGAGCAAAAAAGACCAGCCTGATTTTCCGGACCGGATGGTTTTTGACCTGGATCCTTCAGAAGATAATTTTAACGAGGTAAAGAGAGCCGCGTTAATTTTTAAGGAATTTCTCGAAGAAAAACTAAACCTGCCCGTTTTCCTTATGACTACCGGTTCAAGGGGATTGCATGTAGTAGTCCCACTAAAACCGGAGAAAAACTTTGATGAAATTAGAGCATTTGCTCAGGAAATCGCACATTACCTCGAAAAAAAGCATCCGCAGGAATTTACCACTGCTGCAAGAAAAAACAAACGTGGAAATAAACTTTACCTGGATGTTGCCAGGAACGGTTTTGGGCAAACCACAGTGGCTCCTTATGCAGTAAGGCCTATTGCAGGCGCACCGGTTGCCACGCCAATTGAGTGGGAAGAATTATCTTCGCTGGATTCCTCTCAAAAATATACAATTAAGAACATTTTCCGCAGGATGGGCAGGAAAGAAGATCCATGGAAAAAAATTACGGCAAAAGCAGTTACTTTAGATTCCGCAGAAAAAAAATTAAAAGAACTTTCAGCAAAATAACAAACTACCATGACCCAGATTATTGAAAAGCAAACAGGCGCAGCATTTAAAATAAAAAAAGGACAAAAGCTAAAGGTTACAGATCCTAAAGGCCAACAGGTAAGCGATATGGTGTTGTTTAATGCCGAAGACAAAAGGGAGAAGATTTCCAGCGGGAAAACGCTGGATTTTGAGGAAAGTATTCTTATTAGCCGCGGCAATTTTTTATGGAGCAACCGCAGCCGGAAAATGATGAAAATTCTTGAAGACACTAACGGCCGCAATGACTTTCTTCTTGCCCCCTGCAGTCCTGAAACTTTCCAGATTATGTATAACAATCCTGGGTACCACCCGAGTTGTTTTGAAAACCTCTATACCAATTTGAAAAAATATAATATTGAACCCGATGATATCCCCACCGCTTTTAATATTTTTATGAATGTTCAATTTAATACTGAGGGCAAAATAAGTGTAGATCCACCTTTGAGCAAAGCGGGGGATTTTGTGCTTTTTGAAGCGCAGATGGATCTTATTATTGGTTTAACCGCATGTTCTGCTGAAGATAGCAACAACGGCAGCTTTAAGCCTATTCATTACGAAGTTATTGATTAACCGCCTTTTTACGGTATCGCATATTGAGCATTTCTATGGCAAGAGAGAAAAATACCGCAAAGTAGATGTAGCCTTTGGGCACATGATAATGTGCTCCTTCTACAATAAGCATTACCCCAATCAGGATTAAAAAGGACAGCGCCAGGATTTGAATAGTGGGATGTTTGTTTACAAAATCCCCTACAGTTTTGGCAAAAATCATCATAACCACAATAGAAATAATTACGGCTATGATCATTAATAGTAATTCTTCAGTAAGACCTACCGCGGTAAGAATGGAATCGAATGAAAAGATGATGTCCAGCATTACAATTTGAAGGATAGCATACCCAAAAGAGTTTACCTGCTTCACTTCCTTTTCTTCCTCCTGCCCTTCAATTTTATGATGAATCTCCAGGGTACTTTTAATAAGGAGAAAGATACCTCCGGCAATTAAGATAAGATCTCTCCAGCTGAGATCAAATCCGGAAATAGTTAGAACTGGCTGGGTAAGGCCTATAATCCATGTAATACTAAGCAAAAGCAAAACCCGCATAACCAGTGCTGCGGAAAGGCCTCCGAGACGTGCCTTTTTTTGCTGATCCTGGGGCAACCGGCCGGCAACAAGAGAGATAAAAATAATATTATCTATCCCGAGTACAATTTCCATAAAAGTCAAGGTAAGCAAAGCTACCCAGGTATCGGGTTGTAAAAACATTTCCATAAGATAAGAGGCTTAAATACCTCCTAAAAGTAGAAAAATTGCAGAAAATAGAAATTGCTTTTAGCTCAACTTTATCTTTTCGTTCAGTTGCAGTTCCAGAGCCTCTATCCTATTTCTGTAGAAATGGTTCTTTTTTTCCAGATCGTTCAATCTTTCCAAAATCGTCTCATTCTGCTCCCTAAAAATTTCTCCTCCATAGAATCCCGCTAATCCTGCAAAGATGATAATGACCCAGAAGGTATAGTTGCGCAACAAATCACCCACTTCTATATATTTATCTTCCAGCCCCAGAAATTCTATTTCCTCAATAAAATTCTGAAGATATTTTTCAGCCTTCCTTCTACGCAGTTTTTTCTTTTCATTAGAATCCAATCCCTCGTAGAAATCTGGATCATCATTCAAATTTTCCAGCAATGACACTTTACCTGCAGCGCTTTTAGGAAAAATATTTAAAATTATAGGAATCACTCCTGCCAGCCACTCTTCCCGTGAAACCAGTGGATCCCAGATTCTTCTTTTCTGAAATTCCAGTACCGCTTTGGCCTTGGTTCTTGTCATTGAATTTCTTTAAACATGGATTAGAATAACGTAGACGAATGTAAGAAAATACTTCAATTTTAAGAAATGTTTAATATTTTTTACTTAAAAGTTTTACTTTCCGTGCTATCCATACAATTTAATTTCCTTTAACCCGGGAGATCCCCGGGAGCAGGTGTCCAATTTTTATTACTTTAGAATAAAAACCTGAATGAGAATTTTACGCACCCAGGCGGACCATCCCAAATTTATCACGCTGGTAAAATTACTGGATGCCGATCTTGCAATTAGAGATGGCGAGGAACATTCCTTTTATGACCAGTTTAACAAGCTAAATAGCATAAAACACGTGGTACTGCTTTTTGAAGATGAACGTGCGGTATGCTGCGGTGCTATAAAAGAATTTGAAATGGGCAGTATGGAGATAAAAAGGATGTTTACCATGCCTGATCACCGTGGAAGAGGCCTGGCCGGCTTGGTATTAAAGGAGCTGGAAAAATGGGCTGGTGAACTTGGCTTTTCCAGGTGTATACTGGAAACCGGAATCAGGCAGCCAGAAGCCATTGCGCTTTATAAAAAGAACGGTTACAGGCTTATTCCAAATTACGGCCAGTATATTGGTGTTGAAAATAGTGTGTGCTTTGAAAAATTGCTATAACTTTTTTAAACCTCTTTCGCTCTATTGAAACCTTTAGACTTTTAAAAGGAATATAAAATTTGCTATTTAAAGCTGAAATAGGGCTGGAAAAAGCACTTTATGAATGCTCTTTAAAACAAAGGACGCCAAATATAAAATGTAGTGAACTAATTAAATACTGCAGCAATGTTTGCAAACTTCTACATGTTCAAATTTTTCCTTCCCGGCAGTAATAACTTCTCCTATTTCCTGAAAATGCCCCAGTTTTATCCTTCCCGTTTCCTCCGGTAACAACTCGCAAAATTCTGCATGAATAACATGAGAATTGTTGATCCTGCTTTTCTTTCCAATAAAAAAACAAAATTCGTACTCCTTCTTTTGTAAAGGAAGCAGAAGCTGATTAAGAAATAGGCTAATAAAACTCAAAGGAAATTTTTTTCAAAAATAATTTTCCTCATTCTTCCGAATGTTTAGAAAAAATTAACAAGTAGACCCTATTTTTTATTTTAATGTTAATCTTAAAAGTGAGTTGTGCACAGGATTAAAAATTAAATCCCTGCCTATCTTAAGCTTTCCCCAGTCCGTTTAAATCTATATTCCTGCTTCGGGCATCGCGTTATTCCTGCAACCAATAATTCAAGTACATGTGGAAGAAGCTAACCTGTTTTTATTTTAACTAAGGTTTACTTTTCGAATCTTTTAGGTGAAAAAGAAAGATAACAGGTAATGTTTCCTGTAATAGAAATTCCCACTTAGAAAGATTCATTAAAATTTCATGAGAATTAATTTCTAATTTTCAGGGACTGAAAAGAAATAAATTTGTTATTTTTTACAAAAAATTAAGATCATGGCAGAATTGAATATCAAAATAAACGGAAAGGATCAGACAGTGGATGTAGATCCCAGTACTCCTTTACTTTGGGTTTTAAGAGATCATCTGAAACTAGTGGGTACAAAATACGGCTGCGGAATTGCCCAATGTGGAGCATGTACAGTTCATTTTAATGGCTCTGCCGTAAGATCCTGCCAAATCCCTGTCTCCTCTGCTGCAGATAATGAGATCACCACTATAGAAGGACTTTCTGAAAACGGCGATCATCCTGTGCAGCAGGCATGGCTGGAGCAGGATGTGCCACAGTGTGGTTATTGCCAGGCAGGACAAATTATGTCTGCTGCCGCTTTACTAAAGCGCAATCCTTCCCCCAGTGATTCTGAGATTGAAAATGCGATGAATGGAAATATTTGCCGTTGCGGGACTTATACCAGAATAAAAGCTGCAATAAAATCGGCTTCCAATTCTCAAATCGCTTAAACCATAAAAACACTTAAAGATGAGCAAAGTAAAAACAGGCATAGGCAGAAGATCCTTTATAAAAAGTGTTTCTTTAGCCGGGGGAGGATTGATTCTTGGATTTAACTGGCTTGCCTGCAACAGGGCCAGCGAAGAAGAGACCACCAAAGAAATGGCCATGCAAATGCCCGAAGAGTGGTTTGAATTAAATGGCTATCTTAAAATTGGCGACAACGGAGTGGTGACTATCTATTCCCCAAACCCTGAAATTGGTCAGAATGTTAAAACATCCATGCCCATGATTGTAGCCGAAGAGCTTGATGTGGACTGGAGCAATGTTATTGTTGAACAGGCACCGCTAAATACAGCTATTTTCACCCGTCAAATTGCCGGCGGCAGCCAGTCTATACGGCAAGGCTGGAAATCCCTGCGAATGGCCGGGGCCACTGCAAGGCAGATGTTGCTTACGGCTGCAGGCAGCCAGTGGGATGTTCCGGTTTCTGAACTTAGCGTAAAAGAAGGGGTTATAACCCATTCCGGAAGCGGTAAATCACTTAGCTACGGTGAAATTGCCAAAGCCGCCGCACAGGTAGAAGTTCCAGTGGAGGTAGAATTAAAGAATAATGATGATTTTAATATTATTGGTACCCCCAGGAAAAATGTTGACGCGAAAAAAATTGTAACAGGACAACCTCTGTATGGATTAGACACATATAGAGAGGGAATGTTAATTGCCATGATCGTGCAACCTCCCGCCTTTGGAATGCAATTCAAAACTATGGATGCAGAAAAGGTAAAAGAAATGCCAGGGATTACCGATGTTTTTACCATTAACACCTATCCCGAAGATATGGAGAAAGAATGGTCTGATGTGACTGCTTTCCCCAAACTTGTAGTGGTGGTGGGAGAATCTACCTGGCAGGTAATGCAGGCCAAGAAAGCTTTACATGTGGAATGGGATCTGAACCCCGAACTGACCAAGGAGATTGAAATCCTGGAAAAATCTGCAGGCATGGAAGATGTAAGCGGATTAGAAAGCAGCCCGGTTCACAGTTCCCTTATGGCACAGGTAGGGCCCGGAGAATCTGAAGTAGTACGTAAGAACGGAAATCCGGAAAAAGCTTTTAAAAATGCTGCCCGGGTAATAGAACGTACATACTCCTGCCCTTTCCTTGCACATAATTGTATGGAGCCTATGAATTTTTTCGCTGATGTCACTGACGATCATGCGGAATTATACGGCCCAATACAAACTCCTGAATTTGCTGAAAAAAGCGTAAACAAACGCCTGGGAATAGATCTTGAAAATATTGACGTGAAGATGAGCCGTATGGGCGGAGGATTTGGACGAAGGCTCTATGGTAATTTTCTTGTTGAGGCTGCTGTAATTTCAAAAAAACTGGGCAAACCTGTAAAACTGGTTTATTCCCGTGAAGATGATATGACCAATGGAGTCTACCGCCCGGCCTACCAGGTCACCTATCGTGCTGCGCTGGATGGGAAAAATAATATTACCGCTTTTCATGTAAATGCAGGTGGAATTACAGAAAGCCCATTGTTTGCAAACCGCTTTCCTGCCGGAGCTATTGAAAACTATCTGGCAGAAAGCTGGACCATCAATTCAAATATTTCCACCGGTGCCTTCCGGGCACCAAGGTCCAATTTTATTGCCGGTGCAGAACAGTCGTTTCTAGATGAACTAGCTGAAGAAACCGGGAAAGATCCTATAGAATTCCGATTGGAATTGCTGGAAAAAGCTAAAAATAATCCTGTTGGAGAAGATAACGATTATGATGCTGGGCGCTATGCGGGAGTGCTTAAACTGGTAAGGGACAAGGCTGGCTGGGAAAGTAACAATACAAACTTGAGCAGGGGAGTGTCTGCCTATTATTGCCATAATTCCTATGTGGCACAAATCCTGGAGATGACGGTTGAAAATAATGAACCTGTTATTGATAGGGTAACCTGTGCCGTAGATTGCGGAATTGTGGTAAATCCCGAAGCTGCTAAAAATATGGTTGAAGGTGGGACTATAGATGGAATAGGGCACGCGCTTTATAGCGAGATAACTTTTAGTGATGGTGTGCCACAGCAAAATAATTTTGATACTTACAGGCTTATTCGCCATAAGGAGGCCCCTGCTAAAGTCTCGGTTTATTTTGTTGAAAATGGAATTGATCCCACAGGACTTGGGGAACCTCCTTTCCCTCCCGTTCAGGGTGCTCTGGCTAACGCACTTTATAGGGCCACAGGAAAAAGATTCTATAAACAACCTTTTATTTCTGAATTGAAAAATGAAAGCAGAACGCTTAAAACCTAGTTTTCCAGCCTCTACTTTTCTGAAGAAGATGAAAAAATAGACCCTGCTACATAATATCAGGTAGCAAAGACTTTTGCTTAAACCTGAAGTTAGTAATAAAGCATGACCTGTTTTTATGAATTTGTAAAACAGGTCATTTCTTCTTTTTGCTTTTTTTCCCCTTAAAAAACTGGAAAGCCACAGGGAGAAGAGAAAGCACTACTATTCCCAGAATTACTAGCTCAAAATTATTTTTCACAAAAGTAAGGTTACCAAAGAAGTATCCTACCAATACCAAGATCAGCACCCACATTATTCCCCCTATTACATTAAACCTTATAAATTTCCCATAATGCATATCTCCTATGCCTGCTACAAAAGGGGCAAAAGTTCTCACAATAGGAACAAAACGCGCAAGAATAATGGTCTTGGGACCATGCTTATCATAAAACGCTCTTGTTTTATCTATATGCTTTTCACTTACCAGGGGTTTCCCAAAAGCTTTCCATGCCAGCACTTTTAAGCCTATGGTTTTGCCAAGGTAATAGTTAAGGCTGTCCCCCATAATGGCCGCAGCAGCCATAATTAGCAGGACTATCCAGAGGTTTAATTCGGCGGTCTGTCCTGCATCATTTTGAACGCCTGCACAAAAAGAGCCTGCGGCAAACAGCAAAGAATCTCCCGGCAGGAATGGTAAAACCACCAGCCCTGTTTCAATAAAAATGAAGGCAAATAAAACGGCATAAATCCAGAAACCATAATCCAGAATCATCGTAAATAAATGGCTATCCAGATGAAGAAAAAAATCTATAATATTATTCATTTCATTTTATATTAAAATCTGTAGGTAAAGCCTAATAAATACTGGCCATCATAACTATTGAAGGTGAGATCCATATGTTCCTGCTCGTAAGGAGTTGTAAAGATAAGCGAGCTTCCAATCCCAACCACTGCACCCGCCAGAATATCGTATCCATCATGCTTTTGCGCGTTTATTCGGCTAAATGCTGTAAATCCCGCCAAGGCGTAGGCAGGGATACTGTATTTAAAACCATAGCGCCCATGTATAAATGCAGCACTTTGAAAGGTGGCTGAAGTATGGCCTGAAGGAAAAGCTTTATCTCCACCGTGAAATGGCCTTGGTTTATTTAGGGCAAACTTTAAGCCTAAAGTTACGGCTTCATTCAGCAGAAAACCTTTAGTCATTTGCCAGGTACCTTCTTTATCTTTTAATATTAAAGTGGAAACAAAAGTGGTGGCTGGTATGGCATAAGCCAGCACATCACCCGCTGTTTTTATAGTAGGATTTTTGGGTTCTATAAGCTGGGAATGGCCTGTAAAGGAGATACACAGCAGAAATAAAAATACCCATATAAAATTCTTCAGTTTTAATTCCATAAATTCTCTGTTTTAAACGATTAGGAATCGGGATGCCATTCCTTTTGTTCCGATGGATGCACCAGTAATTTTAGAAAACCTCAGCTTACTAATTATTTTGATCTGGCAGCAACCTTTTCCACGAAAGATTGTCCTTCAATTCCTTAGCATATTTCAACTAATGGAGAGCGAAAGTAAGATGGAATTCTAAAGTTTACCTTAAGATTGGAACTAATGTGAATGCTTAACTTCCTTATCGCACAGGAATAAATTTATTTAATCCCGTTCCTAAAGTTTTAGAGTATATACAGATCCCTCTGCAGAATGAAGAAAAAAGTCTCAGGAAAATTCTTAAGAGGGATTTAAATAGATTCAATCTTACCGGAACAGTGCATGGGAGAGTAGTCTTTTTTATTATGAAAACCTGCATCATGGTGTGTATTTAGAGAAGTTAATGACAACATTTTTTTAATATCTTAGTTCAATACCCTTTAGAATGAAAGATCACTACAAATTAATTTCCCTTTTAGCAGGACCATTAATTTTCCTGGTTTTACAAGGACCTGAAAATCCCGAGGGCTTACCTGCCCCTGCCTGGGATGTACTATGCGTGACTCTTTGGATGGCGCTTTGGTGGGTAACCGAAGTGGTACCTATTGCCGTTACCGCATTGCTTCCCATCGCTCTTTTCCCATTAACCGGAGCACTGGAAATTGGAACGGTTACCAATGCTTATGGAGACAAATATATATTCCTGTACCTGGGGGGCTTTTTGCTGGCAATAGCCATTGAAAAATGGAACCTGCACCGCCGTATTGCCCTTTCGGTAATCATGCTAATTGGAACTAATATGAAATTGATCCTTCTTGGGTTTATGGTTGCCACAGCTTTTCTCTCTATGTGGATTTCCAATACCGCAACTTCTGTAATGATGCTTCCTATTGGAACGGCCATGCTGGGAGAGCTGCAGGAAAACCCGGATACATTTAAAAATAATCATTCCGTTTTTGGCAAGGCTTTAATGTTGGGAATAGCGTATAGCGCCTCTATTGGTGGAATTGCCACCTTAATAGGAACTCCGCCTAATTTAGTCTTAGCAGGAATTATGGAAAAAATGTTTGGAATAGAAATTAGTTTTTTGGAGTGGCTAAAAATAGGCTTACCCGTATCCCTCTTGTTATTGTTTATCTGCTGGAAATATCTCACAGGCTTTGCATTTGATTTTAAAGACATTAAAGTGCCCGGGGAGAAAAAGGAATTAGCTTCTATGTTACGTGATTTGGGAAGAATGGGTAGAGAAGAGAAAATTGTCCTGATTGTTTTTGCAGTTACTGCGCTGGCATGGATTACAAGAAGTTTTCTTTTAGACTCCCTAATCCCTAATATTGATGATACTATTATTGCTATGGGTGCCGGAATTTTGCTCTTTGTTCTCCCCGCTGGTGAAAAGGGCAGCCGGTTGCTGAACTGGGAAGATACGGTAAGGATTCCATGGGGGATAATTATTCTATTTGGCGGCGGAATGGCCCTGGCTAAGGCTTTTGAAGTAAGCGGCCTTGCGATTTGGATAGGAGAGCAATTAACGAGCCTGGAAAATCTTCCATTTTTCCTTTTAATCCTGGTATTGGTCGCGGCAGTAAACTTTTTAACTGAGGTTACCTCTAACCTTGCCACCACAGCCATGCTCTTACCCATTTTGGCTCCTATGGCTGTTGCCCTGGGAATCCATCCATATTTCCTGCTTGTGGCTGCTACATTGGCGGCATCCTGTGCCTTTATGCTCCCTGTGGCCACGCCTCCCAATGCGGTGGTATTTGGATCGGGTCACTTGAATATTCCCGATATGGTAAAAGCAGGCATTTTTATGAATATAATTTCAATACTTCTTATAAGCCTCATCATCTATTATGTGCTGCCGGTAATTTGGGATATTCGTATGGATGAGATTCCTCACCTTATCACAAGTCATCAATCTTACCCTCATTAACAATTAATAGTTGTAATTTTTAGACGTACAGTTTTATTTTCTATTCAGGCTTAATTCAGGCATTTGTTAAACCTTTACAAGCTGCGTGAGGCCTGCCGGGCCTTCAGGCAGGGCAGTTAGCGCGTATAGCCGGCCCTAAAGGCGCGCCCTTATGAATAATAAGATTATAATTCTACTCCTTCTGAATGCTTACCAAAACATTTCCGGTTTTCTCGCCAGTGAGGACGTATTTATAGGCATCTCCTATCTCATTTAGCGAATACCTGTTTTTGTCTATTAAGGGATTAAATTTTCCGGTTTTCATCAAATCCATAGTAAATTCCATACTTTTTTTATGATGTAACGGAACAGGAAATTTTACCTTTTTATTACTTCCAAATCCAGTGGTTACCGATAGAAAAAGATTTTCCATATTAGGACCCAATTCTGAAGAAATATAAGCGCCGCCCCTTTTTATTAAGTGTTTACATTTTGAGAACCGGCTTTTCCCAACAGTATCAAAAATAAAGTCATACTTTGCCCTTTTTTGGGTGAAATCATCCTTAGTATAATCTATCACCTCATCTGCTCCAATAGATTTTACCACGTGGTTATCACGACCTTTGCAAACGGCCGTGACATACCCACCATAATATTTTACAAATTGCAGTGCTGCTGAACCTATAGCACCCGTGGCGCCATTAATAAGAACTTTATCTCCCTGCTTAAGGTTAACCTTATTGATGAAGTTAAGAGCATAATGCGCGCCTTCTATGGCTGCCGCGGCTTGTTCAAGGGAAATATCTGTAGGAAGCTTAAGAATATTTTTCTTTTCCGGATAGGTGAAGAATTCAGCTTGTGAGGAAATACCATTATCCCCAAAACCCCAAACGCGGTCGCCTGCTTTAAAAAGATTAACATTACTGCCGGTCTCTTCCACGATACCGCTGAAAACTGTACCGGGAATTTTTTTCTTTGGCTTGGGAAAACCAAGCATCAGTTTCATGATAAATGGTTTACCGGTAAGTATCGCACAATCTGTACGGTTTACGGTGGTATAAATTACCCGAATTAACACCTCCTTGTTTCCCGGTTCAGGTTTTTCTACCTCTTCAATATTTATTACTTCGGCGGAACCATATTGATAACGAACTGCTGCCTTCATTTTTTTAAGCTGAAATTTTATTCTATAAAATACTGGTAATCAATTTTATAAAAATAAAAAATACAGTTGTTATTGAAGCCTATTTCTGAAATTTATGATTGAAAAATTTTAATGCTGATAATTGCAGGTTTAAAAGCAGGATTTACAGAAAAATAAAAAGTCGTGGAAAAACCATTTTTCAGAGTTTCCACGACTTTTGTAATAGCGCAATTTGTATTTAAACAGCAGGCAGGTCTCCCTGGCCTTTTGTGCGCAATTTGGTTTTGCCCATAAGATATTTATCTACATGATATGCTGCTTCCCGGCCTTCAGAAATTGCCCAAACAATTAGCGATTGCCCCCTGCGCATATCGCCGGCAGCAAAAATGTTGGGTACATTGGTCTGGTATTTTTTATTTGCCTTAATATTAGTTCTGTTGTCCAGATCCAGGCCAAGTTTTTCACCAAGGGTTTTTTCAGGTCCTGTAAAACCTAAAGCCAGCAACGCGAGGTCACAGGGCCATTCTTTTTCGGAATCAGGAACTTCCTGAAGTTTTGGCCTGCCATTCTCCCCTTTTACCCATTCGATATTCACAGTTTTAAGGGCGGTAAGTTTTCCGCTCTTATCTTTAATAAATTCTTTGGTAGAGATACTCCAGTTCCTGTTCACTCCTTCCTGATGGGAAGAACTGGTTTTCAAGGTAAATGGCCAATATGGCCATGGATTATCTATGGTTCGTGACTTTGGCGGCATTGGCATAATTTCAAAATTGGTAACAGATTTTGCTCCATGCCGGTTAGAAGTTCCCACACAATCTGAACCTGTATCCCCGCCACCAATTACAATTACATCTTTACCTTTGGCCTGTAATCTTTCAGTGGTTTCAGCCAGGCCATCTACCACTTCGTTATTTCTTTTAAGAAATTCCATGGCCTGTACCACTCCTTCAGCATCTGCTCCCGGAATAGGCAAAGGCCTTTTTTGAGTGGCCCCGCCGCACAGTACAATGGCATCAAATTCCTTCAATTTTTCAATTTTATAATCCACGCCAACATGAGTATTGGTTTTAAAGGTGATTCCTTCACCTTCCATCACCTCAATACGGCGGTCTATTACATGCTTTTCCATCTTAAAGTCGGGAATGCCGTATCGCAGTAGACCACCAACTTTTTTATCTCTTTCAAAAACAGTAACAGAATGCCCGGCGCGGTTAAGCTGTTGCGCAGCGGCCAGGCCTGCCGGGCCAGAACCTACCACGGCTATGGCCTTTCCTGTGCGGTGGGCTGGAGGCTCAGGTTTTATCCAGCCTTCTTTAAAGCCTCTTTCAGCAATATACTTCTCGATCATTTCTATGGCCACGGGAGGTTCTATAATGCCAAGAACGCAGGCAGACTCACATGGAGCGGGGCATAAACGCCCGGTAAATTCCGGAAAATTATTGGTGGTATGCAATATTTTAAGGGCGCGTTTCCAGTCATTCTGGTAAACCGCGTCATTAAAATCCGGAATCAAATTCCCTACTGGGCAACCGCTGTGGCAAAACGGAATTCCGCAATCCATGCAACGGCCGCCTTGTTTGTTCAATTCTTCATTATCGAGATCCTTGGTAAATTCTGTATAGCTTTTTACCCTCTCAGGCGCGGCATAGGTTTCTTCTTCAGCTCTTTCGTATTCTAAAAATCCTCTTAATTTTCCCATGCTTAAGCTGTTTTAAGTTCTCTTTCGTTCTTCATTTTCTCTTCTTCAATTTTTTGTAATGCTTTTTTGTATTCCACCGGCATTACTTTTATGAATTTGTTTTTATTTTCTTCCCAGTTATCTAAAATTTCTCTGGCCACATCACTTTCAGTATAGCGGTAATGGTTTTCTATAAGGCTAAGCAGTTCTTCCTGGTTTTCTTCGGAAGGGTTTTCCAGCCCAATCATTTCCATATTGAAATTATTGGAATCCTGGTTATTTTCGGGGTCATAGATGTAAGCAATTCCACCGCTCATTCCTGCGGCAAAATTTCGCCCTATTCTTCCAAGGATTACGGCTATCCCGCCGGTCATGTATTCACAGCCATGGTCACCAATACCTTCAATCACGGCTTTTGCGCCTGAATTTCTTACACAGAAGCGTTCGCCGCCAATT
Source organism: Autumnicola aciditolerans (assembly GCF_041679265.1). Classification (NCBI taxonomy): domain Bacteria; kingdom Pseudomonadati; phylum Bacteroidota; class Flavobacteriia; order Flavobacteriales; family Flavobacteriaceae; genus Autumnicola; species Autumnicola aciditolerans. Next base: position 284,104 of record NZ_JBGFSM010000001.1, read on the forward strand.
CCATTTACATAAGCTTCTCCGGCAATCGCTCCATATAATGCCACGTTTCCTATAATGATATTTTCATTGGATTTGAAGGTGGCTTCTGCCGGTTTTCTTACGGTTAGCGTTGCGCCTGAAAGCCCTTTTCCGAAGTAATCATTGGTGTTGCCAATTACATTAAGCGTAAGCCCACGTGTAGCAAAAGCGCCAAAACTTTGACCTGCAGATCCCACAAAATTTAGGTTGAGGGTATTTGGCGGAAGCCCGTTTTCCCCATGAATTTTGGAGATTTCATTACTTAATATCGCTCCGGTTGTACGGTTAATATTGCTGATGGAAAAGTCCAGGCTCATCTTCTCTTTCCTGTAGATAGCGGGATGTGCTTTTCTTAAAATTTCAAAATCAAGCACATTTTCCAGATTGTGATCCTGTTTTTGTGTGCAGTAAAGCGGCATATCTGGATCAATTTTCGGCTTATAGAGGATATTGGAAAGGTCTATTCCCTGTGCTTTATAATGCTGAATTGCTTTGTTCATATCCAGTTTCTGGCTTTGCCCCACCATTTCGTTCACGGTCCTAAAGCCAAGGTCTGCCATGATCTGGCGAAGTTCCTGGGCAACGAAATACATGAAGTTGATCACATTTTCAGGCGTGCCTTTAAAGTTTTTCCTTAATTCCGGGTCTTGAGTGGCTATTCCCACGGGACAGGTGTTCAGGTGGCAGGCTCGCATCATAATACATCCGGTGGCCACAAGAGGCGCAGTGGAGAAACCAAATTCTTCAGCTCCAAGTAAACAGGCAATGGCAACGTCGCGACCTGTTTTCAGCTGCCCGTCTGCTTCCACCACTATCCTGTTCCGCAAATTATTAAGAAGAAGGGTTTGTTGTGCTTCGGCTATTCCAAGTTCCCATGGGAGTCCTGCGTGGCGTAAGGAAGTAAGCGGCGAAGCTCCTGTTCCTCCATCGTAACCTGAAATTAGTACTACATCTGCCTTCGCTTTGGCAACCCCGGCGGCGATAGTACCCACGCCAACTTTAGAAACCAGTTTCACGTTAATACGGGCTTCCCGGTTGGCATTCTTTAAGTCGAAAATAAGCTGCGCCAAATCTTCAATACTATAAATATCATGGTGAGGAGGAGGGGAAATAAGGCCTACATAAGGCGTGGAATTCCTTGTTTTGGCAATATCGGGATTTACCTTTGGGCCTGGCAGTTGCCCGCCTTCTCCTGGTTTTGCACCCTGTGCCATCTTAATCTGAATTTCCTGCGCGCTGCTTAAATAGTTAATAGATACTCCAAAACGTCCCGAAGCAACCTGCTTGATGGCGCTGTTTCTCCAGTTTCCGTCTAAATCTTTATTGAACCTGTTGGCATCTTCTCCTCCTTCGCCAGAATTGCTTTTTCCTTTCATCCGGTTCATGGCAATCGCAAGGTTTTCATGCGCTTCTTTACTGATGGATCCAAAAGACATCGCACCGGTTTTAAACCTTTTTACAATCTCTGTCCAGGGTTCCACTTCATCTAAAGGTACGGGATTAAGATCGCGAAACTTAAACATTCCGCGTAGCGTCATCAGATTTTTGGACTGCTCGTTGATAATAGCAGCATATTCCTCATAACTTTTAGGATTATTCTGTTTTACCGCCTGCTGAAGTTTGGCCACGCTGGCAGGATTAAACATGTGCCGCTCGCCGTTTCTTCGCCACCTGTAGTCCCCGCCAATTTCAAGGTCGAGTCCTTCTTCAGTTTCCGGCGGATTAAATGCGCTGTCAAAGCGTTTTTGGATTTCTCTTTCAATTTCATATAGACCAATCCCTTCAATCCTTGTAGGGGTATTGGTAAAATATTTATCTACAAACTTGCGGTTTAAACCGAGAATTTCAAAAATCTGTGAACCGCGGTAAGAGTGCAGGGTGGAAATCCCAATTTTGTTCATGATTTTAACAATGCCTTTTCCAATAGCTTTATTAAAATTCTGAACGGCAATTTCGGGATCTTCTGTTTCTATGTCTTTTGATTCTGCCAGTTTGTAGATAATCTCGTTTACCATGTATGGATTAATCGCACTTGCACCATATCCAAATAATAAGGCAAAATGATGTGGTTCACGAGGTTCAGCAGATTCAATTACAATCCCAAAACTGGATCTTCTGTGATGCTTTTTAAGACGGTGGTGCACAAAAGAGCAGGCAAGAAGAGAAGGAATTGGTGCAAGGCTGGAGGAAACATTCCGGTCTGAAAGGATAATGGCATTACAGCCATTATCTACCGCTTTTTTAATTTCCAGCACAATTTCATCAAGTCTGGTTTCTAATCCGTTAAGGCCTTTTTCGGCTTCATATAAAATGGAAATAGAAGTCGCTTTAAAATCTGGGTGATTTATATATTTAATCTTATCCAGATCTTCATTGGAGATTACCGGATTCTGTATTCTTAATTTCTTACAATTCTCTGGAATAATATCAAAAATATTGCGGTCTGCCCCAATGGCCAGGCTGATATCTGTAACGATTTCTTCCCTTATTCCATCAAGCGGCGGATTGGTAACCTGGGCAAACAATTGCTTAAAATAGTTAAACAGCAGCTGTGGTTTATCTGATAGTACGGCTAAAGGAATATCGGCACCCATAGATCCTATTGCTTCCTTGCCACCTACAGCCATGGGAGTAATAATGGTTTTAATATCCTCAATAGTATAACCAAACAGTTTTTGCCGGATCATAAAATCTTCCTTTTCAACCGGGGTTTTGTTCCCGGTATAAGGTACTTCTGCTAAAGGCAGCAAATTTTCATCCAGCCATTTTCTATATGGAAGTTTGGAAACAATTTCTGTTTTTACTTCTTCATCCCCAATAATGCGCCCTTCATTCATATCTACAAGAAACATTTTCCCGGGTTCAAGCCTGCCGTGCAGCTCCACATTTTCCGGCTTTATGTCTATAACCCCGGTTTCAGAAGACATCACCACATAACCGTCTTTGGTCACGGTATAGCGTGATGGGCGCAAACCATTTCTATCCAGTAAGGCGCCAATGTAATTCCCATCGGTAAACGGGATGGAAGCCGGGCCGTCCCAGGGCTCCATGATACAGGCATTGTACTCGTAAAAAGCTTTTTTATCTTCTGTCATGGAAGGATTTTTCTCCCAGGCTTCAGGCACCATCATCATAATGGCTTCCGGCAGTGATCTTCCGGTTTGCAGCAATAATTCCAGCACCATATCCATAGATGCGGAATCTGATTTTCCTTCCAGGACAATTGGAGTGATTTCTTTTAAGTCGTCGCCGAATTTTTCGCTTTCAAACAATTCCTCCCTTGCTTTCATCCGGCTTAAATTTCCCCTAAGGGTATTAATTTCACCGTTGTGGCACATGTATCTAAATGGCTGGGCCAAATCCCATGTTGGAAAAGTATTGGTTGAAAATCGCTGGTGTACCAGGGCGAGCTTGGTTACCAGGTCTGGATCATTTAAATCAGGATAATAGGTATTAATGTCCTGTGGCATTAGCAGGCCTTTATAAATAATCGTATTTGTGGAAAGGCTGGAAACGTAGAAATACTCCGCTTCAGCCAGTTCAGAACCAAATATTTTATGTTCAGTAACTTTTCGGGCAGCAAAAAGCTTGGCATTAAAAAGTTCTTCAGAAAGTTCTTCTCCTTTTCCTATAAAAATCTGTTCCACCGTGGGTTCAGAAAGGCCTGCAATACTTCCCAGGCAACTTTTGTCCACCGGCACTTTTCTCCAGCCCAATACTGTTAATCCCTGCCTGGTGATTTCTTTTTCAAAAATTTCCCGACAAATTCTTGCCTGGTTTGTGGATTTTGGCAGGAAAGTCATTCCCACCGCGTAAGATTTAAAATCAGGAATTTCAAAATCACATGCTTTCTTAAAAAAGTCATGTGGAATTTCAATCAGGATCCCTGCACCATCACCTGTTTTACCATCTGCGCTAACGGCACCACGGTGTTCCAGCCTGATGAGAATATCCAGGGCTTTGTGTATGATATCGTTGGTTCGCTTCCCCTTTAAATTACATATAAATCCTGCTCCGCAGTTATCGCGCTCGAACTCTGGGGAATAGAGTCCCTGTTGTTTTGGTGTCATAGCCGTCCTCCTTAAATTATTACTACAAAAATATCTTTTTTCGTAAAGAATATAAAGAGAACAAGGTAAAACAAAAGAAGAAATCCATAAAAAGGAATAAAATCAATTATTATTGATAATCTTATATTGCTTCGTTCTTTCTGTTAGGATATTCTTAAAACAAATTAAAGATTTTCATAAAACAAAAAAGCCCCGCAAATGCAGGGCCAGGAATATTTCAGTGACGTTTATTTACTCATGAAGTACACTTCTTGAAATAACGATCTTCTGAATTTCTGAAGTTCCTTCATAAATCTGGGTAATCTTTGCGTCTCTCATGAGCCGCTCTACATGGTATTCTTTTACATATCCATTTCCGCCGTGAACCTGTACCGCCTCAATGGTGACCTCCATAGCAGTTTTAGAAGCAAATAGCTTAGCCATTGCGCCAGAGAGATCGTAATTATTGCCATTATCCTTATCCCATGCCGCTTTCATTACTAAATGCCGGGCAGCTTCTATGTTTGTATGCATATCGGCTAATTTAAAAGCGATTGCCTGATGGTTGCAAATCTCGGTGCCAAAAGCCTTTCTTTGTTTAGAATAATCTTTGGCCAGTTCATAAGCCCCGGATGCGATTCCCAAGGCCTGGGCAGCAATCCCAATCCTACCGCCGGATAATGTTTTCATGGCGAATTTAAAGCCAAAACCGTCTTCCCCAATCCTGTTTTCCTTGGGCACTTTTACATCATTAAAGTTTAGAGAATGGGTATCACTCCCTCTAATTCCAAGTTTTTGCTCTTTTGGCCCCACTTCAAAACCTTCCCAGCCTTTTTCTACAATAAAGGCATTGATGCCTTTATGCTTTTTCTCCCGGTCTGTTTGTGCAATAACGATATAAAAATCGGCAGAATTACCGTTGGTAATCCAGTTTTTGGTGCCGTTAAGCACGTAATGGTCACCTTTGTCTATAGCAGTTGTTTTTTGGGAAGTAGCATCGCTTCCCGCTTCGGGTTCAGAGAGGCAAAAAGCCCCAAGGGCTTCTCCCGTAGTAAGCCGGGAAAGGTATTTTTGTTTAAGTTCTACAGAGCCAAAGGTTTCCAGTCCCCAGCATACCAAAGAATTATTTACAGACATAACCACAGAAGCAGAGGCATCAATTTTAGAAATTTCTTCCATAGCAAGAACATAAGAAACGGTATCCATCCCGCCACCTCCATATTCTGGAGAAGCCATCATGCCCAGAAAACCCAGTTCCCCCATTTTTTTTACCTGTTCTTTGGGAAATTCCTGCTTTTCATCTCGCTCAATTACTCCCGGGAGCAATTCACTTTTGGCAAAATCACGGGCAGCGTCCCGAATCATGATATGTTCTTCTGTGAGTTTAAAATCCATATATAAAATTTTTAGGAAAAATCATTTTTGCCAGCCAAAGATAACTTTTTGATACCTAATTTTCAATCGGTATTAACTAATTTTACGAATATGAAAAAAAATCAGTTTAGGCTCCTTGGGGTAATGTCTGGCACCTCTTTAGACGGAGTAGACGTTGTTGCTGTACAATTTGATTTTAATTCCACAACAAGGTATAAAATATTACACGCCGCCACCATTTCTTATGATAAATTATGGAAACAAAAACTTTCTTCGGCTGTAAATCTTCAGGAAGAGGAGCTTGCGCATTTCAATTTTGCCTACACCCGTTATCTTGGCCATATTCTAAAGGATTTTATCAGGAAATATGAACTAAAAGAACTGGACGCCATTTGTAGCCATGGCCATACGGTTAAACATGAGCCGCAAAATAAGTACACCCTTCAAATTGGCAATTTAGAAGAGCTGGCTCAAATCACCGGGCAAAAGGTAGTTTGTGATTTCAGGGTCCAGGATGTAAAGCTGGGCGGGCAGGGAGCGCCGCTGGTTCCTGTTGGAGACAAATTGCTTTTTGCTGAATATGATTACTGCCTTAACCTGGGAGGTTTTGCCAATATTTCTACAGAAGAAAATAACCAGAGAATCGCGTATGATCTTTGCGCTGTGAATACGGTATTGAATTATTATGCTGAAAAGTTGGGCCACGAATACGATGAAGGCGGAAAAATAGCAGCTTCAGGAAATTTAATTAAAGCTTTATACGAGCAGTTAAATTCCAAAGAATACTATACGGCAAAATTCCCGAAATCCCTGGGTATAGAGTGGGTGAATATGGAAATATTCCCATTGATCTCTCAATTTAAAAATAACATTCCTGATGTGCTTCATACCTATACCAAACATATTGCTTTCCAGATTTCAGCAGCAGTGAAAACTTCTCCTGAAGCAAAAGTGCTGGTGACCGGCGGTGGCGCTTTTAATGATTTCCTGATGCAGGAATTAAGAAAAAAATGTTCTGCTCAATTTGTGCTTCCTTCCGCAGCGCTTATCAACTTTAAAGAAGCACTGATTTTTGCCTTTCTGGGAGCTTTAAGATTAAGAGGAGAAAACAATATATTAAAATCTGTAACCGGGGCTGAAAAAGATCATAGTTCAGGCGTAATTTTCCTTCCTTAAATATAAGATAGATTTATGAACGGCCGCTTTAGAGTTTTTTATATTTGCCCCGGCTGTTTCGCCTTAAAACTGAAACAAATTAATTGAATAAACACACGTAATGAAAGACCTTCTAAATTTATATCAAAATAAAGAACCAGAAATAGTATTTAACTGGAAAGATCCTGAAACCGAGGCCGAGGGCTGGACGGTGATCAATTCCCTAAGGGGAGGTGCCGCAGGAGGGGGAACCAGGATGCGCCAGGGGCTGGATATGAACGAGGTGCTATCTTTGGCCAAGACCATGGAGGTGAAATTTACCGTTTCTGGCCCTGCAATTGGAGGGGCTAAATCAGGGATTAATTTTGACCCTAAAGATCCGCGAAAAAAAGGAGTTTTGGAACGCTGGTATAAAGCCGTTTCTCCTTTGCTGAAGAGTTACTACGGCACCGGCGGCGATTTAAATGTAGATGAAATTAATGAAGTTATCCCCATTACGGAGAACTGCGGCGTATGGCACCCACAGGAAGGAGTCTTTAACGGCCATTTTCAACCTTCGGAAGCCGATAAAATTAATCGAATAGGCCAGCTGCGGCAGGGAGTGATAAAGGTTCTGGAAAATACTGCGTACTCTCCCGATGTTAGCCGTAAATATACCGTAGCCGATATGATTACGGGTTTTGGAGTAGCTGAAGCAGTACATCATTTTTATGAGATTTACGGAGGCAACATGAAAGGGAAAAAAGCAATAGTGCAGGGCTTTGGAAATGTAGGTTCTGCCGCGGCCTACTACCTGGCGCAGAAAGGCGCTAAAGTAGTAGGAATTATTGACCGTGCCGGAGGGGTGATAAATAAAGAAGGTTTTAGTTTTGAAGAAATCAAGGAAATGTTCCTTAATAAGGATGGAAATGTTTTAAGACATCCTGAAATGATTCCTTTTGAAGAAATCAATGAGAAAATTTGGGGTTTGGAAGCTGAAATTTTTGCTCCGTGTGCCGCTTCAAGGTTGGTGACCAAAGAACAAATTACAAGAATGATCAATTCTAAACTGGAAGTTATTTCCTGTGGGGCCAACGTGCCGTTTGCCGATAAGGAAATATTTTTTGGACCTATAATGGAATATACCGATGAGCGTGTAAGCCTTATTCCCGATTTTATTTCCAACTGCGGGATGGCACGTGTTTTTGCCTATTTTATGGAACGTAGGGTGCAAATGACTGATGAGGCAATCTTTAATGATACTTCTATAACCATAAAAAACGCCATCCAGGATTCATATAACAATAACAACAGCCGGACCAACATAAGCAAAAGTGCTTTTGAAGTCGCGCTAAAGCAACTTGTGTAGACCAATGAGCTGATGTTAACAATTATTCCTGGCAACAGGAGGTAATTTATTGAAAGCCTCCTCTTTATTTTACTAAATTTGGCTACAATTAAATACAATTTGTCACGTTACTTTAAAAACCCCTAATTAAACAAACAGTATGCTATACTTTTTTCAGCAGGACGGTGTTGCCAATGCAATGCAGGAGGCAGAACCCGCAGTAGAAGAAAAAACCCTTTCGCTTTTTGATTTGATGATGAGCGGAGGTATTGGAGGCCAGATCATTATCTTTATTCTCTTTATTCTGCTGTTTGTTGCAGTCTATATTTATTTTGAAAGGCTCTTCGCGATAAAATCTGCCAGCCAGGTAGATAAGAATTTTATGTTACAAATAAAGGATAGCGTGCTCAACGGGAATATAGAATCTGCCAAAATACGTTGTGCGCAAACCGATTCCCCTGTGGCAAGATTAACCGAAAAAGGGATTTCCAGAATAGGAAGCCCGCTAGAAGATATTAATACCGCAATAGAAAATGCCGGCAGACTGGAAGTTTATAAACTGGAAAAAAATGTAAGTATTCTGGCTACCATTGCCGGTGCCGCTCCAATGATTGGATTTTTGGGTACCGTTATAGGAATGGTTATTGCATTTCATGAACTGGCCACCAGCAGCGGCCAGGCGCAAATGGGTGCACTGGCAGAAGGTATTTACACGGCAATGACCACCACGGTAGCCGGTTTGGTTGTAGGGATTATTGCGTATATTGGGTATAACCACCTGGTGGTCAAAACAGATAAAGTGGTGCACCAGATGGAAGCCACCGCGGTGGACTTCCTGGACCTTTTAAACGAACCTGCTTAGTATGAATTTAAGAGGAAGAAATAAAATAAGCCCGGAATTCAGTATGAGTTCCATGACAGACATTGTGTTTCTGTTGTTGATCTTTTTCATGCTTACCTCCCCTGCCATTACTCCTGAAGCGCTGGATTTAATCCTTCCGAAGGCAAAGGGAAAAACCACCAATAAGCAAACGCTGGCGGTGAGCATCACTAAAGACCTTCAGTTTTATATAAATGAAGAAAGGATAAGCCAGAGCGCACTGGAAAGCACGTTGAAAAGCAGGCTGGCGGGAGAAGAAAATCCCACTATTATTTTACGTGCAGAAGAAGGAGTGCCTATTGAAAAGGCAGTAAATGTAATGGATATCGCAAACAGGAACAGTTACAAAATAGTACTGGCAGTAAAACCGGAGTAAGATGGCAATGCTTAATACAAAACACGAAAAAAAGTCTTTTACCATCACCATGGTATTACACGTGTTATTGATTTTGCTATTGTTATTTTTTGGCTTTACCTATCTGGACCCGCCACCTGAAAATGGTATTGCGGTAAATTTTGGAACTTCTGAAGTTGGTTCAGGGAACGAACAACCTACCGAGCCGGTAAAGTCAGCTCCTAAAATCAGCAGTCCCAAGGTTACCCCGCCCCAGCCCGAGATAAAGGAAGAGGTGGTCACTCAGGAAGTGGAAGATGCCCCTGTTATTAAAGAGAAAAAGAAAGAAATCACCAAACCTGTGGAGACCAAGGAGCCTCCAAAACCTAAGGAAGAAGTTCCCGCCAAAAAACCGGAGCCAAAACCAGATAAATCCACCACAGATGCGATGAGCAGTATCTTAAATGGTCCTGAGCGTGATGGCACCCAAACCGGCGGTGAGGGAAATGATAATGCTGCCGGAGACAAAGGTGATCCTACAGGAGATCCTAATGCCACTAAATACTATGGCAATGGTGCGGGCCTTGATGGAGATGGAAATTACCGGTTAAGCGGTAGAAAAGCGCTTAATAAAGAGAAATTTGTCCAAGATTGTAATGAATCAGGAATTGTGGTGGTGAGGATTGAAGTAAACCAGGCAGGACAGGTGATTAGTGCCAGGCCGGGAATGAAAGGAACTACCAATAACGCTTCCTGCTTAACAGATCCTGCAAAACGTGCCGCCCTGGCTACCCGTTTTAATAGTGATGCCGATGCGCCTTCAGTACAGGTGGGAACAATTATTTATAATTTCAAACTTTCAGAATAAGTGAAGACGTACCAGGAAACTGTTGATTGGATGTTTCAGCAGTTGCCCATGTTTCAGCGGGTGGGCGCGCAGGCATTCAAAAAAGACCTTACCAGAACAATTGCACTTGCAGAGCATCTTAAGCACCCTGAAGAGAAATTTAAAAGCGTTCATGTGGCGGGCACTAATGGAAAAGGCTCCTGCAGCCATATGCTAGCCTCAGTTTTGTGCGAAGCAGGGTACAAAGTAGGTCTTTATACCTCTCCCCATCTTAAGGACTTCAGGGAGCGTATAAAAATTAATGGTAAAGTAATTAGCCAGAATGAGGTTGTGAATTTCATAAGGGAAAATAAGGATTTTCTGGAGGAGCATCAGCTTTCTTTTTTTGAAATGACGGTAGGCATGGCCTTTAATTATTTTGCAGAAGCGGCGGTAGATATTGCCATTGTTGAGGTAGGTATGGGAGGCAGACTGGATTCTACCAATATCATTACTCCTGAAGTTGCCTTGATTACCAATATTGGGTTAGATCACACGGCTTTTCTGGGAGAAACTCTTGCCGAGATCGCTTCAGAAAAAGCCGGAATCATCAAGAAAAACTCAACAGTGGTTATTGGTGAAAAGCAAAAAGAAACCACACCTGTTTTCAGCAAAAGAGCTAAAGAAGAAAATGCTGAAATAAATTTTGCATCTACTCTTAGTTTTCCAAAGTACCAAACAGATCTTAAAGGAGAATATCAGAAGAAAAACCTTAAAACCGTACTGGCGGCTGTGCAGGTGCTTCAGCAAAAGGAATGGAAAATATCTGAAGAGGCCATTATTAATGGCCTAAACAATGTAAAACTTCATACCGGATTGCAAGGCAGGTGGGATGTGCTTAGCGAAAAGCCTAAAGTGATTTGTGATACCGCTCATAACGCCGAAGGGCTTAAGTTGGTTATGAAGCAGATTAAAAAAGAAAAATTCCAGCACCTGCACATGGTAATGGGGGTGGTAAACGATAAGGATCTTTCTAAAATACTTCCTTTATTCCCCCCTTCTGCAACCTATTATTTCTGTAAACCTAATGTTCCCAGGGGCCTTGATGCCGCAATGCTGCAAAAAGAAGCTGAAAATTATAACCTTACAGGAAAAATTTACCCTTCTGTAAAAGAAGGCCTTTTTGCGGCGGAACAAGATGCCCTGGATGAAGACCTGATATTTATAGGAGGAAGCAATTTTATTGTGTCTGAAGTAGTTTAAAATCAGATTTTTATATTATTTTTAGGGAATTGAATTACGCGTTCTTTCCCCAGTTCTCCACTTTTCCGTTATGCTGTAGCTCCTAACTACGTGAGTAACTTCTTAGCTGTGATTTATTAACTAAAAAATCAAACTAAGATGGAAACACAAACAAAGAATTTATTGATGCTGCTGGCCATTTGCTTTGGCTTTACAGCTCACGGACAAGTAGTTTCGCAGGCTAACGAACCTGTTTACATCACCATGACCACTATGCATTGGAATAAAGATCCTGAAACCGATTTTACGGATTGGCTGGACACAGAAAAGGAATATTTTGATAAAGTCACCAGTAAGAATGATCTTATTATGAATTCGGGGTACTATACCCATTATTTTACGCCTGATAACTCTGAGCTGCTATTTGTAAATGTCTATAAAAGCTGGGAAGATATTGAAAAAGCCCAGGAAATGGAGCAGAAATTATCTGAAGAGGCCTGGCCAGATAAAGAAAAAAGACAAGCTTTTTTTGAAAAACAAAGAAGTTACTATAGCCGGGAGCATAGTGATGAAATTTATACTTCCCTGCCATACTATAAAGACCTGGAGGCAAAATCTGATAAACCTTTGGTTTATTATATGTGCAAAAGGGATATGGCTTTGGATGGCAAAGGAAAACCTGAGCATTTTAAGGAATATTTTGATAAGGTAACCAGCAAAAATTCCAAAGTCAAAGCCTATTACACCCAACGGCATCTTTGGGGTTCTAACGGGCGAGAATTAGCTGAGGTCTTTGTTTTTGATAAGTTAAGTGACCTGGAAGATTTTTTTGATGAAAATGAAAAGCTCATGGCCACTGCCTGGGCAGATGAGACAGAACGCAAGGAATTTGGGCAAGAGTTAGCAAAACTTTTTACGGGGAAGCATTCAGACTATATCTATCAAAGCGTCCCTGAATTGCAGAAATAAAGTCTTTACATTTTGGTTCTGAACCTTTTAGAAAATGTTTTTTTAAAAGTTATAAAGCATGAAAACTTAAGGAATAAAATATTCTCATTTTTTTCTTGTTTTTCTTTTGTTCAATTGAAAAACTAATCTATATTTGCATCCGCAATAAGCAATCAGGTAGATTGTTAAAGACTAAAAAAAGGGCGCGTAGCTCAGTTGGTTCAGAGCACTTGGTTTACACCCAAGGGGTCAGGGGTTCGAATCCCTTCGCGCCCACATTATTAAAGCTTCCATTTCCGGAAGCTTTTTTATTTCATCATGAAATGTGAGCCTTCCGGATCATAAACTATTCCTTCCAGCATCAAATTTACATTCTATCCAAAATTATTTCTATAAAGAAAATACAAATGCGCCTCTGCAGAATCATTTAATGCAAAAATAAAAGCATTCAGGGCTGAGTTTAGAGGAGTGAAAAATATCGAATTCTTCTTGTTCAGATTAACTAGAATTTTTGCCTAGTCCACAACATTTAGGAATGATCCATCAAGAGTTCTCAATTGATCTACCTGAAATTATCCATAAAAAAAGCCTCTCATTTCTGAAAGGCTTTTGCAACTTTGCGGTCTGGACGAGACTCGAACCAATCCCGAAACCCCTATATTTAATGGGCTTTCCAAAGGTGTTATTTTTAAGCGCACCGAATTCTGCACCTTTAACAAACATTAACACACTACAATTAATTTTCAAACTGAAGATAATCTCAAAGATTTAAATAATAACGGGTACCTTTTCTCTCCCCAGTTTTTCTCAAAGCTCCTAGATCAACCATTTTTTTTAAATCCCTAGTAGCGGTTGATGCTGTTGTTCCTGTTATCTTAATATAATTATCCGCACTTAAGCCTCCTTTAAATCCTTCTATACCTTCTTTAAAAACTCGATTCACCACTTTCTTCTGGCGCTCATTTAACTTTTCATCGAATTCCCGATAATATGAGGCTTTATTTATTAGGAAATCAATCATCTTCTGGGTATAATCCTGAGCCTGAATTATGGTTTCACAAAAATACTCTAACCATCCAGTAATATCAATTTCCTTACTATTCAGATGCAAAGATCTATAGTAAACTTTCTTATTATTCTCTATAATATGAGAAAGAGCAATTAAAGTAGGCCGTTCCAGGTATTGCGATAAAACTTTCTCCGATAATGCACGCCCAATTCTACCGTTTCCATCTTCAAAAGGATGAATACTTTCAAAGTACAAATGAGCAATACCAGACTTAACCACAGGACCGAGGTTTTCACTGCCTGTATTAAACCATGAAATGTAGCTACTCATTTCTTTTTTCACTTTACTGGATGGAGGAGCTTCAAAATAGATGACTGGCCGTCCCATTGACCCAGAAACTATTTGCATTGGATCTGGATGCGTTCTATAACTACCAATCTCCTGAAGATCCCGACGCCCATTCATCAACATTTTGTGCCATAAAAATAACTGCTCATGAGTTAAAGGAAATGAATAATTCTTGTATAGATCAATCATCATTTCTGAAATTCCATGTTCTGCAGGAGACACTTTTCCCTTGTCGGTTTGAAGGCCAAAATGTTTACGAATTGAAGATTGTAATGAATCCCTATCCAGGAATTCACCTTCAATTTTAGATGTTTGAAATGCTTCATCACTTAGTAGCATTACCTTTAACTCATCCTGACTCTCATTACTGATGTGCTTCATGCTACCATACAAGATGCCGGCTTTTTGCAAAAATGCTTTTTCATAACGAAGCAAAACTTCTGAGGTGAATTCAAAATCAGGCCATTTTTTGAGTTGCCAATTCCAGGTCATGAGCTATTAATTGAAATTTATAGCTCAATATAAGGCTATAAGGTGAGCTATAAAAATATTTATATAGCTCATAGCTTTTAAAATTATTCAACATATTCCTCGTGGATATAGATTTCTCTATAGGCAACCCGTACATTTCGTATCTCTTAAACTTATCTTCCAAACATTTCTTTTTAAACGCGACTATCTATGCAAATCTTTTAATTTCCATAATTTTACTTTCGAAATTTTCTCTGAAATTAGACTTGCTCTTTAGTCGTGTTTTATAAGAATATACAGTGGATATAGAAATATCAAGAAATTCCGCTACTTGTTTGTTATCCTGAATTCCCAACCTGTAAAGGGCAAATATTCCTAGTACCGAATTTAAAAGCTCTCCTTTTATTAAACACCTTTTTTCATTTTCTGGAAGAAAACCATTGAATCGCTCAACAAAACAAGAAAATAATTGTAAAAACATTTCGTCATATTGATAGAATAATACCGATTCTTAGGGAACATTGTCCTTCTATAAATGAGCGAAGTAACTTTTTATAAAAGCAGAATTTCTAATAAAACCTATTCTTTCTTTTCGCTACCTTTAACTATCTAACGTTAAAAAAGATAGCATGTTTTTTGAGCGGGTGGCGATTTTCACACTTCAGCTAAGGGCAAAATTAGCAGCCTTTTTTAAATTCATGCTCCGGGAAATCGATTCGCAGTTTGTTCACCTGATTATAACCTGCATTCTTTCCTTTGCTACATTGGTTCTCTTATATGTATGGATACTATATTTCCCGCTATGGATACAGTTGGGTTATAGTGTGAGCTATATTATGATCGTAATAATTTGTGCGACCATATATTACTTCCACATTACCAATAAGAAAGTGAGAATTAATCCCGAGGGTATGGAAGTGGTTACTTCCGAAAATCACGAAAGCAGGAAATTCCAACAACTCAACCTGAAGGCCATTCCCTTAACTCCCCTTCAAAAGAAGCATATTTTTGATGCTTTTTCTACAAATTACTTCAGCGGAAATTTCAAAAGTTTCCAATGTTTGATCCTGCTAAAGCCGCTTTCAGCAAATAATCGGCTGGAATGGAAAGATGCTTCTCCTAAAAGACCAAAACAGGTCAACCGTCAAACCTTACTGGAATTCCTAAGCCAGCTGATGATCGGTTTTGAAAACCTGGAGAACCAGCAGATGATGGAATTTGTCAACTACTACTTCGTTCTTCAAAACTCAGAGGGTGTCAGCCAGCATTTATCTTCCAAGAACATTTCAGACTGGCGCACGAACAAAGCTCCATACCTAAAAGAGATCTCCAGGATTTTTCAGCAGCATCTATAAGGTAATTACCACTGGATTACCTGTTACCATATTGACGGACAGGGATTTTAGTCGGTCATTTGTTTCTGTAACCGAAAGACAACATGACTTGTTGGCTTTCATAAAAACAGAACTCATGGAAGATTTACATTTGGAAGATCGCTTGCTGCGAATCGAAAAACTGCTCACCGCAAACAAAGAAGTGCTCACCTTGGAGGAAGCCTGCCTCTACACGGGGATCTCGATGGGCTACATGTACAAACTTACTGCGGCAGAGAAAATACCCCATTCCAAACCCAGTGGGAAGATGATCTATTTTGAGCGGACAAAACTCAATGCCTGGCTCCTTAGAAATTCCAAACCTTAGTGTTATGAATGGCTATGAATTCTCCAGGTTATGGTTTGATTACAGCTTTCTTAATCCCGGGAAAGTAAAGCCGGTACATAGCGCTATTTACTTCTTTGCCATAGAACGCTGCAACAGGTTAGGATGGAAAGAAGAATTTAGCTTTCCCACCGATCTGGCCATGGAAGCACTGGGCATCAAAAATTACAGGACCTATATCCGGGCATTACAGGACCTGGTGGATTGGGGATTCATCGCGTGGATCCAGAAAAGCAGTAACCAGTATACTGCCAATGTCATTGCTTTGATAAAAAATACTGAAGCACCACCCAAAGCACTTGATAAAGCAATGTCCCAGCATAGTACAAAGCAAATCCAGAGCATTGCGAGTATAAATAAACAATTAAACCATAAACCAATAAACCATAAAACCTTTTTTAAAAGGCCATTATTGAAAATCGTCAAATCTGAAATTCCTGAAAATGAAATGGGCTGTTATCAATGGGCGGTAAAATTCCAGGAGCTGTTTCTGAAAAATCTAAAAAACAAAGGCGCGCCTTTGAAAAGAACAGAAATGCTCAGCTTTGAAGATGGGGTAACACCGCTCAGGCTGATGATGGAGAAAGACGGGGTGACGGAAAACCAATTACAGCTTGCCTACGATTTGCTGGATGGGAATGATGAATTCTGGAAAGGAATCATCCTGGATACCAAAAAGCTTCGGCAGAAAATAGGACAACTGATCGCACAGGGGAAAAAGCCTGTAAAAACAGAAAACATGGATCTCAGGCTCCGGCAAAAAATAAAAAGCTATGATTAGTTCACCATCAAACACTGGTTCCACAGAAGTTACCATGTCAACAGAAATTCTGAAAAACAATCATTCCCTGATCAGTAAACGGCATTTCTGGAAGCTGTTCTGCAGCCAGTCACCGGGCTTTAAGATTAAACCGGAATATGAACCCGTTATCTTTAGCATTTTCCGGTATTTTCTACAGCTGCCGGATTTTAATGCCTACGGAATAATTAAAAACAAACCCGGTCTTGATAAAGGGCTGTTGGTTTATGGGGATTACGGCGTGGGCAAATCCACCTTGTTTGAGGCGATCCATAAAGTGGGAAGGCTAATTGTTACCCATACCCAAAATACCCAGCTATGGTTTCCAAGTATCTCCACAATACATATGCTCACCAGGTACTATGAAGCACAAAATAATCCTGCCAGCAATTTTAAACTGGAAAACTACTTCCACGGAAAATTATACCTGGACGACCTGGGAAAAGAAGAAAAAGCCTATAACCGGGAAGAGCTTATCGGAAAAGTACTTTTTGAAAGGCATCGGCGGAAACTGAAAACTTTTGTGACCACTAATGAAAACCCATCGGCTATAGCGGCAAGATATGGAAATCATATCGGGGACCGGCTTCCGGAAATGTTCAATATCATCAAGTGGGAAGGTAAGAGCTGGAGGGAATAATTTAGAAGCTTTACAATGAACAAAAAGTCCTCACCACATTTTCCACGACTACGCAAAAGCTTCGTCTTAGGAAAAAGCGGTTCGTCCAAAAAGCGGATTTGGAAGTAAGCCAAAAAAGAATTACGCAATAAAATCACTTCTCTAAAAATTCCGAGATCAGAAAAATAAAA
Source organism: Autumnicola aciditolerans (assembly GCF_041679265.1). Taxonomy (NCBI): domain Bacteria; kingdom Pseudomonadati; phylum Bacteroidota; class Flavobacteriia; order Flavobacteriales; family Flavobacteriaceae; genus Autumnicola; species Autumnicola aciditolerans. Next base: position 301,413 of record NZ_JBGFSM010000001.1, read on the forward strand.
TGCCTGGTCAACAAAAAGTTTTTCGGCTTACCTCCTCAGCTTTGATAGAATAAAAAATATAAAAACAGGCAGGAATAAAACAGTAATTAAAAATCGGGTAATCATCTTTCCGGAATCACAAAGCAAGATGTGTCATTGTCATGACAAATCTTGCTTTGCGCCCGGAGGTTGCAAAGATTTTAAAGAAAAAAATGAAAAGGGAATACATCCAGATCCGCTGCTCGATCTATGAGAAAAAGCTGCTTAAAAGAAGAGCGGCCAGGGCAGGAATTTCCCTTTCCGAATACCTTAGGGCTACTGCTTTTGAAAGAAACATTTTGGAGCGTATTACTGCGGAACAGCTGGAAGCTTACCAGATGCTGGTACTGTACAAAAACAACTTTGCACGCATCAGCAATATGTTTAAAAAACGGGACCCGAAACTGGCTGCTGCGGTTAACCAGCTTGCGGAAGAAATCAGAATTCATCTTAAAAACTTTAAAAAATGATCGGGAAAGGACATGCTATTTCCAGGACAGGGGCCTCTTTATCCTACGGCTGGAACCAGGAGAAAGAAGCCGAAGTGGTTTTAAAAGAACATTTGGCCGGCGACACTCCTGCGGAAATCACAGAAGAATTTAAGATCATCCAGTCCCAAAACCAGCGCTGCACCAACAACACCCTAAGTTTTATCGTCAGCCCTACCATAGAAGACGGAAAGCACATGACTTCAAAAGATCTGGGAGAAATTGCCAAAGAATTTTTGCAGCAGATGAAGCTTCAAAACCACCAGGCTATAGGATTTGTCCACCGGGATAAAGCACATACCCATATTCATATCTATGCCAACAGGATCAGCCTTACCGGGGAAGTCTATAAAGACAGTTTTATCGGAAAGTGAAGCCAGCTGGCCGCGGATCATGTGGCCCAGAAACTGGGGTTAACCACGGTACAGGAAGTACAAAACCAAAGGCTCCTGGAATTAAAAGGAATCCGGCAGGAGATCAAAAACATCAATGATAAAGTTCTGGGAACAAAACCCAAATCCCTGGATGAGTACATCCACAAAATGAAAGAACACCGGGTAAATGTTATTCCTACGATCAATAAGTCTAACCAGCTGCAGGGCTTTCGGATGGAGTATAAAGGGGCGAACCTGAAGGCGAGTCAGGTAGATCGGTGCATGAGCGGGAACAGGCTTATTGCTCAGATCTCCCAAAACAGGAGTTTTACCGTATTAAAAGAAGTGCCACAAAGCCTTCAGCTCCTAAACAAAACCGTACAACTCAGCTCTAATTTAACCACTAAAATAGCTAAGGATATTCTCAAAGGGGCAATAAAAATAGTACGGGATACCGGCATAGGTATGGGATATTAAAATTTTAAGCGATGAAAAAACTAGATGAAATTATGGAACTCATGGCCGATGAAATGGCCGATTTTAAAACAGCAGTGCTGAAGCTGCAACTGCTGTCCAAACAATTATTTGAGCTGAGTATTCCTATTAGCACGGAAGCTTTGGAAAACAACCTGACTGCATTTCTGAAAAAACAGGAAGCGCAAAGCCAGGAAAGGGATGAAATCCTGCGAAGCATAGATAAGAAACTAAAAAATGCCAGGCTTATTCCTGATTACCTGATTATCCTTTTCGCGGTACTTGGAATAATTGCTTTGGGAATGCTAGGATATTTTGGTTATACCGCCAAAACACAACAGGAAGAAAGCTTTAAAGTTTACCGCATGATCCTAGAATCAGAAAATCAGCTGCAACGGGATTTTTTAGCAGCATATCCTGAAATAAAAGAAGAATATTGCCGGTGGCTGGAAGTTCAAAAGTAGGATTTGTCATGACAATTGGCCTTGTCGCAAAGTGACCACTTTTTACAGTAAATCCTCCGGAAAGTCCCGAAAACAGGGAAAAGATTTACAGTAAAAACATAAGTAAGATGCGCCCTATGCTGTTTTTATTTCCTGCCTGCCCCTGCCGGATGCAGGCAGGCACGCTTAACTTCCCGTACGCTATAAAAACAGCACAGGAACCGCGCGCAGGTTAGTTCTGGTAGATTTGGGGGCAATAAATTTAAATTAGGGAAGAATATCTTTATACGTCATTTGTCGTTATATTTGTGATAAATGGCGTTTGTTATGGTAGAAGCGATTAATCAGCAAAAAGAAAGAGAGACAGTTGCAAAATGGCTCGACCTTAAATCCCTCTCCTCAATTAAAGGTAATTCTTCTTTTGTCTACCTGAAGGTTTTAAAGGAAGGCCTACACAGGAATTCAGTTAGTTCTTTTATAAAACATTCAAGTTTAAACCTTAAACAGGTTTCCAAATTAATTCATGTTTCCGAAAGAACCCTGCAACGATATTCGCCGGATAAGACTATAAATATCAGCTCTTCTGAACGGCTAATCGAACTTACCCGTCTTTTCCACAAAGGGATTGATGTCTTTAGCGAAAAAGAAAAATTCATTACCTGGTTAAATCGCTCCAATAAAGCTTTGGCCAATTCAAAACCAATCGATTTAATTGAAACCAGTCTTGGTATTGATTTAGTTATGGAGGAATTACTTCGAATTGAACATGGCGTTTTTTCATGATAGTCTATAGAATAGCAAAGAAAAAATGGATTAAAGATCTAAGTGGAACAGGGGCTAAATTAACCGGGGGGCGTTGGAACCCGAAAGGCTTTCGGGTTTTATATTGCGCATCATCTTCCTCTTTGGCTATTTTGGAAAAGTTAGTTCATGTGGATTTTGAACTGTTGCCCAATGACTTGTATATAGCAGAATTGGAGATTCCTGAAAATAGCATTCAAAAACTGCATTTAACAGACCTGCCGAAAAACTGGAACAAATATCCGGCACCTGATAACCTTAAATTGTTAGGAAAAAACTGGATCGAACAAAATGAATATTTAATTCTAGAGTTGCCCAGTGCGGTAAATCCCAATGAAATGAACTATCTAATTAATGTACACCATCCTGATGCCGACAAAATTAAAATCAGGAAAACCACTCGATTTGTAATTGATGATCGGTTGGTGAAATAATATCATCAGTTAATTTAAACCGCTCTAGGGCTTTTGTTTTTCGCTTCCGTTCATTTCCTGATCTGGCATATGCCACACTTTTACGTCCCTTCTAAGGTAGCTTGTATAAAATATCCATTTTAAAGCAGAGCAAATTTTCTGTAGGAATATTAAGATAATTTTAGTAAATATGTAATTCCTTCCGATAAAGATTCCCCTACGAGTTTTCATCTAAGGTTTAATTGCTCTTCACATTTATATGATTAGGAGTAAATTAAACATCATTATGGATTTCCATAATGGCATTAATAAAGGACAGCTTATTTTAGAGATAGCTCGAGATTAAATGTATGATACTATGCAAGAAAGACTTCTTAAAATGGGGGAATGGCAAAGCCCGGAGCATCAAATCATAATTAAATAATGAATAATTTAGATTTTAATAAGACTTCAAACATTTTCATTAATTCTGGAATTGTTGCCTTATACCGATACCTAGGAAAATATAAAATAAAATATCCTGATGGAAAATATGATTACCAATTATTAGATGACAAACTAATAATTGAGTCTGAAAATATTATTTCTCTTTTAGAAGAGGTCTATTATTTTATGGGTAAGGATATTTATGATACTTCTTCTAAAAAGCAACTTAATAAGCTAGAAAATGTTTACTACGATGTAGAAAAAAAGAAGTTCAATCGTTTTCCGAAAATGAATACTTATGGACTGGCTGCACTTCTCACAAATAATGCACAAGGAACAACTAAACTAAAAGAAAATTCACCAAAAATTAAAAATTTAGAGAAGGATCAACCAGAAATAGCTTCCAAAGTGAAGGACTATTTCGGAAAAAATAATTTGAAATTACTCTCCAAAGTATATTTAAATGAACCTTATACCAAAATTACAACTCTGGATTTAGATGAAAAATTTTGGAAGCAAGGGAAAAACAATTGTCCTTTAATTGGCGAAGGTTTTCAGGCATTAGTAAATGCTGTAAATATTTCGCCTTTCGTAAAAGGACTCACAACTTTCAATTCATTTTTAAGTTCTTCTGACGGAAAATTAAGTCAAAAGGCCCTTTACCTTCTGCGTTTTTCACCAGCATTAGCGATGTATAACTATTATAATAGTTATGATTCCTTTATTTCATCCTTTTTTAATTCTAATTCATTAAAGAAAATTAACAGCTTATATAGCAGTGAATTTTTTTATGAAAACGAGATTATGCAAGCTTGGAAAATGCCCTTTAAAAGAAATATTAAGCTTCATAACTTTCAGTTTGCCAGAAAAGGGAAGGAAGATTATTCTATTGATTCCGGAGAAGATTCTTTTTCTCCACAAGAAATCACGTTCTTAATCCTACTTACGTTTTACAAGAAAAAATTCGTAGATGAATTGGCATTTAAAAATCTTGAAGAATCCAATACTACAGATATTCTCAGATTACTAAAAATTGATAAATCGCCAATTAGCTTAGTCACCTTCAAAGCTGACAAATTTGCTTCTACGTTAAGACCAAATTTCTATGAGGAATATACTAATGTAAAATTTCTTATTCAGCTTATTCATAAACTAGAGACGAATGAAGCTAAGCGAGTGCCTATTAGTGAAATTTGGAGAGGTTTAATATTCAAAACTTCAAAAACTGAGGCTGTAAAAGATTATAATAAAAAACTAAAACTTCAACGTCAAATTAGAATCAAAGTTATTGGTCTCTTGCTAAAAGGAAAATCAATTTTGGCAATAATTGAATCCCTTTTTCAAAAAAGTTATTTACTCCTGGCAAACGGTGACAATTCGGGATTTAGAAGGTACGATCTTCTTTTGAAATTTCTAATCATATACGAACAAGCAATAAATTTTAAACTCAATGAGATGAATGAATCTTTACAACAAAAGGCCATTGGCTTAGGTAAAAGTATTGGCTTTGCTATTATAAACCACGGAGATCCTAAAAGTGATAGTGAAAAGAAGGCGAACGCCAAAAACGGAAGAAAATATCTTATAAGCCTTCATAAAGCCAGAACTATAGATCAATTCAGGGAAACCTTAATAAGAATTCAGCGTAAGTATTTGGTTTCAATATCTAATGAAATATTGGAAAACCTGAATGAAAGAAATTATGTAGCAGTTAAACAATACGCTCAGATAGGAGCTTTAAACAGTTTAAATGTTGTTTTATCTAATCAAAAAGAATCTTAAAAATGAAAGTAAACAGTATTACCTTAACGTATTTATCAAAAGTATCCTTTGCAAGCCTAAATGGCGGCGATAAAGAAGTAGACAACATTAATCCAATAAAGAAAGTGACTTTACAAAACGGAGAAGAGCTACCCTATGTTTCTTCACAAGCTATTCGTAGAGCTCTTCGGGATAAATTAGAAGAATTAGGAAGTGATATTTCTCCTGTAGGCATGTCCAGCACAGATAAAGGAGCTCCTAAAACTGAAATGAACCCTATTAAATATATTGATGATGATCTCTTTGGCTATATGGATGCTTCTAAAGGTAAAGATGGAGCCGCAGGAACATCTACTGTTAGAACTTCACCAATCCGAGTAGAATCTTTATTAGCCTTAGCCACTTACAAAGGTGACTTGGATTATGCCACTAATTTTATGGGAAAGAAGATTGAATTAAATGCAAACATTTTTGAAACCGAAATTCACTCCGGTGTTTATCGAGGAACAGTACTTATTGAATTAGATCGCATAGGTAAGGAAACAAAATTGAAAGATGAGAAAACAAGAGAATTAGAAACGGTTGACTTTGTTGATAATCGAGAAAAAGCGGCTAGGGTAACTAATTTCTTGAATGCTTTACAGATGCTATGGAGCCAGGGACGACAGACACGTTTCTTAGCCGATATTTCTCCCAAATTTGTAGCAGCCGGATTAATGAAATCTAAAAATCCAGTTTTTCTCGAAGCTGTTGATCTAACAGAAGAAGGAGATATTGATATTGCTAAATTAAATACAGTAGTTTCCGATTATGAAAAATTCATGGAAGATCACGTTTTTGCGGTTCAGGAAGCAGTTTTTAAGAAAGAAGAAGGAATGTCTAATTTGAAAGATGGATTTAATAAACTTGAAAATTGGGTGAATACATATTACGGAGTAAATTAATCAGAGATGAAAAATTTTATTGTCGAAATAAAATGTCAAACAGCATCTTTTAGAAATCCCGATTTTCAAAACTTTCATAAATCGTTAGAACTACCACCACCTACCACAATTATTGGTATAGCAGGTGCGGCTTTAGGTTATAGCCCTTTAATGGCACAAGATTTTTTTGACAACTATGATTTTAAGATTGGAATTTATGGTACATATCAAGGTAAATGTAGCGATACCTGGAAATATAATAAGGGAATCAGGGACATGCGTCTTTATAATCCCGAAAAAGATGGGAGTATCATCCAGAAGGAATATTTGATCTACTCTTCTTTTTTAATCGCCTTTTCATCAGGCCATTCTAAAGCTTTAGAACAACTTAATGATGCTTTCCAGTATCCTGTATACGCATTAACGATGGGAAACAGTGATTCTCTGGCACATATACAATCTATCGCAGAAGATCTTGAAGAAACTGATGCCGATGAATTAGAAAATTGTTTTGTAAAGGGAGATGTTGTAAACGATGTGATGAGCCTAGCTGATACTGGTAACTTAAATTTTTCTATCTATTCCAACGATACTTTAACCTATGATTTACCTCTTCGGTTTAGTTATGAAAATGATTACGGTAGACGCACAATTTCAAAAATAGATACCTACTCATTAATAGGAAATCAAATGAAAATTAACTTTAAAATTAAAGGTTTAAACTTTAAAAATCGATTTATTCCGTTATTTTCAATATGACTAAATTAGAAGATATATGGGCAAAATCCACCCCTGTAGAGACTTTAACCCAGCATACTTCTCTTGTTCTTAAAATTTGGAATCAGTTAAGAGAGCGCTATGCCAATGATATTGTTGATGATAACTTTTGGGATATTTCTTTTACTGCAGTGGCTTACCACGATTTTGGTAAAATCTGTAATATTTTTCAGAAAACAATAAAAAAAGAAATATTTGTAGAATTTGATAGTAGAGTTCGTCATGAATTCTTTTCAGGAATGTTTCTGTTTTTGAATAACATCAGATTTTATAACGAACATATTGAAAGTCTTATAGCCGTTTTTTCTCATCACAAAGCTTTTAATGATGAAGGTTTCGTGAAGCAGATTTCCGAAAACAGGAATATTAAATCGATCCTCGATCAAGAGACAATAAATGAATTTATTGGTTTTATAAACCGTAAAGTCAAAAAGTATGGTCTCTCTGAAAAAAAAATAAGTCCTAATGTAAAAGAACAAATCAATTCAGACTACGGGAAATTAGTTTTAGTTTTCCGGAAAAATATATATGAGGAACTAAATAAAGAGAATTATTTAAATTCAGAGAATCGTAAAAACTACATCTACCATAAAGCTTTATTAAACATTTCTGACTGGACTGCTTCCGGGCATCTCCATTTAGAAAAGGGGATTTCTTACAGCAAAGCTCATTTAGCAGACCAAATAATTCATAAATTAAAAGAAGATGGTAAAGATGAAATAGCAAATGAATTCCAATTCAGAAATTTTCAAGAACAAAGTTTAACTAAAAAGAACGTCATTGCTATAGCACCAACGGGTAGTGGTAAAACCGAAGCAGCACTAATTTGGGCATCTTCAAAAAAAGATTGGGAGCGAATCATTTATTTATTACCTACCCGGGTAACCTCTAATGCCATTCATAAACGATTAAGTGATTATTTTGGAAAGGAATACACACAATTAATACATTCTTCTGCTCGTCAATACATTAAAGAGCAATACGATGATTCCTATGACCAGAAGAAATATTTCAGAGATAAATCCTTTTTCAAGAATATTAATATATCTACAATAGATCAGTTATTAACACTTGGCTTTAATTTAGGCTTTTGGGAAGTGAAAACTTTTCACATGCTTAATGCTCGGGTAATAATTGATGAAATACATCTCTATTCACCTTATACTTTGGGGCTTATTATCTCTACAATAAGGTATCTTAAGGATAATTTCAATACCAAGTTTTATATAATGACGGCTACCATGCCTGAGAAACTTCAAGTTTTAGTTGAAAAAACTTTAGAAGATGTATCGCTAGTAAAAGATCAGGAGCTTTTGGATGAAGCCCGAAACTTATTTGAAACACGAGAAAATATAATTGAAGATTCTTTAGAAGAGATCATTTCACAAATAGATCAGGGTAAAAAAACTTTAATTGTTGTAAATACTGTTGATAAAGCTATTGAACTTTATGAATATTTGGAAGGAATAGCGGTAACATCAGGTTTTCAAGCTATATGTTACCATTCACGCTATATAAAAAAAGATCGTTCAAAAAAAGAACAGGAAATTTTTGATTTGGATAAGCTAAATAATGGTGGTGTGCTTGTTGCGACTCAGGTAGTAGAAGTATCCCTAGATATAGATTTTGATATTCTTTATACAGAAAATGCCCCTATCGACGCCATCATTCAGCGCGCCGGAAGAGTTAACCGTAAAAGACAAAAAGAAGAAACCAAAATAATTATTTTTCCACATTACGAAATAAGTGAAAAAATCTATGATATGCCCGATATTCTGCAAAATACATTTTCAGAATTTACCACCCTAAGTGGAAAAAGACTTTCCGAAAAACAATTAAATGAACTGGTAGATATAGTCTATAAAGATTTAGATATTGAATCTGATGATAAGTTTATTGAGGGATTGAACAAGCACTCTGACATTCAATATAAATACAACTTCATAAAAGATTTGACTACTGATGAAAAAGTTTTTACTCGAGAAGGTTTAGACACAGTTTCAGTTATTCCTGATAAATTCTACCCTGATCTTTATAACAGTGAAGATCGAGATGAACTTAGCAATCACGAATTATCCTTAAGAAGGAATACTGTTAAATTTAAAGATGCTCGATTAACATCTGGACCTTTACAGTTTCAATTTATTGATGCTAATTATGACATTAAGAAAGGTTTGACTTTTAAAAAAAAAGATGAGAATGAAGCCTTTGTCGCCTGATTTCTAAATTTCCCTATCTTTAAAATAATCAAAATCAACATAACCCTATGCAAATCACCATTTCAGGAGAAGATAAAGAACGATTAAAGCAGGTGGAAGCCCTGGCAAAACAATTGGGTTTAAAAGTCTCTAAAAAGCAAGTGCTTCAGGATATAAAGAAAAAAAAGGCGATGGAGGCATTGCAGGGTTTGGCAAAAATGGGAGCTTTTAAAGATATTGATGATCCCGTGGCCTGGCAGAGGGAACAGCGTAAGGATCGCAACATAGGCAGGGATGAATAAGTTACTTCTGGATTCAAATACTATCATTGGCGTAATTAAGGGAAGATTTCCTGTTTCACAACTGGAAAAATTTTTCTTTACAGTTTCCGAGATAACAAGGCTGGAAATTTTTGGTTATCATAAACTTGAGCTTCAGGAAGAAAAGCTTCTAACCCAGTTTTTCAGGAATATTGAGTGTTTACCTGTTTCCACCAAAATTATAAACCAGGCCATCAGCTTTAGAAAGCAAAAATCAATGAGTATTGGCGACGCTATTATTGCTGCAACAGCCAAAGTCCATGATTTACCATTGGCTACCGCTAACATCAAAGATTTCAAACATATTAATACTATAGAATTGATCAATCCTTTATAGCTCTGCATCTTCCACTAAAACAAGGAAAAAATGACCAACACGACCACAACTCAACAACTTCAGATTACGCAGATTAAATTTCCGGAAATTAAACTGCAAACCAGGGATGCCCATAAATTGCGCGGCTACTTCGGGAACTTGTTTAAAGAATATTCCCCTGTATTGCACAACCACTACGAAGACGGGCGCTTTAGGTACAGGTACCCGGAAATTCAGTATAAGGTCATCAACAAAATCCCCAGCCTTATTGGAATTAATGAAGGTGCCGAACTGCTTCCAAAGCTGTTCCTGAAAATAAAAAATATTGATATCAACGGGCAGCAATTTCCCGTTAACGCCAAAAATATCGAATGCAAAGCGGTGGAAACCGGGTTTAGCGATTCTTTACATGAGTATGAGTTCACCACCCTCTGGATGGCCCTAAACCAGCAAAACTATCCTAAATATCAAAATTTAAAATCGGCAAAAGAAAAGGAAGAAATGCTCAACAGCATCCTGGTGGGGCATATTCTTAGTTTTTTTAGAAATACCGGTATAGAACTGGGGCCAAACGAAAGATTGATGGCCAAAGTAGACCTCCGGGAAAAAAGCACCAGGTTTAAAGAAAATAAAATGATCGCGTTTTCAGGAAAATTTATCGTTAATGCATTACTGCCTGATGAAATTGGCCTTGGCAAATCTGTTTCCAGAGGTTTCGGCACTATAAAACGCAGCTAATGCAAATCTTCATAAATACCTATGGCACCTACGTTCATGTTAAGGACGAGATGTTCCAGATTAAAGTTCGGGAAGATAAAAAACTGCCTCCTAAAGTAAACCATATTGCAGCACATAAAGTCTCTTCCTTTATAATGTCCAAAGGCGCCGCTTTAAGTACAGATGCCATTGCCCTCGCATTAAAACACAATATCGATATTGTAGTGGTAGAGAACGACGGCCATCCCATGGGCCGTTTCTGGCATAGTAAACTGGGCAGTACTACAAAAATCAGGAAAGAACAGCTTAAAGCTTCCCTGGATAAATCGGGTGTTAAGTGGATCAAATTGTGGCTAACTCAAAAACTGGAAAACCAGGCTGATTTTTTAAACGACCTGAAAAAGCATCGCAAGAATTTACACGCTTTTCTCGATGAAAAAATAAATTCCATTTTGGAATTCCGGGAAAAGATTAATACTGCTGAAGCAGAAAATATCAATGAAATCGCGGAGTCATTTAGAGGCTGGGAAGGTTCTGCCGGCAGGCACTATTTTGAAGCTCTTTCCACCTGCATGCCCGAAGCTTTTGCCTTTAAAGGAAGAAGTTTCCGGCCGGCGCAGGATGAATTCAATGCCATGCTGAATTACGCCTACGGAATTTTGTATAGCAGGATAGAGCGGGCGTTGATGCTGGCGGGCCTGGATCCTTTTGTGGGTTTTATGCACCGGGACGATTATAACTCTAAGAGCCTGGTGTATGACTTTATAGAGCCGTACCGCATTTATGCCGAACAGTTTGTGTTCAGGCTATTTACCGGAAAAAAGATAAATAAATCTTACTTTGAACAATTTACTGGGGGAGTATCTTTAAATACCGAAGGAAAAGCTTTTTTTGTTTCTCCTTATCTGGAATATTTAGACAGTGATAAAATACGCTATAAAGGGCGATTGCAAACCCGCCTAAATGCGGTGCAGCTGGAAGCCCATAATGTCGCTAACCAACTAATTAAGTAAAAATGATTACCTGGGTTTTATACGATATCAAAAACAACAGTGCGAGAAACTTTGTTTCTAAAGTTTGCAAACAGGCAGGTCTTTACCGGGTTCAATATTCTTGTTTTCTTGGTAGCCTTACGGCCAACGAAAAAGACAGCCTGGAACTTCAGATAGAAAAAGTCATTAATGAAGAATCTGATAAAGTTTACCTTTTCAGAATGAACAAAGAGCAGTTAAATGACTGCAGTATGTTGGGGCAGGCTTTTGATGAGAAACTGGTAACAGATGAAGTAAAAGCCCTGTTTTTCTGATGCAGAGCTTTTATCCTTCCCAAATTATAGAATATCTCTACTGTCCGCGCTACACCTATTTTGAATATGTGCTTCGCATCCCTCAGAATGAAGATAAATTCTATAAAGTAAACAGAGGAAGGGAAGTGCATAATGAAAAACTGGAACGAAATAAGGAATACCTAAGAAAGAAAATCGGGGTCAAAGAAAAATGGCTCGACCAGTATCTTGGTATAAACGGATTACGAGGAAAAGTAGATGAAGTATTAAAGTTAAGCGATGGCACCTATGCCCCACTCGATTACAAATTTGCGCAGTGGAAGGATAGAGTTTATGAGACCTACAAACAACAACTTTACTGCTATGCAATCTTAATTGAAGAAGTGTACGGCGGAAAAGTAGAAAAAGGATTTTTGGTTTACACGCGTAGTAAGAACAAGTTAATTGAGGTAAATATTGGTGAAAATGCCAAGTCTGAGATTAGGAATAGTATGGATAAAATGCTTGAGGTGATCCAGGGAAATAAGTTTCCAAGGGCTACCAGGGTTAAGAAAAGATGTGTAAATTGTACCTACCGGAATATTTGCATAAAATAGCAGTACCGGGTACAAATTTATTTTTCCTGACTTTAAAACCTGCTCTAATGACAGCAACCATAGCACATTCGGAATACGGAGACCGGCTTAAAAAACCACCAAACAGGTTCTTTGACATATTGATAAAAAGAAAATTAGGAATTGAAAACCACTTGCGAAAGGCTGTAAAAACTGTAAATCTGGGAGGAATCGCCTTCCAGAGATATCCATTGAAAAACTAGGATTGAAACCCCTCTAACTCTCCCCATCCGTCATAGGATGGGCAACTTCCAGAGATATCCATTGAAAAACTAGGATTGAAACACCGTAAGAAGGCCCAGCGAGAAGTTATTCTGTATAAAACTTCCAGAGATATCCATTGAAAAACTAGGATTGAAACTTGAACAACACGGCCTGAATGAAGACCAGGTAAAAGCTTCCAGAGATATCCATTGAAAAACTAGGATTGAAACATAATCTTGATGAGGCTTCCGAAAAAGTCGTGAAGGCTTCCAGAGATATCCATTGAAAAACTAGGATTGAAACATTTCATTAGAATAAGTTCCAGCGTACTTTCCTTTATCTTCCAGAGATATCCATTGAAAAACTAGGATTGAAACTTATTGGTCGTACCAAAGAACACGCATTGGCGTTTGCTTCCAGAGATATCCATTGAAAAACTAGGATTGAAACCAACCCTAATACGGAGATTGCCACAAGGTCTAACGACTTCCAGAGATATCCATTGAAAAACTAGGATTGAAACAGACTTACGGCGAAATGCGCTGGGATGGGCAGGATCTCTTCCAGAGATATCCATTGAAAAACTAGGATTGAAACTATCAGCTTTTTCTTCAGGGGATAGGTTCATTTCTAACTTCCAGAGATATCCATTGAAAAACTAGGATTGAAACAAAACCTTGAGACCTTTGAAGAAAAAATTGCTGCTGCTTCCAGAGATATCCATTGAAAAACTAGGATTGAAACTGTGATGAAGAAATGGCGGCACGAATTAAGAAAAATTCTTCCAGAGATATCCATTGAAAAACTAGGATTGAAACGGATTATCAATACTCATGGACCAGGTACAAACATACTTCCAGAGATATCCATTGAAAAACTAGGATTGAAACTTTCAGATATGAAAGCTGCCAGGCCGGGAATCTCTGCTTCCAGAGATATCCATTGAAAAACTAGGATTGAAACGTCTTCATCAGCCTCCTCCTCTACTTCTTCAAAATCTTCCAGAGATATCCATTGAAAAACTAGGATTGAAACTAAATTGGGCGCGATACTCCCTGGCGACTCGCCTCAACTTCCAGAGATATCCATTGAAAAACTAGGATTGAAACCAGGGAAGACGAAACTGATGATGGAAAAAGGGATCGCTTCCAGAGATATCCATTGAAAAACTAGGATTGAAACCGTTTTGCCTTCTTTTTCTCGTTTTGGTTCCACTGTCTTCCAGAGATATCCATTGAAAAACTAGGATTGAAACTCAATCACTTCCGCATTTTCCATAGAGATGATCAGGCTTCCAGAGATATCCATTGAAAAACTAGGATTGAAACAATCTTCAGATTTAGAATTAGTGAATTTTTCACCAGCTTCCAGAGATATCCATTGAAAAACTAGGATTGAAACATGCGCCAGATCATGAAGGACCATCCTGATTATTTGCTTCCAGAGATATCCATTGAAAAACTAGGATTGAAACGAATTTTATCGAGGGTCGCCGCAAGGTTATTGTTTTTCTTCCAGAGATATCCATTGAAAAACTAGGATTGAAACTAAGCATTGGCCCGCTACATTTCATAATCAAAGAATCTTCCAGAGATATCCATTGAAAAACTAGGATTGAAACAAAAGGATCACAGCACACCTAAGCTTATGGCTGTATTCTTCCAGAGATATCCATTGAAAAACTAGGATTGAAACGGTTTATTTTTCTTAGACTTCTTGTACTTATAATACTTCCAGAGATATCCATTGAAAAACTAGGATTGAAACTGTCGTCATCTTCCCATCCACTACCAGAATCATAATGCTTCCAGAGATATCCATTGAAAAACTAGGATTGAAACCAGAAAAATCTCAATCAAACACATTTGCGCATGAGCACTTCCAGAGATATCCATTGAAAAACTAGGATTGAAACTTGAAGTAGAGTATGAAGAACAACTACAGCACGGGAACTTCCAGAGATATCCATTGAAAAACTAGGATTGAAACATGCATACTTGTTATTTTGGGGAGCGTATTGGGCTTCTTCCAGAGATATCCATTGAAAAACTAGGATTGAAACAAAATAGGTGTAGTATCCCACCCCCGCCGAAGCGGACTTCCAGAGATATCCATTGAAAAACTAGGATTGAAACTTCTACTTAGCAGGGTTTCAGGAAGCAGCAGAAAGAGCTTCCAGAGATATCCATTGAAAAACTAGGATTGAAACATAGAACTGATTCAAATTGATCCAAATGTTGTTAGACTTCCAGAGATATCCATTGAAAAACTAGGATTGAAACGGAAAATTAGGCTTTGAAAAAAATGTTGTAAAAAAGAATCTTCCAGAGATATCCATTGAAAAACTAGGATTGAAACAAACTTAATGCCTTGCCGTCTTGTATTAAATCTAACTTCCAGAGATATCCATTGAAAAACTAGGATTGAAACCTGGTTGAGTTTGGGGACGAGTTATTTAAAAGCGGGGACTTCCAGAGATATCCATTGAAAAACTAGGATTGAAACTTGGCGGTGGGCATAAATGGAGAACTCAGGAAGGAACTTCCAGAGATATCCATTGAAAAACTAGGATTGAAACCGAAGTCTGGATAAACGGTTTCTATTTCCAAGAAACTTCCAGAGATATCCATTGAAAAACTAGGATTGAAACAGCGATAGAAATTTGATGTGCTTGTTAATATTATCGCTTCCAGAGATATCCATTGAAAAACTAGGATTGAAACTGATTATAATTCAGTAAGGGGAGATAGGGCTAATTGCTTCCAGAGATATCCATTGAAAAACTAGGATTGAAACGTATTTTTAATAACGGTGAGTGTAACAGGTCGTTTTAACTTCCAGAGATATCCATTGAAAAACTAGGATTGAAACCCGGCAGGCTCCAGGAAGATATGAGCAGCGCCGTAGCTTCCAGAGATATCCATTGAAAAACTAGGATTGAAACAACAACAAAGGAGAAACCGTAGTACCCGAAAAATCGCTTCCAGAGATATCCATTGAAAAACTAGGATTGAAACTGGTTTCTGTGTTATAACAAACCACGTATAGCGAATTCTTCCAGAGATATCCATTGAAAAACTAGGATTGAAACAATGGCCTTTAAAGGATGATAAAAACATATTTAAACTTCCAGAGATATCCATTGAAAAACTAGGATTGAAACCGTTAAAGATTTACTTCTCAAAGATGACGGATTCTGCTTCCAGAGATATCCATTGAAAAACTAGGATTGAAACTAATGTTACCTCTGTACCAAATGGTTTCAACCTGAACTTCCAGAGATATCCATTGAAAAACTAGGATTGAAACGAAGCTGAACAACCCAAGGCACCCGCTAAAGAAGAAACTTCCAGAGATATCCATTGAAAAACTAGGATTGAAACAAGAAACAAGGGTAATCGGAAACATTTTTGACAACCCTTCCAGAGATATCCATTGAAAAACTAGGATTGAAACTGAGTGGGGAAACAAATGTGTAAATTTATTGAAATCTTCCAGAGATATCCATTGAAAAACTAGGATTGAAACATATGAATGTACTAAACGAGCTTTCCCCGGCCGAAAACTTCCAGAGATATCCATTGAAAAACTAGGATTGAAACAATCTTCTACCCTGTGCTCACTTTCGAAGTGGGAAAACTTCCAGAGATATCCATTGAAAAACTAGGATTGAAACTTACCAAACCTTCAGATTTGGGATTTTCAGATGAAGCTTCCAGAGATATCCATTGAAAAACTAGGATTGAAACTAATAAAAGGCTTATTCATCCAGGTTCTGTAGTCACTCTTCCAGAGATATCCATTGAAAAACTAGGATTGAAACCCTGTTTATCCTGAAACTTACTCCTGCCGGCAGGAACTTCCAGAGATATCCATTGAAAAACTAGGATTGAAACGTACAGTCATGTAATCCGAAATGATGGCCTATTTCCTTCCAGAGATATCCATTGAAAAACTAGGATTGAAACACGCTGTAATGGGCTCGGTTCAAGAGCTAGGAGCGGCTTCCAGAGATATCCATTGAAAAACTAGGATTGAAACATTGCTGGCACACAAGCATTAATTCAAGGGGCTTTTCTTCCAGAGATATCCATTGAAAAACTAGGATTGAAACAGAACAATATCGTAAAGGTCATCACAAGCTTTTTGCTCTTCCAGAGATATCCATTGAAAAACTAGGATTGAAACAGTAGTGAGGTTAATGACGGCTGGACTTACAGAACACTTCCAGAGATATCCATTGAAAAACTAGGATTGAAACTACCAATAGAGGTAATATTGGGTGGCAGGGGTGGAAATCTTCCAGAGATATCCATTGAAAAACTAGGATTGAAACTGGCGTAGATGATGATAATGACCCACAGCCTAAATCTTCCAGAGATATCCATTGAAAAACTAGGATTGAAACCTCCCCGGAAAAACGGAAAACCAACCGTGGAACCACTTCCAGAGATATCCATTGAAAAACTAGGATTGAAACGCCGATGGAATAATAAATGACGAAGAGGTTAAAGAGCTTCCAGAGATATCCATTGAAAAACTAGGATTGAAACTATTTCACACCAAAGGCGAAAAAGCCCTTAACCGGGACTTCCAGAGATATCCATTGAAAAACTAGGATTGAAACTATGAATATGCCAAACCTGGAGATAAAATTTTAGATACTTCCAGAGATATCCATTGAAAAACTAGGATTGAAACAAACCTTCAGGAGAATACGATCATCTGCTTTTTTATACTTCCAGAGATATCCATTGAAAAACTAGGATTGAAACATAATCCAGGTATTTGGCGATTTGCTGCGGACTGTACTTCCAGAGATATCCATTGAAAAACTAGGATTGAAACATCCTTTGCTTAAGTCTTGGCAGCTGTGGATTCGCGCAGCTTCCAGAGATATCCATTGAAAAACTAGGATTGAAACCATCTCTAACTAATGCTTCAAATGGGAAACTATTATACTTCCAGAGATATCCATTGAAAAACTAGGATTGAAACAGCGGTCAACATCAATTCTATAATAGCTGTTTTGCGGCTTCCAGAATATCCAGCGAAAAACTAGGATTGAAACGAATTAAGGGAAGATTCCTTTTTTGAATGAACAAATTCTTCCAGAGATATCCACCGAAAAACTAGGATTGAAACGAAAGCTGGAATGAATTAATAAAACTATTCAAAATACTTCCAGAGGTATCCACTGAAAAACTAGGATTGAAACATTTTGACTATCTTAGGGGTGATGAAATAATTATTACTTCCAGAGGTATCCACTGAAAAACTAGGATTGAAACCTTGGCTATACTTTTGAAGAAATTGAACGCTTCTATCTTCCAGAGGTATCCACTGAAAAACTAGGATTGAAACAGCATAGCCCGCCGATTTCCCTAATATTCACCGTGTCTTCCAGAGGTATCCACTGAAAAACTAGGATTGAAACATTTGAACTTTCCCGGGGCTGTTTTTACCATAAGGTACTTCCAGAGGTATCCACTGAAAAACTAGGATTGAAACTTTCGGCTGCTCTTTCCGCCTTCAATTTTGATATGGCCTTCCAGAGGTATCCACTGAAAAACTAGGATTGAAACGCATTCTGAACACCACTTTCCAAAGTCCTATAATCACTTCCAGAGGTATCCACTGAAAAACTAGGATTGAAACTTTCAGCCTTTTTCCAGGCGTGCATTTCCTGACGTTTCTTCCAGAGGTATCCACTGAAAAACTAGGATTGAAACATGTTATTTTTCCTTCTAAAAACTCAAAACTTCTGGAACTTCCAGAGGTATCCACTGAAAAACTAGGATTGAAACTACTCAACCGTGAAAAGATGCCTTTTATGTTCGATGCTCTTCTAGAGGTATCCACTGAAAAACTAGGATTGAAACGAGATTCCTTTTTTCTCTAAGAATTTTTCAAATTCACTTCCAGAGGTATCCACTGAAAAACTAGGATTGAAACAAAGGAACCAAAGATAATTTAGAAATACTACTCTCACTTCCAGAGGTATCCACTGAAAAACTAGGATTGAAACAGGATTGGAGGCAATCAAGACGCTTTTATTATGGATGCTTCCAGAGGTATCCACTGAAAAACTAGGATTGAAACGTATGTCACCACCCGCCAGGCTATCAATCAAATTTGTCTTCCAGAGGTATCCACTGAAAAACTAGGATTGAAACTTAGATTCAAATAATTGGGAAAACAATCAACTTCCAGGCTTCCAGAGGTATCCACTGAAAAACTAGGATTGAAACAACCAAATGCCGAAATAGCTGCTGAGACCGCAATAGGCTTCCAGAGGTATCCACTGAAAAACTAGGATTGAAACAAAGGAACCAAAGATAATTTAGAAATACTACTCTCACTTCCAGAGGTATCCACTGAAAAACTAGGATTGAAACCTTCCTACTTCAACATCTTCCACTGAGTCAACATGTCTTCCAGAGGTATCCACTGAAAAACTAGGATTGAAACTCAATCCCAGAAATCGCTATCTAGTTCTGAAGATGTCTTCCAGAGGTATCCACTGAAAAACTAGGATTGAAACACTCTCCATCTTAAAAACCACTCTTTCCACAGTCTTTCTTCCAGAGGTATCCACTGAAAAACTAGGATTGAAACTTAATAAGTAGAAAAAATGAAACCAGAAACTAAATCTTCCAGAGGTATCCACTGAAAAACTAGGATTGAAACCAGGAACAGCTTTTTTTGGAGTTCCGTTGTCGGTGATCTTCCAGAGGTATCCACTGAAAAACTAGGATTGAAACAAGGTGTGGGCTTCTATAATTTTTGCCAGGCTTTCATCTTCCAGAGGTACCCACTGAAAAACTAGGATTGAAACAAGAATCTATTCCAACAGCATAAGCTTGATCTTTTGCTTCCAGAGGTATCCACTGAAAAACTAGGATTGAAACGTATCTGCAAAATCCTGAATTACTCCAAATTGCATTCTTCCAGAGGTATCCACTGAAAAACTAGGATTGAAACCAGGGAATTGCAGGCGGCAGATAATGTAAAATCTTCTTCCAGAGATATCCATTGAAAAACTAGGATTGAAACTAATAAAATTGCTTTTACTCCTGCGCATAATTTGACAATTCTTCCAGAGATATCCATTGAAAAACTAGGATTGAAACACCTGGCTTTTCCCGAGTTCATTCTTACAAACGATCTTCCAGAGATATCCATTGAAAAACTAGGATTGAAACTTTTTCCTCGCTTTCTCGATCACCGCTTTCGCTCAGCTTCCAGAGATATCCATTGAAAAACTAGGATTGAAACTAGACGTATTTACTATCGATTTGGTTATGCCTTTTGACTTCCAGAGATATCCATTGAAAAACTAGGATTGAAACAGCGGTCAACATCAATTCTATAATAGCTGTTTTGCGGCTTCCAGAATATCCAGCGAAAAACTAGGATTGAAACGAATTAAGGGAAGATTCCTTTTTTGAATGAACAAATTCTTCCAGAGATATCCACCGAAAAACTAGGATTGAAACGGATTAGAAAATTTGTTCAGGATTACTGGCTTTAAGCTTCCAGAGATATCTATCGAGTAACTCGGGGTGAAACGGCCTTAACTAATCCCTTCTGCTTTTTCTTTTTTCAATAATTTATTTTGCTTTTCCAGGATCTCCATATCCTTACCAACCTTCTCATCTAGAACCTTAGCATAAATCTGGGTAGTTTTAAGAGACCTATGGCCAAGCATTTTGGCCACGCTCTCTATAGGAACTCCTTTAGAAAGCGTAACCGTAGTCGCAAAAGTATGTCTGGCTAAATGCGTTGTTAAGTTCTTTTTTATCCCACATAGGTCCGCAATTTCCTTTAGATAAGCATTTGATTTTTGATTTGAGAGTACAGGCAAGACATTCTCACTCACTACTACTCTTGGATGATTCTTGTATTTTTCCAAAATAGCCTCCGGAATTTTAAGAAGTGGTATACTACTTAACGTTTTTGTCTTCTTCCTTTTTGTCTTTATCCATTTTTTATTCCCGTCAAAAATGATATCATCATCAGTAAGTTTTTCAATATCTCCAAAAGAAAGTCCGGTATAACAGCAGAATACGAACATATCTCTAACCAAATCTAAACGCGGTATATCCAAGTCTTTTTCTGATAATCTTTGAAGTTCTGCATCCGTTAGATAACCCCTATCCGAAGACTTCCAGGTTCCTTTCCAGTGAAAAAACGGATCTTTTTCTATCCACTGGTTAGCATAAGCAATTCGAATAATTTTTTTGAAATTGACAATATACTTTTGAGCTGTATTATGGGCACAATCTTTTTCTGATTTTAAATAGTGATCAAATCCCGTGATAAAGCTATAATCTACCTCTTCTACAGGTATATCTTTAGCTTTGTACCGATACGCCAGATAATCTTCAATATGTCTTTTGCAGGCATTATATCGCTGCAGCGTTCCTTTGGTAAATCCTTTTCCAATTAATTTCTCCATTTGATCATTGTGATCCTGAAAAATTTCTAGAAGCATGTACTGCTTATCTTCCTTGCCTAAATAGATATCCTTAATAATTTTTGCAGAAATCTTTTTACCCTCCCTTACCAAACGATCATGAATATCATATAGAGAAGCCCGCATATCATCCAGATACCTTTTTAAAGCTTTAGCTTCAACAGAACTGCCACGCACACTATTAGAATTAGTATTCCATTTGTTTACATCGATTTTTCTTGAGGTTGTAAAATCAGTACGTTTACCATTATAAGTTAGGCGTGCGTATATTACAGCTTCCGTATTTTTACTGGAAGTCGTCTTTTTCGGATAGAAAAGAACAAATAAAGAATTTATCATCGGTGCTTGTATTAAATATGCACCGTAAGTTAGAAAAATAAAGTGTTAAAAAAACGTCGTAACCTTTTTATTAACAGTACTTTACAAGTTTCGAGGTGCATATAATTCCGGTAAAAAATATGCACCGAATTGAGCACCAATTACTTAGGTTTATTTGTGTTTATTTGGCACTTTGAAGAAGAAAAAAATCCTCTAAATCATTGATTTTGAGGCTTTTTGCTTTAATTTGATACTTTAAAAGCGGTCTGGACGAGACTCGAACTCGCGACCCCCTGCGTGACAGGCAGGTATTCTAACCAACTGAACTACCAGACCGTTGCTTTATTGCTTGCCTTACTTTTTCTGTTAGGCGAGGGCAAATATACCACCGTTTTACAATCTTGCAAACCTTTTATGGCTTTTTTTCGTCAAAAATTTTCATTCTTTAACCAATCTTTTGTCTTTCAAGCAAGTAAGTGGTAAGAATTTTATCGAAATTTCGATTAATATCTGCCTGCACATAATTAATCTTATACCTCGCACATTCCAGCTTAATAGCATCAAAGTATTTTCTAACCTTACGCTGGTAAGTGTCTTTTATATTTTCAGAATAAAGATCTATATGGTTTCCGGTTTCCACATCGGTAAAACGCCTGGGTACATTATCAAAATCAAAATCCATTTCTCTCCTGCCATCTATTACATGAAAAAGCACAACCTCATGTTTATTGTACTTTAAATGCCGGAGCGCCTCAAACAATTCCCCTTCCCCGGCATCAGCCTGCAGCATATCTGTAAAAAGCAAAACCAGAGAACGCTTCTTCAGCTTTTCCGCGATCTGGTGCAAATATTTATAAGTATTCGTAACTTTTCCCCCGGAGGGCTTAGAAAGCAGCTCTTCCAGAGTATGTAGCAGCATGTGATGGTGCCGTTCACTGCCCTTTTCGGGTGCATAAAATTCGTAAGTATCACTGTAAATGCTTAATCCCACCGCATCCCGCTGCCGCTTCATAATTTGCATGACTGCGGCCGAAGCCAGCACTGCAAAACCTGCTTTATTCAGCGTTTCTACAGATTGCTCTTTTAAATTGGGATAATGCATAGAAGCCGAATTATCCACAATAAGATGGCACCTTAAATTGGTCTCCTCCTCATAGCGTTTAGTATAAAGCTTATTGGTGCGGGCAAAGAGCTTCCAGTCGATATGCTTGGTACTTTCCCCGTTATTATAGATCTTATGCTCGGCAAACTCCGCAGAAAAGCCATGAAACGGACTTTTATGAATGCCCGAAATATAACCCTCCACCACCTGCCTCGCCAGGAGGTCTAGATTGGCAAAGCCACCGCTTTTATGTATTTCCCGTTGTAAATCCATAGCTCGATTCCTATTGCAGAATATAAATAAAAAAGGCCTGATTTTTACAACCAGGCCCTAATAAAACTATTTTTTGATCCTCCTATAATAACTGATCGATTGCTTCAGCATATGTATTTTTAGGAGCAACGCCAACCTGGCGTCCAACTACTTCCCCGTTTTGAAAAACAAGAACTGTAGGTATGTTTCTCACCCCATATTTTGCGGCAAATTCCTGGTTGGCGTCCACATCAAGTTTCCCCACAACGGCTTTACCTTCGTATTCCTGACTAATTTCGTCTATAATCGGGCCTACCATTCTACAAGGTCCGCACCATGCCGCCCAAAAATCGACCATTACAGGTTTATCGCTCTTTAAGACTTTTTCCTCAAAAGTCGCATCTGTTATTTCAATTGCCATAATATGTTATTTTGATTCGATTTTATACAATACGTAAAAATAGTCAATTATTTCTGCAAAACTTACAAGCCTTGTATCATATTTAACTATTTACAGATTGGCCATTTTTATGTGGCGGGTCCTCCGCTACGCTGCGGCCGGGCTTTACGCGCTATCTGCCCCTCCTTACGTCGGGCAGGATAGCCTGCTGCAATCCCTACCCGAAACCCCACCGGCCTTCGGCCACCACAACTTCAAAAAAGGGGAGGAATCACTATTGCATTCCGCATTAAAATATTTCAAATAAAATACAACTACAGAGAATTTTACAAATGCCAAACCACAACCTGCGATCCCTCAATCCAAAAATGTCCGTATTCAACTTTCAAACAAGCCCAAGGAGCAACAGACAATATACACAACTATGAGAGCTTTTCAGAAAACATCAACTTCGCCTAACATACCTTTCAACACTAAACTATGCTCAAAAATGCCAATTTTGGACCCATAGTAACTCCGAACAAAGAACTACGAATTAATTCAACTTATAATTTACCTGCTCCTCTTCCAGCGCCTCAAGTAATTCCTGAGAGATTTTTACTTTTTGCCGCTTGCTGGGCATGTGCAGCTTCACCTGCTCCTTCATTTCGTACACCACAAAATTAAGTTTATGATCGCCCCGGTGAGTTCTAAAAAGATCCTTTAAAAGGGCTATTTTCTCCTCTTTAAGATCGTTTATATCCAGCTGGATAGTAAGCTTCTTCGCATAAGTATCCATAAGGTCATGCAACAGCTGAAAACTGTTAAACTGAATTCGGGGATCTCCTTTTTTTCCCGTTTCTTTATTGGTCCAGCCTTCCTTTATATAGGCTTTTATGTGTACAAAAGAATTAGGCACCAAAAAATGCCTGAACTTCAGGTATTCTTCCCCAAACATTCTAAATTCGTAAGTCTCGTTATAATCTTCCACAAAAAATGTGGCCCAGCCTTTGCCCATTTTTGACGTCCTGTGCTGCACATCACTAATAACGCCTCCAAAAGAAAGTTCGCGGTTTACAAACTTTTCCATTTCATTAAAATCGGCTAAAGTAGCATTGCAAAAGTATTGCAACTCCTTTTTAAAGTCATCCAGCGGATGCCCGGAAATATAAATTCCCACCACTTCTTTCTCTCTCCGCAGCTTTTCCATAGTACCCCAGGCTTCACAAGGCGGCACAGTGGGTTCGGGAATTTGTACATCGCTGGCTTCCCCAAACAGGCTCACCTGAGAAGAATTTTCATTCTCCTGGAATTTTGCGGCAAATTTAATCACCTTTTCCAAAAAGCTCATTCCGTCCCCGTCATCATGAAAATACTGTGCCCGATGGGTTTCTCCAAAGCCGTCAAAGCCACCCGCCAGGGCAAGGTTTTCAAAAGCTTTTTTATTGGCAGCCCGCAAATCTATTCTTTTAGCCATATCAAAAATGGAGCGATAAGGACCTGCTTCGGTTTTACGGTTCTCTACTATAGTGGCTACCGCACCAGCTCCTACCCCTTTTATCGCACCCATTCCAAAACGTACGGCATAATCTTTATTAACCGAGAATTTATAATACGATTCATTTACATCGGGACCAAGCACCTTCAGCTTCATTCGTTTACATTCTTCCATAAAGAAGGTGACCTGTTTAATGTCGTTCATGTTATTGGAAAGCACTGCTGCCATATATTCCGCAGGATAATGAGCTTTTAAATAAGCGGTTTGATAGGCTATCCATGCGTAACAGGTAGAATGGGATTTGTTAAAAGCATAGGCGGCAAAAGCTTCCCAGTCTTTCCAAATTTTCTCCAGTATTTCCCGGGGATGGCCTTTTGCTTCACCTCCATCCAGGAATTTAGGCTTCAGCTGTTCCAGCAATGCAAAAATCTTTTTCCCCATCGCCTTTCGCAGCATATCGGCATCACCTTTAGAGAAACCTGCCAGCTTTTGCGATAGTAACATCACCTGTTCCTGGTAAACCGTAATTCCATAAGTTTCCTGCAGGTATTCTTCCATATCAGGCAGGTCATATGCAATCTCCTCATCTCCATGCTTACGGGCAATAAAACTTGGGATATATTCCATTGGGCCAGGACGATACAATGCATTCATGGCAATGAGGTCATCGAACACCGTTGGTTTAAGATCCTTCATGTGCTTTTGCATGCCGGGAGATTCATATTGGAATATCCCTACCGTCTCTCCTCTTTGGAAGAGCTTGTAGGTTTCTTCGTCATCAAGCGGGAAATTATCAGGATCCAGATCTATATTATGACGGCCCTTTACAATTTTTACGGTATCCTTAATTAAAGTAAGGGTTTTTAATCCCAGGAAGTCCATTTTCAATAATCCGGCGCTTTCCACCACCGAGTTATCAAACTGTGTTACATATAAGTCGGAATCCTTGGCAACCGAGACCGGCACATAATTAGTAATATCCCCAGGAGTAATAATCACTCCACAGGCATGAATACCCGTATTTCTAACCGAGCCTTCCAGGATACGGGCCTGGTTAAGAGTTTGCGCTTCCAGATCGTCTCCTTCTGCTATATTGAGAAGTTCATTGATCTTCTCCATATCTTCACTGCGGAATTTCTTCTTCAATTCCTTCTCGTCTACTCCAAATATTTTCCCCAGCTTGGTATTCGGAATAAGTTTGGCGATACGATCGGCATCCATTAATGGCAAATCCAATACTCTCGCTGTATCCCGAATGGAGGATTTTGCAGCCATGGTTCCGTAGGTGATAATTTGCGCAACCTGATTGGCACCATATTTTTTGATCACATAATCCATCACCCTGCTTCTGCCCTCATCATCAAAATCAATATCAATATCGGGCATGCTCACCCTGTCGGGATTCAGAAAACGCTCAAAAAGCAGGTCGTACTTAATAGGATCGATATTGGTAATTCCAAGGCAATAGGCTACGGCACTTCCCGCAGCAGATCCACGTCCCGGGCCTACCGATACATCCATATTGCGGGCTTCCCTTATAAAATCTTCTACAATTAAGAAATATCCAGGATAACCGGTATTTTCAATAACAGAAAGTTCAAAATCCAGCCGCTCTTTAATTTCGGTTGTAATATCGGGGTAACGTTTTTTGGCTCCTTCAAAAGTTATGTGCTTTAAATAGGCATTTTCACCGCGTTTCCCACCATCTACTTTATCTTCTTCCACTAAAAATGTATCTGGAATGGTAAAGGCGGGCAACAAAACATCCCTCGCGAGCTCAAATGGCTCTATTTTACCTACAATTTCCTTTACATTGGAAATCGCTTCCGGCAAATCTTTAAAGAGATTTTTCATCTCCTCTGCCGACTTAAAATAATATTCCTGGTTTGGCAATCCATAACGGTAACCCCTGCCTCGGCCTATTGGCGTGGCCTGTTTTTCGCCATCTTTTACACATAACAAAATATCGTGTGCATTGGCATCTTCCTGTCTCCAGTAATAGGTGTTGTTGGTAGCAACAAGTTTGATATCATGGGTTTTGGCGAAATCAATGAGCACAGGATTTACCCGGTTTTCATCTTCCTGGTTGTGCCGCATGATCTCCATATAAAGATCATCACCAAATTGTTCTTTCCACCACAAAAGCGCTTCCTCTGCCTGTTTTTCCCCAACATTCAAAACTTTACTGGGAACTTCGCCATACAGGTTTCCGGTAAGGACGATCACGTCCTCTTTATATTTTTTGATAACTTCCCTGTCTATCCGCGGCACATAATAAAATCCTTCAGTATAGGCGATGGAAGACATTTTAGCCAGGTTATGATAGCCTTTCTTATTTTTAGCAAGCATCACAATCTGGTAACCATTGTCTTTCCTGGACTTATCCAGATGATTTTCGCAAACAAAAAATTCGCACCCCACAATAGCCTTTAATTCTTTGGCTTCTGCAGGCTGATTATTTTTAAGGGCTTCGGCATTTTTGGCTTTTACAGATTTATTATAAGTACCTACTTCTTTTACAAAGTGAAAGGCGCCCATCATGTTGGCATGATCTGTAAGCGCCACGGCAGGCATATTTTCTTCGCCGGCCGCCTTTACCAGATCGGGAATGCTAATGGTAGACTGCAATACTGAAAACTGGGAATGGTTATGCAAATGCGCAAATGGCACCTCATCCAGTTTTTCGAGGTTTTCTTCAATTTCTGCGGTAGTAATCTCATCAGCAGGCTTTTCCTTCTGAAGCTGTTTCCTTATTTCTTCGGAAGCTTTTTTAAGGTTGATGTGTTTTAAACCTATGAGTTTTATTGGCTGCGGATTGGCTTCTGAAAAATTCTGGAAATAATCTAACGGTACATCCAACTGTTCTTTGGTGAACATTCTTTTGCGCACCAGCTCCAGAAAACACCTGGTGGTCGCTTCCACATCGGCAGTTGCGTTGTGGGCTTCGGCAAAAGGTTCGCCAAAAAGGTATTCGTGAAGTTCGGTAAGCGTTGGCAATTTAAATTTCCCGCCACGGCCGCCGGGAATTTTACACATTTCAGCAGTCACCTCGGTACAGGTATCCAGGATTGGCAAATTTTGGAGTGAATTTTCCATTTGAAGGCGGAAGAATTCAGCCCCCATGATATTCACATCAAAACCTACATTCTGGCCCACTACAAATTTGGACTTATGGAGTGCTGTCTGGAATTTTTCTAAAACCTCATTTAGGGTAATGCCATTTTCCTCAGCAAGTTCAGTAGAAATTCCGTGGATTTTCTCTGCGTCATAGGGAATATTAAAACCTTCAGGCTTAACCAGGTAATCCTGACTTTCTATTAGCCTTCCCATCTCGTCATGCAACTGCCAGGCTATTTGTATACATCGTGGCCAGTTGTCTGAATCGGTTAAAGGCGCATCCCAACGCTTTGGCAATCCGGTGGTTTCGGTATCAAAAATAAGGTACATGCAAATCTGGTTTAAATCCCGGGAAGGTTAGTTGAAAGTAAAATTTACTTCTACAATTGTCGCTAAATTAAAGATAAATTGCTTCTTCCTAAAGCAAAATTTTAAGGATTTATTAACCATTAATAAGACATAAAAAAAGCCTCACAAACAGCAACCCGATGGCGCTTATTTGTGAGGCCTGATACGAACACTTAAACTACTACTACTTCAGTCAAACATTTGTTCGTATCTCTCTAATATTTGAAACAATTTAATCAAATTGTTTTTCAAGAATCTTAACCTTATTCAGAGATTCCACGATTGCATTTTTCTGTTTCATCAAAATATTACCGGTAGATGCAGGGACGCTGGAATCTTTTAAAATTTCCTCGTAATCTTTTACAGCAGCTTTTTCACCTCTCTCAGTTTCCTCCAACACTGCCTCTTCTTTATCTCCGGAGATTTTTGTTTTTAAGTTCATCCATGTTCTGTGGATATCTCCTGCAATGTCTGAACCTTTATCCGGTTTTTCTCCAAATTTGGCAATTTCTGCTTTTAGTTCGTGTCCAAAATCATATCTTTCCTGTGCCTTTGCTTTAAAAAAGGACTTCAATTCAGCATTTTTCACATTTTCCGCGGCAAATTTGAAACCTTTCTCTGCGTCGTAACTTTTTTCCAAAAGCTCATTCAGCTTTTTTGCAACTTCTTTTGAATAACTCATAGCTTTTTTCGTTTTTTGTTTTCACTAATATACAGACTAAACTAGTGATAACTGCCTATTTAACAGGGTTTAGCACTAATTAACTGCTTTTAACAGGAGGTAGATTTCATTCTTTAAAAACATGCTAAAATTCTAATGGGCTTTACAGTAAAATGAAGTCAACACTAACCAAAAATTTTAAATCTCTAAAAACTTGTGAATTATAAAAATGTAGTATCTTTGCAGCCTTATTAATAACCGGGGTCGGGAACCCCACAAATTAATTTTTATGCCTGTAAAGATAAGATTACAAAGACACGGTAAAAAAGGAAAACCTTTTTACTGGATTGTTGCCGCAGATTCGCGTGCAAAAAGGGACGGTAAATACCTTGATAAAATTGGGGTTTACAATCCAAACACCAATCCTGCCACAATAGAATTAGATGTGGATGGGGCGGTTAAATGGTTACAAAATGGGGCGCAGCCTACAGATACTGCCCGCGCTATCCTTTCTTACAAAGGTGCTTTGTTGAAGAAACATCTTGCTGTTGGGGTTCGTAAAGGCGCTTTAACCGAGGAAGAGGCTGAGAAGAAATTCCAGTCCTGGTTAGAGGAAAAAGAAGGCAAAATTGACGCCAAGAGAGAGAATTTAACCAAAGAACAACAAGCCGCCAAAGCAAAAGCTTTGGAAGCTGAAAAAGAAGTAAACGCCAAGCGCGAAGCTGAAGCTAAAGGTGCTGAAGAAACAGAATCTGCTGAAGCATCAACTGATGAAAACTACGAAGGAGCTGCTGTGACTGAAGGAAGCGAACCAGAGGCCAATGTAGAAAAAGAAGTTGATACTGAAACTGCAAAAGAAGCAGCTACAGAAGACAAAAAAGATGCTTAAGAAGCAAGCCGGCGATGACTAAAGAGGAGTGTTTCTATTTAGGAAAAATCGTTAGCAAATTTAGCTTTAAAGGGGAGGTGCTCATTAAGCTTGACACCGATGAACCTGAAATGTACACCGAAATGGAATCAGTTTTTGTTGAATACAACGAAAATCTGGTTCCATTTTTTATTGAAAGAAGTAATCTCCACAAAAGCACGCTGCTTCGTGTAAAATTTGAAGATATTGAAACCGAAGATGATGCTGAAGACATTATAGGTTGTGAACTCTATCTTCCCTTAACCATGCTGCCTGAACTGGAGGAAGACCAGTTCTATTTTCATGAAATTATAGGTTTTACAGTTATGGATGCCAATCATGGGAATATTGGAGAGGTAATGTCTGTTAATGACTCTACCGCACAAGCCCTATTCGAGATCAAAAAGGACGATAAGGAAATACTTATTCCAATGAATGATGAATTCATAGAAAAAGTAGATAAAAAGAATAAAATCATTTACCTTAATACCCCAGAAGGTCTTGTGGACCTTTATCTGGGCTAGTTTACCTCTCCCGGTTTTCTTTGTTGGAAATCCAGCAAAACCCTGCTTTGAAAATACTGGCTTAAAATTAGCCTCTACCTGCGGCTCCGGAGCATATCAGCAAACAAAACTCCTTTTACTCTGAACGCTCCTTTTTCTCGAAAAAGTTCCCAAAGTATATCAACTATGATGGTTATTGGTTATTATTATTATTTATTCATTGTTCATTTGGCCTTCAGCTTTAAAATTCTCGAAGAAACCGCATATTTCCACAGAAACATATAACCTACAAACTCCATCTTTTTTACTTTGAACGCTACTATTTCTAGAAAAAGTTCCGAAAGTATATCAGCTACCATTATTGCATATTGACCATTGCTTATCTATTTTTTGAAGAAATCCGATGGTCGTTAAAATCTTGTTATTTACAATGCTCTTAACGTGCATAGCGGCCGGAAATTTGGATATTTAATATAACAAGTGAGAAGTACTTTCAATGAAGTTTGAGAATAAAATAGCAGTAGTTACAGGTGCCAGCAGCGGGATTGGCAGGGCTATAGCAAAAAAACTATCGGCTGAAGGTTGTAAAGTAGCCCTTGCTAGTAGAAATCCTGAGAAACCGGAAGAATTACAACAGCAACTTCCTGAGAAGAGCATGGTGGTGGAAATGGATGTAAGCCTTACCGATAGCGTAGTATCAGGGTTTAAAAAGGTAAATCATGAAATGGGCGGTATAGATATACTGGTGAATTCTGCCGGAGTAATGCCCGTTACTTATATTAAAAACCGGCACCTGGACGAATGGTTACAAACGGTAGAGGTAAATCTTAAAGGTTGCCTGCGCTGCATTTATTCGGTGTTACCTAGCATGAAAGTTAAAAAAAGTGGCCACATTGTGAATATTGCTTCTGTAGAAGGGAAAGACATTTACAAAGGCGGGGCAGTTTATGGCGCGTCTAAGGCAGCTGTAATTGCACTTTCCAAAGCAATGCGTATGGAGTTATCTCCTGAATTTAATATTAGAGTAACTGCGATAGCGCCGGGAAATCTGGATATCAGCATAAAGAAAGATCATCCAGATGTAGGATGGCCAGAGACTAGAGATAAACAGCATGAGGCAGTGATAAATACGCAGCAAATTGCCGATGCCGTATTTAAGGCCCTTTTGCCGCCCGATATGGCCAGGTAAAGAAATTAAAGAAGCCTCAAGATACAGAATGAAATAAATTACTAACCTTAAATATTTTGAAATAATGAGTGATATATTATCCACAGGAGGAAAATTTTTAGCAAAAGGAGCCGTTTTCCGGGCAGGTAGAAAAGTTGTATTAAATGGAGGAGTCTGGGGCGCAGCCCTTGGAGCTGCTGCCGGGGTAGGTTTCCTGGCCTATAAGATTTTCAAGAAAAAGAATGAAGAAGATCTTAGCGAAAACTATAAAAGTGTAAAGGGGAAAAAGAAAATAATAGTTTAATATCCCTCTGAAAGTAGTATTGAACGCTGCCGGATTTTTTAATGTTTCATGGATTTCCCAGAAGGCATTAAAATTTCCGGCAGCTTTTTTTTAGAAAGCAGTATCTTTAATACAAATTACTTTTCCATGAAAAATTTTTTGATCCTGCCGGTATGCATTTTACTTTATTTACAACTGCCGGCACAAACAAATAATCCCGTACTGTTAAACATAAAAAACGGAAAAATTGAAGGGTATCACGATGCCCAAAAAAATTTGAATGTTTTTCTTGGAATTCCATTTGCAAAACCTCCTGTTGGAGACCTTAGATGGAAGGCACCACAACCCCTGGAAGCCTGGAATGGGATAAAATCCACAAAGAAATTTGGCCCATCGCCGGTTCAGGCTAATGTTTTTAGCGATATGGTTTTTCGACGGGACGGCCAAAGTGAAGATTGCCTTTACCTGAACGTTTGGGCGCCGGCAGGAAAAAGCAAGGAGAAATTACCCGTACTGGTATATTTTTACGGAGGGGGCTTTGTGGCAGGAGATGGATCTGAACCCCGCTACGATGGTGCAGCAATGGCACAAAAAGGAATTGTGACCGTCACTACAAATTACCGGCTTAATATTTTTGGATTTTATGCTCATCCCCAACTTTCCAAAGAATCTGAATACGGGGCTTCCGGAAATTACGGTTTGCTGGACCAACTTGCCGCCCTGCAATGGGTAAGGGATAATATTGCAGTTTTTGGGGGCGATCCTGAAAAAGTGACCATTGCCGGGGAATCTGCCGGGTCCATTTCGGTTAGCGCTCAAATGGCCTCGCCCCTTTCCAAAGACCTCATCGCGGGTGCCATTGGTGAAAGCGGGGCTGCCATAAAACCCACTCTTGCCCCTGTTTCTTTAGCTGAAGCGGAAGCTAACGGCAAACGGTTTGCCGAAAAAGCAGGTTATTCTTCCCTTGCAGAAATGCGTAATACCTCAACGGAAGAATTATTTGAAAAATATAAAGCTTCAGAAGGTTTTCGTTTCTCCAGCGTAATAGACGGCTACTTCCTGCCAAAACCTCTTCCGGAGATCTTCAGGAGTAGAAAACAGGCGCAGGTACCGCTCCTGGTGGGCTGGAATTCTGCTGAAATCCCCGGGACTTCCTTTATGCAGGGCCAGCCTTATTCCGAAGAAAATTATATCAATAAAGTAAAACAGGCTTATCCTGAAGATTATAAAGAAGTGTTGAAACTGTACCCGCATTCTTCCAAAGAGGAAATTGAACAATCGGCCACTGCCCTGGCTTCAGACCGGTTTATTGCCTACAGCACCTGGAAATGGTTTGACCTGCAGCGCAAGAACAGTGAAGAGCCGGTTTACCGTTACCTGTTCAGCAAAATAAGGCCACCGCTTAAAACCGCAGCAGCACGCCAAACCCAACCTGCCGGCGCAGCTCATGCTTCCGAAATTCCTTATTTCCTGGGAAATCTGGAACTCACAGATGAATATGCCTGGACTGCGGAAGACTACAAGGTTTCTAAATTAATCCAGCAATACCTGGCAAATTTCATTAAAACCGGAAACCCGAATTCCGAAGGGCTTCCGGAGTGGCCTTCAGCAAAAGCTGGAGACGCCAGCCCGCCGGTACTTATTATGGCCACCGAAAGTAAGGTTAAAGAAGCAGAAGATGATGCGCGATACCTGTTTCTGGATAAAGCCTATGGAAACGATTAATTTTTCTGTTTTTCCAGGGAAATAGCATTGATGAAAAAAGCGGTCCCGGCCTTTGCTTTAATTTCTATCGCTTTGACCGCTTTAACCTGCACTGTTTTCTTTATAAAATGAAAATCATCCGGATTCTCTATTTCCAGTTCCCGGCCGTTTACCTTTAAAACAAGATTTCCGGTTGAAGTTTTTTGGTCATTATCCTTTTTATTCAACTCGTAGGCAAGCCTTTTGTCTTTGCCAAGATTGGCGAAAAACAGCGCTACCTCGTAGGTTCCTTCAGGCACTTCAATAGTAAGATTTTGCACCTCGCCAATCCCGGTCTGGAACAAAGGATCATCTTTGGTATTCCTGATGTTAGTGCTGCTTTTTACCCGTTTGGCCTTTTCAGAAACATGCACTGTTTTTAATGCTGAAGCGGGAAGCCATTGGCTGTTTTCCTCATCGATAAAATAACTGTTACTGCCAAAATTTATCCCCAGCCAGTCACTGGCGGAAAAATTCGGTTTTTGCCATTCCAGCTTTAGGCTATCCTCCAGTTCCCCTTCCGTATTCAGCACTTCAATTTTATTTTCGCCCTCACTAAGCTGAAGTCCTATTTTTACAATTCCCTCTTCGGGAACTTTTTGCGCTATTTTTTCACCATTCAGCTTTATAATTACTTCCTGGTTGGAAATAATCTTTAAAATCTTTTCCACGGAAGTGCTTATATGCAACGGCTCGTTCCGGTAAATCCTGCTGAATTGCTCCTCTGGCCTAAGCATAGCCTCGTACCAGTAATAGATATTTTTAGGGCTTCGGTCATAATTTACCAAACCTTTCTGATTAATATGCGGCATGGCATCTCCGCGAAATTCCGATCCAAAATCGGCAAAATTCCAGGCGGTCATTCCTATCACAAAATCCCTTGCCAGCACCTGCTCCAGGTAACCCTGGTGATACAGGAGCTGATATTCTTCGGTAAAATCAAACTTTTCAGGGGAAATGCTGTGTAGCCGGGCATCTGCTCCCACACCATATTCAGAAATTATAATCGGCCGCTCCGGGTATTTCTCATGTTCCTTATCCAGAAACGGCCCCAGGTCTTCAATTTTGCCATCATACCATCCATAATAAAGATTCCAGCCCAAAACCATTGGCAGGCTGGTAATTTTGGTTTCATTATAGATCTGGTTCCCGTGAATGGCCATAACCGTAAGGTGCTTCGGTGCAAGCTCACGGGTAAGATTTTCCAGTTTCCGGGCCAGCTTTAAAGTGTGTTCTATAATAGCATTTTTTTCATCAGCTTCAGCATTATCAAATACCATCCTGATAAAAATTTCATTCATATAGCCAATAAAGATGAAAGAAGGATGATTGTAATTTTGGGCAATATGCTCCCGTTGCATCTGCAAAGCATTTTTCTCATAGGCTGCGTAATCTTCTGCCACGGGAACTTTATTGATTACAGGGATCTCAGACCATAAAATTAGGCCAAGGCTATCGGCAGCCTTATAAATTTCCTGGTCCTGCGGATAATGCGCCAGGCGTAGAAAATTTGCGCCCATTTTTTTGATATTTACCATATCCTGCAGCTGCTTTTCCACAGGAACGGCATTGCCATAACCCGCCCAATCCTGATGCCTGTTTACGCCAATAAGTTTTAACTCCTCGCCGTTTAATTTAAATCCTTTCACCGAAGTTTCAAATTTCCGAAACCCGATCTTATGGGAATAGGTATCCATTGTTTTTGAAGCATGGTTAAAAATGGCAATTTTAAGTTCATATAATTTCGGGTGATCGGGCGACCACAATTCTGGTTGTGAGACCGGAAAATTGAAACTGAAATTTGTGATACTCTCTATTTCTTCGGAATAAAATTCCCGCCCTTCAGGATTAAAAAGAGAAATTTTTAATTGCAGCTCCTCCTTCCGGGTATTTTCGATTTCCCCTGAAAGCCGGACTTCAGCATTCATTTTTTCATCCACTACGGGCTGAATTTTTACCGCGTCTGTTCCATATTTCTTCTTAAAATGAATTTTATTTTCTGCCACCAGCCATACTTTCCGGTAGAGCCCGCCATAAAAAGTGAAATCAGCATCCAGGGGAGGAATGCTTTCGTCATGCGCGTTGCTTAGCTCCACTCTTATTTTATTTTCCCCCGGTTTTACTGCGGAAGAAACCGGAATTTCAAATGCGGTATAACCTCCTTTATGCATTCCAACCTCCTGATGGTTTACATAAATTTTCGCATCCTGATTTGCTCCCGCAAACCGGAGATAATAGGCCCGGGAAGTATCTTTTATACTAATAATTTTCTCATACACCGCTTTGCCCCGCCAATAGCCTGGCTCATCATCAAAAGCATCCTTGCTATTCCAGGTATGCGGAAGGTTTACCTGTTGTATTTCGGGATTTTTTTCAGAAGAAAATTGCCAGGTCTTTAATTCGGTTTGCTGGGCAGTAACTGCGGAAGAAAAAAGCAGGAAAAGAATCAGAAGTCGGTGCATTTTAGAAATATTTGCTTTCAATTTAAGCAAAATAGCTTTAGTTTCTTCTGAAGAAGATATAAGGCATCATCAAAATTTCCACCTGAGAAACCATTGGTTTTCTATTGGCAATTTTAATGTTTAAATTTAAACAAAAATAGAAAATATGAAATACAGAAGATTAGGAAAGACCAACCTTGAAATTTCAGAAATATCCCTTGGCACATGGCAGGTTGGAGGGAAATGGGGTTCTGGCTTTGATGACTATAAAGCCGATGATATCA
Organism: Autumnicola aciditolerans; assembly: GCF_041679265.1. Classification (NCBI taxonomy): domain Bacteria; kingdom Pseudomonadati; phylum Bacteroidota; class Flavobacteriia; order Flavobacteriales; family Flavobacteriaceae; genus Autumnicola; species Autumnicola aciditolerans. The sequence continues at coordinate 337,448 of NZ_JBGFSM010000001.1, forward strand.
TCAATACTGCTATTGACCAGGGCGTAAATTTTATAGACACCGCCGATGTTTATGAACAGGGAATGAGTGAAACGGCGGTTGGAAGAGTGGTACGTTCCCGCTCCGAAAGAATTTATGTAGCCACCAAGTGCGGCAGGCAAATTAACCCCCACATCAACGAAAATTATACTCCGGAAGTATTAACCAAATATGTGGAAGACAGCCTTAAAAGAACTGGTCTTGAAACTTTAGACCTTGTGCAACTCCATTGCCCTCCCACCGACGTTTACTATCGGCCTGAAATTTTTGAAACTTTTGAACGCCTTAAGGAACAGGGAAAAGTTCAAAATCTGGGAGTAAGTGTAGAAAAAATTGAAGAAGCCATAAAGGCAATAGAATATCCAAATGTGGCCACCGTTCAAATAATCTTTAACCTTTTTCGCCAGCGTCCATCTGAGTTATTTTTTAAGGAAGCAGCTAAAAAAGATATCGGGATTATTGCAAGGGTGCCGCTCGCAAGTGGGCTGCTAACCGGTAAATTTGATAAAAGCACCAGTTTTGACAAAGAGGATCACAGGAATTTTAACCGTAACGGTGAGGCCTTTGACCAGGGAGAAACTTTTTCTGGTGTAGATTATGAACAGGGATTAAAAGCTGTTGATGAATTAAAATCTCTATTTCCCGATGTGGAAAACCTGGCACCGGTTGCTTTGCAATGGATCCTGCAGTACAACGAGATAAGCTGCATAATCCCGGGTGCCTCTAAAAAAGAGCATTTATTATCTAATACCTCTGTTTATGACCTTCCGGAATTAAGTAAGGAAAAAATAGAGAAGATGAATGCTATTTATAACCAATATATTAAGCCACAGGTGCACCAGCGCTGGTAGATGTTAAACATATAAATGATCAGGGGGCTATTCCGAAAAGCTGCAGCTATCGTATTTTAAAGCGGGAAAGCTTTAAATTTTCAATTAAGGTAGAGTAGAAATTTTTGGCTAGCCCTCTTCTTATCGCAACATTCACAAAAACTTCAATTAAATTCTATTCAGAATCAACTTAATTTTATTTTTTTATTAAAAACATGAGATTTTCATAATTTTATTTATATTTAGAAAATTTTAACAACCTGATATGCAGAATGAATCGGATAAAATTTCTCAATTATGGAAATCACAATACTCATCCCGAATCTTCAAATACTCCAAGTATGAAGTAACTCAGCAATTTGAAAAAGTCGCCAGTCTCTTTGCCCCGGGTGAATCGTATTTTTACATCATGAATATGCACAATTTGGAACTGGATTACATTTCCCCCAGTGTAAAGGACTTTATGGGGATTCCTGCTGAGGAGATAAGCATGCAGCAATTACTGGGAGCAGCCTTACCTGAAGAAATTGAGAAACTGGAACGCAAAGAGCTGGTCATTAAGGACTTCTTTACACGCTACCTGGAATCAAGGGATATCGTTAATTACAAAATCATTTATACCTACAAAATGGAAGATCATAATGGCAGGCATCGGGTTATGCTGATGCAGGCCACTCCATTGTCTGTTGCAGAAAACAATACTCCTTTACATGTCCTTGCCATCCACAGTGATATTTCCCACCTGGCTACCACCAGTACTACAAAGGTTTCTTTTATTAGTTTAAAAGGGGAGCAATCTTTTTATAATGTCTCTACAGAAAAAGGAAATTTTAGTCCAAAGCTCGGACATCCCGAACCAGATATCTCCTCCACGCTTACCAACAGGGAAAAAGAAATAGTAGACCTTTTAGCCAAAGGTTATGGCGCCAAACAAATTGCCGGGGAACTTAATTTGTCTATCCATACCATCCATACCCATAGGAAAAATGTGCTTGCAAAGAGCGGTTGTAAGAACACGGCTGAACTTATTGCGGAAAGTATGATGGCCGGGATTTTACAATAAAAACAAGATTAGCCGCAATTCCCCTACAAATTGCGACCAATCTTTTACCGGATAAGCGTTTTACTATCCAGGTGGTTATTTTAGTCTTGCCTGAAATTCAGGGATCACATTATTATAACTCCTAAGCACGCGGTCCCATTCTTTATAGAGATGATCACTTTTAACGCTGGTCATGGCATCACCGGATTCTTCACTTACCAGCTTTACTTTAAAAGTTAAAGGGCTGCTGGAAGATTCTTTCACAATCATACGGGTACGAATGGTATTTTGCTGAAAAGTTTGCAGGGACCAGGCGGTTCTCAAATAACCGGTTTCTTTGTCTGTCATCTCGATTACATCTATATAATTGAGCACAATCTGGTTAATAATTTTCCAGGCCTGGTCCCTGTCCATCTGGCTAATTGGCAATTCTATATCTACATTTGCTATATCGGTTTGTACCGACGCATCAAAAGCATCATCATTTTTAAGGCTTATATAATGTGTTTTTGGAGGTTTGGCCATTCCTTTCTGGTTGCAGAATTCAATAGTTTCCTCCAGGAAGCCTACCTTTTTGGCAATAACCGTTACACAGTCATCTTTAGGAACAACTATTTCAGTAGAACCTTTCCCCAGCAATTTTCCATTTACATAGATTTCGGCATCGGTTTCAGAAACGCCAATTTTGACTTTCTTTTTTCCATAATCAGCAGCGTAAGTACTGCTTATAGGCATAAGGTTGCAGGTAAGAATTAAAAATAGTAGTAATGTAGCTTTCTTCATGAGTATTTGTTTATTGGATTATTGATTATTTTACAGCATTATTTTATGAGAAGCCGGATTAAAGAGCCCGCAGGTTTTTGGGTTTTTGGTTTTACTTAAAAGGAAAATCCAAACCCAATATTGGCTATAAAGCCTTCAAACAGGTATTTTTGAGGGGTGCCTTCAGTATCAAAAAAATCATCAAGGTAAAAGGTTTGTGTTTCTGAAGAACCATCATTAAACCTTACAGTAGTATCCACACTTTTTGGCAACTCCTGAAAAGAATATCCAATCTCAGGCCTGAAGTAAAAGAGACCGCCTAATTTGGCGCCAAGTTTTACGCTGAAGGAATTTCTTTTAAATTCCATTGTAGCAACACCTGTTTTGCCCGGGTCTTCATCAGATTGAAGATCACTTTCAGTAAACTCCAGCTTTAAGGCACCATAGTTAGCACCCACATAAAGGCCTTCTCCAGGCTTAAAAAAATAATAGTTGAGTCCGCCCTGGTAATAAGAGAAGGTTAGATTTGAACTGTCATCTTCCTCTTCTTCATCCAATAGCAAACTTGATACAAAGCCAAAATCCAGACTGGTATAATCAAGATCCACAGATAATTTGTGATTGAACAGAGGAGTCACATATTCTAAATTACCCCCCGCTATATTTGGAAACCCTAATTTTAAACCAATTCTAAAAGGCCGCACCTTTACGGCATCTTCCTTTTTAGTATAGTCACCAAAGGTTTCCTGTGCTGTAGCAAGGGAGCTTATGCCCATAGTAAGTGCCACAATCACCACTTTAAAACAATTTCTCATCATTTTATATTTAAGAGTTAGATTAGATTTTAAGATGCTAATACTAATTATCCAGGGCATATTGATAATTATTACTGAAGTAAATGTAGAAATGAAAAAATCTCAAAGCAATACCCATTTTTAGTGATTTTTTTAAAATCAATCCGTTTTGGTTGAAATGATAAACTGAAAATTTTGATACTCTTGATTCAAAAAAAAGATTGCAAAATATCTTAGATACTGTGGCTACCAATAATAAAGCCTTATGCCATTGCACGCAAAGCGAACACAGAAAGAAAATTACCACCGTGATGTGGGAGCAGATGCTTGACATGGTAAATTTTAAATTTCCCTGAAAGATTTACTTATCATTGCATTTTAATGTGTTGAAGCATTAATGTGATCCTCCTCTTCATTTATAAAGCTTTCCCAATTAAGCGTTAATAGCATTTAAAATTACTTTTGATTTTCACCGGCCTCTACTAATTTGTAGTAAAAATTAGATAAATCTGGCTATGACAAAAGATTACTTATATGGGATTGCACTTTTTGCAATCATTAGCCTCTTTAATTCCTGTGTTACCGTAAATCCTACCATGGAAGAAGGCACCCGTACCACGGCAGAAGGTTTTGCATCCGAACCTGGCATTCCACTTTCCGCAGTCACCAATGAAACCACTGCACAGCAACTAAGCCTTGCCAAAAATCAGGGGAAAGCGGTTGAAGATGCCTTCTTCTATTTAAAAAATCATGCAAACGGGGCGCAAATGATGGCCGGGCCATACAAAATCGCGTATGTTTTAGAGCGACCTAAAGGCTGGTATACTTTAGATAATGAAACTCTACATTGGCATGAGCCGGAAGGGAATGCATTTTTAGGAGTTCTTGTAAGGGATGGGTATGATGGCAGAGCGGTGCCTGGTGTAAAAGTAACCGCCCGTTTACTTTCTCCCGCCGGAGAGGTATTAGAAGAATACCAACTACCAATGGGTTACCATCCTTTGGTGAACAGGCATGGAACCAACATAAACCTTCCATCCGGCCCCTTTTCCTTAAAAATTTTGGTAGACCCGCCACGCATTAGAAGACACGACCCTGTTAATGGAGACCGCTACCACGAGCAGGTATTTGCACAATTTAATCCTATTACCATTGGTGAAAGGGATTTAAAGGAAGCTGAAAATACCGAAAACGAAAAGGAATGGATGCCATTGGCCCAGAACCAGGGCAGGGCAATTAAAGATGCTCTTAATGCGATGATCTCCAGTACTGCCATGGACGGTGAAGAAATACAAATTGGGGATTACCTGCTCACTTATGCCGTGGAATATGCTGAAAGTTTCTGGGAAGTTAAGGATGGAAAACTTCGTTTTAATATGCGGGCAGAACAAAGCACCGAAAAAAATGCCCATGTGGAAGTTGTGGTGCGCGATGTTCAAACCGGCAGGATAATCCCCGGATTCCAGGTCACCACGAGCTTTTATAAAAATAATGATCTGGTTGAAAAAGTAAGTCCCGGGATGATGTGGCATCCATGGCTGTATCATTACGGCTTAAATATAAGAGTGCCAAAAGAAGGCAAATACCAGTTGGAGGTAACTGCCCCCGCGCCAGAAGTAAGAAGGTATGGCCGGGAATACGGTAATCATTTTGCAGAAGACATTAATTATCGTTTTGATGATGTAGATGTGGAAGTTGGCCAGAAATAAGGAAATAAAAGCTATTAAAATGAAAAACAAAAACTATAAAATTTTATTTTTTATCGCATCCATTTTATCCTCATCTGCGATGAGCGCACAATATTACCGTGTGTATGGCTGGGAAACATTAAGAAGAGGCTGGATGGAAGTAATGGTATGGAATAAAACCATTGCTGAAAGTGATCTTAGCTTTGAAAGAAATGGCAATGAATATTCCCGCCAGGGCTTATTTTTACATTCTGCTGAAATTGAATATGGAATAACAGATAAGTTTACAGTGGGTATGTACGGCGATTTTAGAGATTCACCAGATGTTTCCCTGTCTTACTATCGATTTAGGGCAGTAGCCAGATACTCCCTTTTCAGCAAGTACAAACGATTTTTTAATTCTGCCCTTTATCTGGAATATTACCAACCTTCCAAAGAAGTAGAAGAAGCTTCTGAGCTGGAAATGCGCTTCATTTTACAAAAGGATCTTGGTGACTTCAGAATAAATCTTAACCCGGCCATAAGCAAAGATATCTCCGGAGAAGAAGTAAAAGATGGATTAAACGGAAACTTTTTTGGCGGGATATACTGGCGCAGGCATTATACTATACAACTTGGCGCCGAATACTATGGCAGGCATGGAGAATTAAGAGACCTTGCACCTTCTGAAGAGCAGGAACACGTAGTCTTTGCTGTGGCCGACCTGAAATTTTTTAAAGGTTTTAACTGGCAGCTCGGTGCAGGAACCGGACTGAATGCCGGTAGTGACGATCTTATTCTTAAGAGTATTATCACTTATGAGTTTAACACCCTAAGACCTTTCAGGCAATCCCGGTAATATAATTAATTCTTGTCTCCTTTTTTATTTTCAGCATTATGGAATCATATTTAACCAGGCTTATCCTGATTTTTGTTGAATATCCCATTATTGAAACCATAATAAAATTTTTATATTCCTATTTCTGCCGAAGCATTTTCTTTCCCATACCGGCTAAATACCATACATCTATTTGGCCAGGCTCCATGCCCTCCTGTGAAATTGCAGATAATTCGTAAATTAGAAGCACCTGAAAATTGATACCCATCTTATGAAGCTTCTCCGCAAAATTATTTATTATTTCACCATCCTCTGCTGCACCCTTCTGATTTTATGTACAATGCTTTCCCTGGTTTACGACATTCCCCGATGGTACCTTAAAGTACTGGATTTCCCCAGAACCCAGTATCTAATAGCTGCAGTTGCGCTTTTGATTATTTTTATACTGGTTAACAAAAAATGGAAAACTCCATCCTTTCTTCTTCTCTCGGGTTTAGTAGCTTCCATTTTCATACAGCTTAATTTTATCCTGCCTTATTTTGCAGGAGAAAAAACAGTTCCCAATGCCAATATGGAACTTGTAAAGCCTGAAAACACCGTGAGCATTTTGCTGGGGAATGTTTTAATTACCAATCATCATGCTGAAGAATTTCTTGATATCATTAGGAATGCAAATCCAGATATGGTACTGGCCATGGAAGTAGATGACTGGTGGGTGGAAAATCTCCAAAGCCTCAACAGCACTTATCCCCACCGTATGAGCCTCCCGCTGGACAATGCCTATGGAATGGCCTTATACTCTAAATTACCCCTGGAAAATACCAAAATTAGATTCTTTAATCATAGCCGTGTTCCCTCCTTTCATGCTGATGTGAAACTGCCTTCCGGCAAAAGGTTCAGGTTTCACGGAATGCACCCTGTGGCACCTTTTCCCAGTGATAAGTATCCTGAAAATATTGGCGACGGAGGGAAAGACGAGCAAAAGGAAGTAGCTCTTCAAAAGCTTGGGAAAATTGTTGCACGGGAAGAAATTCCCAGCCTGGTGGCAGGAGATTTTAACGATGTTTCCTGGTCTCATACTTCGCGGCTCCTGGAAAAAGAGGATATTTTGGATAATGTAAGGATTGGCCGCGGACTTTATAATACCTTCAATGCCAAATCTCTGATGATGCGCTGGCCTCTGGATCATTTCTTTGTTTCCGAAGAATTTTCTGTGGTAAAAATTCAGCGGTTACCTAAATTTCATTCCGATCATTTTCCAATTCTTGCAGAACTGGCTTTAGAATAATTCCGAAAATTTATTTTCTTTACATAAAAAACCCGGAGAAATCTCCGGGCAGGTACTTAAAATCACAAACGGATTACCAGTTCTCATAGTAACCATTATAGGCTACAAACTCGTCTTCATCTATTCTTCCATCACTGTTGGTATCCCAGTCTCCATAAAGGCCATCGTTCCATTCGGCTTCAGTAATCAGGTCATCTGAATCATCACCATCGTAAGGATCAAACCATTCGGAGTCTGAAAAGCCATTTCTCCATTCGTTCATATCCAATATTCCGTCATCATTGGCATCAAAGGTATCAAAATCAGCCTCTTCGGCATAATTGCCATACATCCCGCTATAACCCTGGTTCCATTCTTCTTCGCTTATGGAATCGTCGTCATTGGCATCGGTATTTCCAAAGGTGGTTTTATAAAATTCATCTTCATCCAAAGTGCCGTCATCATCACCATCCCAGTCGGCAAAATCATTTTCAAAAGAATCCCCAAATTCATCCTTAGTCCAGTAACCATCGCCGTTTTTATCATATTCATCAAAAACACCTGCTTCTTCGTCGTCTTCAATAATGTCATTATCATAATCGTTTTCCAGCATTTCTTCCGTTTTACTCTCATTATTCTTGCAGGAGATTAAAGAAGAACTTATTGTAAAAAGCAAGGTGAAAACTAAAATCAACTTTTTCATAATCATCTGTTTAGAATTAGTCCTCTTAATTTACCCTAAAAGGAAATGTTCAGCATATTTTCACTGCTAAATGTTTCATAATGAAAGTTTAAAGGTTCAAAAGAAAGAATTACAAAAAGGAAAAATCTCCATTTTTCATCACTCCCATAGAATATTGCTGCTAATTACTCTCTCCACGCGGATAATATCCCGGCTCTTCTCCCTTTAATTTTGAAAACATGTCATAAGCGCGGTCCACCTGTTCCTTAGGAGTGGTTTCGAATTCTTTCTCTGTGATATTGTATTGCTGCTGAAGGGAATCCAGCTTTTGATGAAGTTTTTCCTGTACATCAGCATAAGCCGGATCATTATAAATATTGTGATGTTCTTTAGGATCTTTTTCAAGATCATACATTTCCCACTGGTCTATGTTATCATAAAAATGCATGAGCGCGTAGCGATCTGTTCTTACCCCGTAATGTTTTTTAACCATATGGAACGCAGGAAAATCATAGTAATGATAATAAATAGCATCCCTGAAGTTTTTACCTTTCACCTCTCCCTGCAGCACAGGCCGAAAGGATTTCCCCTGGAATTCCTCCGGAATGGGAGCCCCGGCATAGTCCAGAAACGTTTCTGCATAATCAAGATTTTGGGTAAGGGCATAAACTTTTTCTCCTTTTTCTATATGCCCGGGATACTTCATAAGCAACGGCATGCGAAAAGAGGTTTCATACATGTAGCGCTTATCAAACCATCCATTTTCGCCCAGGTAGAAACCCTGGTCTGAGGTATAAACCACCAAAGTATTTTCATCCATTCCGCTGGATTTTAAGTAGTCCAAAATTCTTCCAACGCCGTCATCAACCGCTTTCACCGTTGCTAAATATTCCTGTAAAAAACGCTGTCCCATCCATTCATCCAGTTCCTTTCCTTTTAAATTCGCACGGTGCATGGCATCGTTCTTTGGCTGGTAGGCACTGTCCCAGGCCGCACGCTGTTCCGCAGTCATCCGGCTAAATTCATTGTTCCACGGGTCATGTGCCAGCTCTGGGCTTCCTTCTTTTATGGTCATTTTAAGATCATAACCTTCATACATATCTTTATAAATCGTCATTAGCTGGTCCCTGGCCGCAATTTGAGTGGAATCAAATTCCCTGAAATAAGAATCCGGAAGCGGGAATTTGGTACTGTCATATAAATTGGCATAGCGCAAAGGCGGCATCCAGTTGCGGTGCGGCGCTTTATGATGCACCATTAGAAAGAAAGGCTTATCTGCAGATTTTTGTGCTTCCATCCAGGCGATGCTTTTATCGGTAATAATATCGGTAGTGTAGCCTTGTACCTGGGTGGTATCATTATTTTTAATAAAATCGGGATTGTAGTAATGGCCCTGGTCGTTTAAAATTTCCCAGTAATCAAAGCCGGTTGGGGTGGTTCCCAAATGCCATTTTCCAATAATTGCGGTGGTATAGCCATTGTCCTGCAACACTTTTGGTATGGTTACCTGGGAACCGTCAAATTTGTCACCATTCATCCTAAAGCCATTTTCATTGCTAAACTGGCCTGTTAAAATAGTGGCCCGGCTGGGCCCGCATAAAGAGTTAGTGCAATAATTCCTGAAGAAAGTAGCCCCGTCTTCAGCAATCCTGTCTATATTAGGAGTAGGCGCGAGTTTGCTTAGCGGATGGCCGTAGGCACTTATCGCCCGCAATGCATGATCGTCTGACATTATGAAAACGATATTTGGCTTTTTCGCGTTTTCTTTTTCTTTATTTTCTTCGGAAGCGGAATCTTTGCAAGCTGTAAATAGCATAGAAAAGCAACCGCTGAAAAATAAAAATTTCAAGAATCTGTTCATCATGTCTGTTTTAGCTGAAGTTTTCATTTTACTGAAAAGTTATTGAATTGGACGCGTTTGTTCTGAAGCACGAATTTGCTCAATTCGCTTTTTCATTTCCGCTACCTGTTGTGGATATTCATTATAGAGGTTCACCTTTTCTGAAGGATCTTTTTTCAGGTTATATAACTGTGCGGGCGGGGCGTTTTCCTTTATTTTTCCATTTTCAATATCACTGTTCTCCTGCCCGGTAAAAGTGGTTGCCGCCGGGCCGCCAAAATCATGCATGCCCCTGTAAGGCGCAGTAAAACCACCACCTCCCTGCGCTGAAATATACATCCATTCTCCCTGCCTCAAAGCAATATTTTCAAGATTGTTGGGAGCAATAAGCATTTCATTTCTAATCTGTTTATCGGTTTCTCCCAAAATTACCGGGAGCATGTTGTAACTATCCAAGGCTTCGCCTTTTTGCAGCTTCCTGTTAAAAAGCGCTGCGAAAGTCGCAGCCATATCTACATTGCTGCTCAATAGCTGCGAAGCTATGCTGTTCTCTTTCACTTTCCCGGGCCAGCGTACAATAAACGGAACACGATGCCCTCCTTCCCAGGCATCAAATTTAAATCCGAGCAGGTCGCCGTTCATATGATGTTCCATTTTGTAGGCATCCTGCCCACCCATGTTCAGCATACCGCCATTATCGCTGGTAAGGATGAGCATTGTATTTTCTGCAAGGTTTTCTTCTTCCAAAGTTTTCATCACTTCCCCAACAATCCAGTCCAGTTCCTCTATAAAATCACCATAACGCCCGGCATCACTGCTGCCTACAAAACGTTTGGCAGGCGTGAACGGGTGATGAATATTGGTGGTGGCATAATACAAAAAGAAGGGTTCTTCTTTATGACGTTTTATAAAAGCTATGGCAGAATCCTTCAATGTTGTTCCCACCAGCCGGTCTTTATAAAGGGAATGGGCTTTATCTGCCCCGCCTATTTTCTGATTCCATTTGTTCCATTTTTCAGGAAAAGGCTGCGTATTCGCTTCTTCTCCCCAAACAAACGGATCGTCTTCTTCCAATCCCACCACATAATGGTTCCGGACATAAACAAACGGAGGGTGAGAATTTAAAACGGGAACTCCAAAATAATAATCGAAGCCCAATTCCAGGGGGCCGGGATTTAATTCTTCATTCCAGTTTACCGGCCGTTTAGTTCCAAAGCCCAAATGCCATTTTCCCACAATTCCGGTAGCATAACCCTGTTCTTTAAAAATATCGGCAACGCTAAGCTGGTCCTGATCTATAATCAAAGAATCACGATCAAAAATAGCGCTGGAAAGATTGTTGGCTCTCACAGGATATTCACCGGTAATAAAGGCATAACGGGAAGGCGTGCAGACGGCCGAAACAGTATGCGCATCGGTAAACCGCATACCCTGGGAAGCAAGTTTATCGATATTTGGCGTATGCACTTTTGTAGCTCCATACACGCCAAGATCTCCATAGCCTAAATCGTCCACATTTATATAGACCACATTTGGCTTTGTAGCTGTGCGGTTTTGCGCCGAAGTTTGCTGCGGAAAAATCCCGGATACTGCCCACAAAAGTAAGAACAAAAATTTTAATTTAGAGGCCATTCTTTGCATTTTGAACATTCTTTGAAAGGTTTTGGGTGCGGATTTCCACAGGCTGAAGCGAAGGCAGATCGCTTACCGGTTTATCCAGATAAAAATAGGCAGTTGCCGAAACATCGTCTTCACGATAAAAGTTAGTCCAGCCTTTTGGCGCATCTGCATCCTTAATACTAATATTTGAATCTTTCCCTAAAAGGCGGTAAAAGCCTTCAGCAGCATCTATGGTTACCGGCTGCAGTTTTGCCCCGTTTTTCAAAAATTCTTTCACCTTTTCCTGTGGTGCGCCACCCATTTGCTGCAAAGTGACTTTAATTCCGTCGTAAAAATAAACCGGGTCCGGCACATGGTAACGATAAAAGGCAAATTCGCCATTCTCTTTATCTGCGACTGGAGAACCGTGATATTGTTGGGAATAGGCGCCCTGCCCGTATGCGGTACTAACGTAATCTTCGGTTCCCGATCCTACTAAAGTCGGGATATCGGTATCGTCGTCAAGGTATATTTTCACCTCGCCTTCCCCAAACCAGGAATCGGCGTAATCTTTATTGGTGATTACCCCAACATTGGTTCCCAGGTATCTTCCCTTTCCGCTAACCTGCGGCAGGATTTTAAAATCTTCTCCTAAATTTGTCTGCGGAACGCGATGCCAGTAAGCATGAAAATAGAGCAAATCTTCGGGATGTTCTTCTAAGGTAAGATTTACATCATAAAAAAGCGCTTTCAGGTCTTTTTGCGACTGATTAACGATTTCGATCTTAGCGCCTTCTTTAAAAGGCATGGGAATGTAACAAACGAAGGAACGGCCTTCAGGATCGGCAAAAAATGTACTTTCAAAAGGCACCCTTTTTCCCAGCCCTACCCCAAAAAAGTCTCCTATTGGAACAGAAACAGCTGGTTTTTCTTTATTGTCCCAATACATATTGATAACGAGGGAGCGCAGCATTTCCGGACTGCGATCGCTAAAGGTAAGCCAGATACGCTGCACGGTTCCGCTTCCATCTATATCTAAAAGCGAAATGCTTTCGCCGGCATTAATGTTATTAAAAGGATGCCCCTTCGCGCCCTTATTTTCCAAAGCTCCGGCCGCTTTTTCTGCGCCGCGGTTCTCGAAACTGGACCAGCGGGTTTCCACCTTTTTCTCCGGCATTTCATAGATCTTTTGAGCAAAAGAAAATATGGGGATGCTAAATATAATCAAGAAGGCAAATACCTTGGTTTTCATCAATTGAAATTTTCTCATGTGTTTAAAATTTAAGAATGCTCTTTTCTTGCTCCTTCCTGCGAGGTTTTTGAAACCTCGTAGGTTTTTCCGAATCAGAATTGGCTTATTTATTTATACCTACAAGGTCCTAAAGACCTTGCAGGATGTAAACCCAAACATCCATTGTTCCGGCCTTGACGGCCCTAGTTCTTGCTCCTTCCTGCGAGGTTTTTGAAACCTCGTAGGTCTTTCCCGAACCAGGATTCGCTTACTTATTTATACCTACAAGGTCTTGAAGACCTTGCAGGATTATTGTTTTATATTATTTTTCTGCTATTCTATATGTAGTATTTTGCTCCTTTCTGAAATTCCGTTTTCGCTGAAAGCTTCCACCTGGAAATAATAATCCTGGCTTACATTTAGTGCGCGGAGTTCATATTCATTTTCAGCATAGATCATTACTGAATTGTTTAGTTTTTCCTTTTCTATTCCCCAATACAATACATATCCCATGGCACCCGGCACTTCTTTCCAGCTTGCACTGGCATTTCTCCTGTCTTCCTGCCTTAAAACTTCAAATTTTGATGGTTGTTTCGGAAGCTTTCCGTATCCTTTTCCAAACACCCGGAATTCCGAAATTGCCAGATATTCATTTGGGGTATCAATATTTTGATACCGCAGATATCTCGCATCGGCAGGTTTATCAAGTTCTATATAAGCGTGAGGCTGATCCCGCAGATTTTCAGAATAATCTACCAGCGTATTCCAGTTTTCGCCATCCAGGGAAGATTCTATTATAAACTGGTGCTTCAGGCCTTTTACCCTTCCGAAGAGATTTGCATTAAATTCCTGGAAATTCACCTGCAGGGCATTGACCCGCATCTTCGCTCCCAGATCTATGCTTACCTGTAGTGAATCGTTATTACCATTGGCCACCCAAAAAGTGCTAATATCTTCATCAACAAGTTTAGATGCATCATATTGGGTATCTTCCGGGGTCATGATTGGCTCCATAGTTGGGCCGATCACTTTTTGCCGGATACCTTTTTCAATTACCGAATTTGCTTTGGCATCTTTATGATAAGAAAGCAGCATCCATCCGGCAAAACGGTTTTTATGTTGCTCAACATCGGTTCCAGGCAGCAGGTGAGGGTAATCGCCGTAAGCGGTATTCACATACATCTCGCCGTCCTCTTCAAAACCTGCCGGAAAAAGGCCTATCCTTCTTTCAAATTTGTAATTCACCGAAATAGGCATGGTGGCAAAATGCCAGTAATTGCCATTGTTATCCTGAACCGTACTGCCATGGCCCGCGCCAGTAAGGAATCCGCCCGGTTTGTAAGAAACTGGATTGTACGGCGCGTACTCAAAGGGCCCCAGCGGATTATCACTGGTATAAACTCCATCGGCATAGACGTTAAATTCGGTTCCCGGCGCAGCGTATTGCAGGTAATAGGTGCCATTATGCCTGGTCATCCAGGGGCCTTCCAGGTATGGAGCCATATCTGAAGAGTGATTCTCCCCAAATCGCTCCCAGCCATGTTCTTCCGGATGCAGGCTTACTAAAGGCTGCTCCTCTCCTATAGGCATATAATAATTATCCGGATCCAGTTCTACCCCATATAGCGGATGCGCATTAGAAGATTCTTCATATAAATAAACCCTCCCGTCATCATCCACAAAAAGCGCGGGATCCTGGATTTCAATAGGAATAACGCCAAACTGGGTTTGCCAGTCGCCAACTTCGGGAGTATCAGTTTTAATCACCGCCATTCTTCCGGAAGGATCGGCAGCTACAATTACCTCATTGTCTTCTACAGCAGCGGCCGGAGCATTGCTGCCGTTAAAATACCAGTTTTGCGGCGTTACAAATTTCCAGTTGCTCATATCATCTGAAACCCAGTAGCCGAAAGACCTGGTGACGAACATGTAATATTTGCCTTTAAAGTTGATGACCGCAGGATCTGCGCCGGCACGGTAAGACACCCCGGTATGGGCGTGCAATGCCATGTAAGTGTAATCTATGTCTACAGGATTGCAATAGGTTTTAAAATGGCGTTCTTTTATGCCATTTTGCGAGTAACACTTTCCTGCAGCAATAAACGCAAGTGCTGAAATGATGATGAGTTTACAACTAGCTTTCATTTTTAGAGGTTAGAATATTGTTATCAAAAATTAGTTTCTGTTCATTCTATTCAATTGCTCATCCCAATATTATTCTTCAACCGTAAAAGTTCCTGTGAAAGGATGGACTGAACTCCCTGCAATAAAAAATTCAAATTCCCCGGGTTCAAAAACGTATTCCAGATTAGCATTGTAGAATTTCAGATCTTCTACGCTAATCTTGAAATCCACCGTTTTTGATTCCCCCTTTTTCAGCAAAATCTTTTTAAAACCTTTCAACTCTTTTACCGGTGGAGTGATGCTCCTTACTTTGTCATGCAAATAAAGCTGGACCACTTCTTCCCCGTCAAATTCTCCCGTATTAGTAACCGTAGCGCTAATGGTGATTTCTCCATTTTCATTCAATGTATTTGAACTGGCTTTCGCATCGGAATATTCAAATTCGGTATAACTTAATCCGTATCCAAACGGCAATAATGGAGAATTTGGAGAATCAAGGTAATTCGACTTAAATTTTTCGAATTCTCCGGAAGCAGGTTCCGGCCTACCGGTATTTTTTTCAGCATAATAAATAGGGATCTGCCCCACGCTTCTTGGCCAGGTAGCGGTAAGTTTGCCAGAAGGATTATAGTCCCCAAAAAGCACATCGGCTACTGCATTTCCCGCTTCTACTCCCGGATGCCAAACCTGTAAAATACTCAACGGCATTTCCATTTCTTCTGAAATCACCAATGGCCTTCCGCTCATTAAAACCAGCACCACCGGTTTCCCTGTTTTTAGGAGTTCCCGGATAAGCTTTTTCTGGCTTTCAGGAATAGTGATATCGGTACGGCTGGCGGCTTCCCCACTCATTTCGGTAGCTTCGCCCACAACGGCTACAATAATTTCAGCATTATTGGCGGTTTGTAAAGCTTCTTTTAATAATACTTCAGGAGATTTTTTATCAATTTCAGCACGCGGACCAAATACATTTATTTTTTCAGCAAGTTCAGCATCATCAGTAATATTAGCTCCTTTTGCATAGGTAATTTCAGCATTAGGCGCTACATTTTTTAGCCCCTGAAGAATCGGCACAGATAACTGCGGATCCCCGGTAGGTGCCCATGTTCCCAGCATATTGTTCTTGTTATTGGCCAGTGGGCCGATAAGGCCTATTTTCGCATTTTTCTTTAACGGAAGAATACTGCCTTCCTTTTTCAGCAAAACAAAAGACCTTGCCGCAGCTTTCCTCGCAACTTCCCGGTGTGCTTCTGTAAGGATATCGCTTTCAGGCCTGTTTTCATCAAGATACAAATAGGGGTCTTCAAATAATCCCAGTTTATATTTTGCTTCCAGCACCCTTCTTGCCGCTACGGTAATGTCTTCTTCGGAAACCTTTCCTTCTTCAACCGACTTCTTTAAAGTGCTGAGAAAGCCTTCTCCCACCATATCCATATCTAACCCGGCATTTAAGGCCAGAGCAGAAACCGCCTGCAAATCTCCCATGCCATGGGCAATCATTTCATTTAAAGAGGTATAATCTGAAACCACAAAACCCTCAAAACCCCAGCGGTCTCTTAAAAGATCGGTAAGCAGCCATTTATTCCCCGTGGCAGGAATTCCATTGATGTCGTTAAAAGAACTCATCACACTTCCAGCGCCGGCATCTATCGCTGCTTTATAAGGCGGCAGGTATTCATTGAACATTTTTACCCTGCTCATGTCTACGGTATTATAATCCCGGCCGGCTTCGGCAGCGCCGTAAAGGGCAAAATGTTTAACAGTGGCAATCATTGTGGCAGGATTGGTAAGATCTTCACCCTGATATCCTTTTACCATGGCGCGAGCTACTGCAGATCCTAAAAACGGATCTTCCCCGGCACCTTCGGCAATACGGCCCCAGCGCGGATCGCGCGCAATATCCACCATTGGGGAAAAGTTCCAGTTAATCCCATCAGCAGTCGCCTCTTTGGCAGCGATAGAAGCCGTTTTCTGGATCAAATCCATATCCCAGCTGGAAGAAAGCCCTAGCGGAATAGGAAATGTTGTTCTATACCCATGGATCACGTCAGATCCTATAAGCAGCGGAATGCCCAGTCGGGTGTCATTAACGGCATATTCCTGGGCAATTCTAATTTTCTCCGGGCCGGAAACGCCAAAAAGTCCGCCCACCTTCCCGGCTTTAATCTTATCTTCCACATTTTTGCTCACCACGGCACCTGTAGCCACGCCACCCCCGGGAGTAAGCAGGTTTAGCTGACCAATTTTTTCCTCCAACGTCATTTTTTCCAGAAGCGCTTCTACTTCAGGAATTTTATCCTGAGATTGCGCAAACCCGGAAATGCTAAAAATTAGTCCAAGGATTAATATTGAAAGTATTCTACTCTTCATCTTTTTCGGTTTCATTTTTATTATTTAGAGATTTGGAAAACAGCCACGGCAAAAGATAAGGTTCGCCTAAAGCGGAGTCCCAGCTGTTATGATTATCGTTTGGATATAAAGAAAGTTTTGCGTCGCGGCCACTGGAATTAATTTCCCTGGCCATCATTTTAGAATATTCCGGAGGGACTACATCGTCCTTTTCGCCCTGAAAGATCCAGATATCAAGATCTTCCCTGTATTTATCAATTACTGCGGGATCTGCCGCACCGCAAATGGCAAAAGCCGCGGCGAACATTTCAGGTTTTCTGGAAAGAATTTCAAAAGTTCCCATTCCACCCATGGAAAGGCCGCCAACATAAACCCTGTCCTGATCTACATAATTTTGGCTTGTAATCGAATCCATAAGAGAAATGGCCAATTTCATAGAAGTGGTTGGCATTTCGAGGTTTTTAAATTTAAACTGCAGCGGAAAACTATCCCGGTTAACCTCAACATGCGCCCAGTAGTCTTCTTTTGGCACCTGCGGAAAAATAACAATGGCAGGAAATTTCTCCCTGGTTTCTTCTTTCAGAAATAAATCGCCGCCATGTACCAGTTGTGATTCATTGTTATTCCCACGTTCTCCCGCGCCATGCAGAAAGAGCAAAACCGGGTATTTTTTTTCTTCGGAAAAATCCTTAGGAAACAGAATGCGGTACTTTAAAGTATCATTTTGCTGAATATACTGTTCCCGCTGATACGCTTCCTGCGCTGAAAGATTTAGCGGAAGGACCAGAATTGCCAAAACAAGCAGTAGTTTATTTTTCATGGTTCTTGATAAATTTTTTCTGTTTTTCATTTAAATCTCACAGGTTAAATCTTCATTTTTTTCAATTTATCCCTGAAAAATTTCTTACACTTCAAATTATAAACCTACAAGGTTTTAAAAACCTTGCAGGATAGGCCGGCCCACGCTTAACAGCATTTATTTTTGAATTGAAAATCCTAATTTTTCCAGTCCCTGCTGTACTTCAGGAGCTCCCATAAAAAGATCCCAGATAAGGCCGGAGCGGTAATTCTCTATCATCACTACCTGTGGCCCCTGGTCTATGGCGAGATATCTTGCCGCTACCCACGGCTCACCCTCCATACTAAAGGCATCATAAAACCCGGCCGGGCCCCAAAGCAAATCCTTTAAATCCACATAGAAATGGCGCATGGCGCGAAGGGATTCTTCAGGAGTATACGGAAGGGAGCTTACTGCCGCAGTAGGGGATACAACCCCCCTGTCGTTATCGGGAGAATGCGCCGTATATCCAATACTCCCGTCTTCATTACGCGTGTAACTAGCAGTAAGCCCCCAAGATTGCGGACTGTAAGTTTCATAACTTTCAGGATTCTCCACACAATATTTGTAGTTGATCAAAGAGTGATTACGGGTAACGTCCCAATAATTGCCATATTTATCGCTAAGGCCTTTGGGGTTTAAGCCCAGGTAGGAATAATGAGCCCAAAATAATGGTCCGCCTTTATCACCCGAAGTATTATGTTTTAAAACGAGTGGCAATCCATAAGCTTCATTTTGCGTAGTGATACTTCCGCTTCTTGCCCAACCCTCATGATAAGCTGCTGGAGCAATAGCATGTTGAGGGGAAGAAGCCGCCATGATATAGGTAATGAGACATTCATTATAACCTTCAATAAGGAAGTTTTTCTCAAAACCGAATTTTGGTGACCAGTGCCACAAAATGCCATCCCGATTATTGGTATACCAGTTCCATTCAATTCCATTCCATAATTCATCATATTTGGCAGCCACTTTTTGCTCATTTTCATTTCCTTTTTGCAGGTATTCCCTAACCACCAGGAACCCCTGGGCGAGAAAGGAAGTTTCCACAATATCTCCACCATCATCTTTTTCACTAAAAGCGCTGGTCCTGCCGGTTTTCCCGTTAATCCAGTGTGCCCAGGCGCCATGGTAGCGGTCGGCATTTTTTAAAAATTCTGCAATAGTATCCAATCTTGCCACCGCTTCTTCCCGTGGAATAAAGCCGCGATCTATACCCGCCACAATTGCCATTAAACCGAAACCGCTCCCGCCTGTGGTAACCACATCGGGGTCGTTTTGAGGATAATTACCATCGGGATGATATCTTTCCCTGGCCATCCCGGAGTTAGGTTCAGCAAAATCCCAGAAATATTTAAGCGTTTGCTTCTGAACTTTGTCCAGAAGTTCTTCTTCAGAAATAATAGAATCTTTGTTTTCATGAGTATTTTCATTTCCATGTTCTTTATTCTCATCCTGGCAGGAGATAAAGAAGACGATGCTTATAACTATAAATTTTGCCTTAGTTCTAAATTCCATTGAAATTTTAAGATTAGGTTTAAAAAAATGCCCCGAAGAAAATCCGGGGCAATATTTTACATTGATATTCTCAGAAATTTTTACCCCTTTCTGGTAACTAATATCCCGGATTTTGTTCCAGCACACCATTAGTTAAAGAAATCTGGTTGGCTGGAATAGGGAAAACTTCATTGACGCCTGCGGTAAATTGTGCTCCATTGGCTTGCAAAACTTCTGCAGCCCTTCCCTGTCTCACCAAATCGAAAAACCTGTCACCTTCCATCGCAAGCTCCACCCTTCTTTCATGCCAGATGGCCATTCTTAACTGCTGCTCATCTGTAGTTTCCACATTATCCAGTTCAGCACGGTTCCTCACGGCGTTTAGACTTTCCTGAGCTGCTTCAATATTTCCCAACTCCAGATTAGCTTCGGCATTCATTAAGAGGATTTCAGCATAACGCATTAATATAATATTGCTATCTGAATTTTCCTGGCAGTTATTCCTTCTGAAAAATTCTGAGGAAACATAAATTTTTTGATTATACCTATCTGGGTTGGAAGCATCGTCTCCGGCAGTAATCAAATCTCCCTCAGGGGTGGTTTCCCCTACAAATAATATGCTGGCGTCTCTTCTTACATCCTGTTCTTCATAAGCTGCGGCAAGATCTTCAGTAGGGGAATTAAAGCCCCAGCCAAATTGGCCACGTACGCCCTGGACCTGCCCATATTGAGAATTAGCCTGACAGTTCCCATCTGCAGTGGAATTAATGGATAGA
Source organism: Autumnicola aciditolerans (assembly GCF_041679265.1). Lineage (NCBI taxonomy): Bacteria > Pseudomonadati > Bacteroidota > Flavobacteriia > Flavobacteriales > Flavobacteriaceae > Autumnicola > Autumnicola aciditolerans. The sequence goes on from NZ_JBGFSM010000001.1 coordinate 357,602, forward strand.
ATTATTTCTGAATTGTACTCATTTTGCCATCTGAATAATTCATAATAATCAGGATAAAGTTCGTATCCCATTCCCATCACCTCCTGAGTAAGAGTTAAAACCTGGTTCCAGTTTTCCTGGTACATATACACTTTAGCTAAAAATCCTTTAGCTGCCCCTGCTGTAACCCTTCCAGTGTTACCTGCAGAATAGGAATTTGGAAGTACCTCTGCAGCATCCTGAAGATCTGAAATCAGGAAGTTATATACCTCTTCTTCTGAATTACGCGGGATATTGTATAGCCCATCTTCAGGAAGTCCATCATAAATTGGCACTCCACCAAAAGCCCTTACGAGATTAAAATAGTGGTAACCCCTAAAAAATTTTGCTTCTGCTATAAGCCTTGCTTTCAAATCTTCATCCATAGAAATATCAGGAACATTGGTAATTACCTGATTGGCGAGATTTATACCGCGAAATTGCCCCGTCCAGTAATCGTTAATTACAAAAGCTGAAGAATTGAAGGTGAAATTATTAAAATCATTTAAAAAAGCGGCATCGCCCGGATTGCTTCCTTTTTCGGTATTATCTGAAGTTATCTCTGTAATTGCCAAATATGGAAACCCGGAATTTTCCCAGGCCAGCTGTTGATTATAGATTGCATTGGTGGCTTCTATTGCATCTTCCTGACTAACAAAAAATTCTTCAGCAGGAGTCCTGTCTTCCAGTGGTACATCCAAAAAATCATCGCTACAGGATATAAAAGCCAGCAGACTGCATGTTATAATTATTTTTTTCATAGTTGATATATTTTGAACACTTGCCAATAGCAAATTTTATTTTATTAGAAATTTAAACTTACCCCAAGATTATAGGTTGCGGAAAGAGGATAAACATTCCTGTCGATTCCTGAATTCACTACACTCCCTCCAGGAGGATTATCTACACTACCTCCGTTAATTTCAGGGGAAAATCCATTATATTCAAAAACAGTTAAAGGGTTTTGCGCGTTAAGATAAATTCTGAAATTATTCCATAGTTCTGAATTACCAGCTATAGATGGGGGTAATGTATAGCCTAACTGAATATTCCTTATCCTGAAATAATCTCCTTTTTCAACATAAAACGAACTAGGCCTTGAGGAATTCTGGTCGGAGTTTGGAGCAGGATAATCATTTACATTACTCCCCGGCGTCCACCTGTTTTCGTAGAAATCCAGATCCCAGTTTTCATTGCCGAACCGTGAGTTCCTGTTAAAGTTATAAATCTCATTTCCTGCCACACCTACAAAGTCCATCCCGAAATCTATATTTTTATAATTTAAGGAAAACCCAAATCCATAGGTATAATCTGGTATGGGGCTCCCAAGAAAAGTTTTATCATCCTCCCCTATGGTACCATCTCCACTGAGATCGGCGAAACGGAATGCCCCTACCCTGGAACCATATTCTTCGGCCTCTGCCTCTGTTTGTATCACCCCTTCTACCTGGTATCCGTAATAGGCTCCAATTTCAGCTCCCTCTTCAAGCCTTATAATGGGATTACCAAATAAACCAGGTCCCGTATTTAAAAATGAAGCTCCTATGATATTTGTAATTTCATTAGAAATGGTAGTAAAGTTTCCATAAATGCTATAATTAAAGTCTGGAGTTATCTCGTCTGCCCAGTTTAAAGAAACCTCTACCCCTTTATTTTTAAAACTTCCGGCATTGGTTAAAAGATTGGTGTTAGTTGCTCCGGAAGATGCGAGCTGTGTAATATTAAAAACCGCATCATTAGTTTCCCTGTTGTAATAGTTCACTTCTCCATCAAGTTTATTTTGTAGAAGAGTAAATTCCACACCTGCGTCAAATTCTTCTACCATTTCCCAAAAAATACTCGGATCGGAAAATTCACTTATAGACCTGGCAATAGCAGACTGTTCTCCAAAGAAATAGAGATCTGGGTTGGTTGCTGTTACATCAAAGCCTCTGGGAACAGTGGCATTACCCAAACGCCCCCAGCTCCCTTTAAACTTCAGGGTATTAATGGCATTAATATTTTCCATAAAAGACTCATTAGAAACTATCCAGCCAATTCCCAGAGAAGGAAATATTTCAGTATTGTTTTCAGAAGGAAAATTTGATGCGCCGTCTTTTCTTAATGTGGCATTTAATAAATATCTATTGTCAAATTTATACTGTAACCTACCAAACAAGGACTGAAAGTGAGTTTTGGCACCTTCATCATTAACCCTCTCGGAGTCCACATCACCCAAATCCAGATAAAGTATGGCATCATCTCCATTGAAGTCTACTCCATTAGCAATTCCCTCAATTCTATAAAAAGTTCTTTCTTCCCTGGAAAATCCTCCTAATAAGGTAATATCATGTTTTCCAAAGGTTTCATCCCACGTTAACGTGTTTTCCCAAAGCCAGTTATCATTTTCAGCATTAAACCTGGTGAGTGTGCTTATATCTGATCCCTGATTGGTACTAATCCTGTATTCTGGGGTATATGAGAAGCCTTTATTACTGGTATTATCGCCTGAAAAGCTTGTTCTAAACTGGATGCTTTCAATTGGATTTATTTCCGCATAAACATTTGCTAAGACCCTGTTCCCTTCAGACTTTCCCCTAAAAAAATCCAGGGTACCGCGGGGGTTTGCAAAATTCCCGACCCCTTCCGGAAAGCCATACGTCCCATCACCGTTAATAGCGTTGAAAATTGGAGGTGCAATATACGCCTGGTAAAAAGGTTCACTTACATCATTACTGCGGGAATCTGTATAAGCAATAGAACCCCCAAAGGATATATAATCATTAATATCTGAATCAATATTTAGCCGGCCGGTAATCCTGGTATAATCATTTCCCGAATTTATATTTCTACCTGCCTCTAAAATTCCTTCTTCATTAAAATATCCAAGCCCGACATAATAGTTGGTTTTCTCAGAAGAACCCGAGACCGAGAGATTATGAGAGGTAATTACAGGAGCATCTTTTATTATCTCTTCAAACCAATTGGTATCAGCATTATAATCCTGAGGGTCAAGAAAATTTTCAGAACCTTCAAAAGCCTGCTTTTCATTATAGAGCTCAAGGTACTGGCTGGCATTTGCCAATTCCGGAATGTTAGTTACCTTTTTAAACCCGGCATATCCATCATAGGAAACGGAAACACCTTCTCCCCGGCCATTCTTTGTCTCGATAACAATAACCCCATTTGCAGCTCTAATCCCGTAAATTGCTGCGCTGGAGGCATCTTTTAAAATGTTTAGGCTCTCGATATCTGCAGGGTTAAGATAATCTATATTATCTGTTAGAACACCATCAACCACATATAGGGGATCTGCATTGCTAACACTTCCCACACCCCTTATGCGCACGTTAGGAGATGAACCCGGCCTGCCGGAATTTGTTATACTTACCCCTGCAACCTTACCCTGGACGGAACTCAGGGGATTCACATTGGGTTGTTTATTAAGCTCCTCCCCACTTACTACGGCAATGGAACCAGTAATGTCTTGTTTCTGCTGGGTACCATAACCCACCACAACAACTTCTTCCAGAGCAGCTGCATCTTCCTGAAGTGTAATAATATAGTCGTTACTTTCAGTTACAGTAACTTCCTGGGGAGAAAAACCTAGATAGGTTATCCTAAGAACATCTCCCTCTTCCACCCCTTCAAGAGAGAATTTACCATCAAAATCGGTAACATCAAAATTTTCTTCACCTACCACCTTTACCTCTGCACCGGGTAAGGGAATGTTGGTTGGATCCTGGACTGTACCGGTAATTGTTTTAGCTTCCTGGCCTATCACTATAGTAGTAAGAAAAAAGGCCAGTAAAGAGAATAATTTTAGTTTCATACGGCTGTTTATTCATTAAAATTTACCGAAATATACAGCAAGCTCTAAAATTAACGCAAACGTTATAGTACATAACTACTACATCATGCAGATTTCAATTATAGATCCTTGATTATAAGCAATATAAGCCTAAGCTGTAGTAAATTTTAACAGCTATATAAATAAGGTGATGTAGTATTGATGTAGTAGAATTTCTTAAAACAGAGCCTTATTTTTTACCAAATTAGAAATTCTTAATAAGGAAATTTGTCAAATTCTCTTCTTTATCCAAATCCATTTTTTTGCGGAGCCTGTAGCGGTGAACTTCCACCCCTCTTACCGAAATACCCATTAATGGGGCAATCTCTTTAGAAGAAAGATTCATCTTTAAATAGGAACATAGTTTTAAATCTTTATTGGTGAGTTTGGGATATTTTTCCAGAAGATCTTTAAAAAAATCTTCATGTAATTCATTAAAATTGGTTTCAAATACCTGCCATTCATCCTTATTCTTTATAGCAGTATTTATCTTGTTCATAATATGCTTTAAACGGAACTGGTTGGAAAATTTGTCCCTGTCCTTATTTAATTCTCCCTGAATATCCATTAAAACTTCATTCTTTTTGGCGGCCATCATAGTAGAATTGGCTAGTTCTTTTCTTTTAAGGGTAATTTCGTGCCTTAACCTCTCCTTTTCCATTTCATTTATACGCTCCCGGTGCTCTTCCTCAAATTTTTGTTCCAGCAGCCACTGGTGTCTGGTAAGTTTAAGCCGGTTAAACCAGTATAAAAATCCAATTACACCAATAATAAGCAGTAAATACACCAGCCTCATAACATTGGACAGATACCAAGGGGGATTTATACTAAAGGAGTAAGTGGTAATATCTGAAACCTTATCCTGCGGCCCCAGGGCAAAAAGCTTCAGCTTATACTCTCCGTGAGAAAGATTTTGAAGTTTAACTAAGCCATTCTTAACCTCCCCACGGATTCCTGAGCTTCCTTCCAGCTCATAATGAAGAAGTGCGGCATCTGAAGCTGGAAGTGCGGCTCGTATAGTAATTTCGCGGGAACTTTTAAATGGAATTTCCGGGGTGGCATTTAATGGATAATCTCTTTCCTTATCTGCAATTCCCCGAAGTATTGGTTTTGCAAAGGATTGATGCTCCTTCTCCCGAAGAAGTTTTTGCAGGTTAATGGCAGCAAAACCATCATTAAGGGTGATATAATAAATAGAATCATTACACTTAACTATTTTTTCATTCCCCTTCACCAGTCGCCTGTCTAATGCACTAAAAGCAACAGTCGCTTTAGCGTCACCAAAATCTGTATATACCAGTGAATTGTTTAACAGGTTTACAAACCAATACTCATCACTTTCATTAAATATGAGCCGGTAACCTGTAAAGGCATCTAACTCTTTAAAAATTTCAAGACTGTCTGTAAAAACATTATATCTGTACCACCTATTTCTGTGAAAAACAGCAATATTATTCCTGATTTTAAAGACATCAACTTTTGAATTCCTTAGGCCATCAATGTTATTAACCTCTTCAACAACCGGCTTGTGCCGGACATTTTTGTTAAGAACTATTCTATATGCACCATCATAAGGGTGTACGGCCCAAAAAATATTATTGTTTTCAAAGATGATTTTTTTTACCGGAAAATCGATACTGTCCAGCTGCCGCATTTCCTTTACAGAGGGCATGTAACTGCTAATTCCTGTATAAGTACCAACCAGGTAATGTTCATCATCACCTGGTAAAGGCATGATTTGAAAGCCTCCCGTACGCCGCTCAACAGGTAAAAAAGTATCTTTTTCGACAACAAAGAGGCCCGTATTATGATTGGCGTACAGCTGATCATCCAAAACTTCAAGATTCCAGGTATGCCCCTGCGAACCTTCTATAATGGACAGTTCTTCCTGGTCGTTAAGAGTGTACACCCCTGTGTTACTGGCTATATACAAATGGCCTTTGTAGAAAGCGATGTCATAAACTGCCCCGAGTTCACCGCTTTCATCGGTAAAAAAATCTATTGGGGAATCAAGGTCTATTTTGTCAATCCCATTATCAAGGCCAAGCCATACTTTTCCGTTCTTCTTAGCCATACCCAATACTGTATTGTTCTGCAGGCCTCTGTTGCGGTTGTAAATACGGATTTCATTACTGGAAAATTTATACTGAATAATTCCATTCTTAACTGTTCCAATAACAATCTCATCATCTGTAATCTTCATAATATGATTCAATTCGTAATCCTGAATCAAATTATTTAGTTGAGGATCTGGGTAAAGAAAGAATTTCTCTCCGTCAAATTTATAGAGGGCATTTCTGGTTCCTACTAATAATGAATCTCCCTGCACCAGGATATCCAGAACAGTTTTTCCCTGCAGAACTTCCTGGTTAGGAAGTGGCTCCAGTATGCCGTCATCATTAAGAAAATGCAAACCTTTAAGGCTTACCGCCACCAAAAGTTTATCCTTATACACAGTCATCTTGTTAGTGACCAGCTTTTTTATGGGCCTGATGCTATCCTCTTCATATTTATAAACTGCTCCAAATGACCTGAAATATATTGCATTATTAAAGGAGAGAATTTCCCAAAATTCCTCACTTAAAACAGGATAATCTCCCAATTTAGACATCAGGGAACGGTAATGCATTTTTCCATTTACATCCCGCTCCCAATATCCGAATTCCCTGTAAGAACCGGTAAATATTTTGTCTTTATAAGAATAAACAGACCTTATGGTCGCACCTGTTTCCAAGGGAAAAAGCTCCCAGCGCTGACCGTCGTAACTAAGAAGCCCCTGGTTATTTGCAGCATAAACAATCCCGCTATTATCTATGGAAACATCCCAATTTTGGCTGGCGGCATCATAGTCTACCGAAGAAAAATTTTGTATAGGTGGATTTAAGCCCTGTGCAGTAGAACTAAAGTTGCATAAGAACAAGTATATCAACAAATAGAACATTTTCACCTTCACAACTTGTATGGTTTTTGTGCAGTTAAATTAACCAGCTGTTAAGGTTACAAAGATACGTGATTAGAAGAATTATTCTCTGTTGGAACTACTAATAATAGCAGTTAGAAAATTTATAAATTATGATATTGAATGAAGAGTAACTAAGCGATAAATTTAAAAGCCGGCGCTTACAATGATTTCCATATTTCCGGGAGACCTTTTTGTTTTCCCTTTAAAGGATCGGTATCAGGAATAGGTAAGCCTGAAATATTTTTATCAGCCTTTGGGCGTTCCCCTTCTTTGCCGGTATTAATATCGTAATCACTACCGTTGGGATAAGCTCCAACAACTTTAAAACTATTGTCACTCTCCAGCCTTTTATGACCCACCCCTGCGGGAATTATGATAATATCCCCAGCCTCTACTATTATTTCAGAACCTTCTTCTCCTCCAAGTTTTAAAAGAGCAGTGCCACTGTAGACACCCAGGACTTCATGGGAGGTACTATGATAATGGTGATAATCAAAAACCCCGTTACGCCAGGAATTTGTCCAGTTATTTTTGGCAAATCTTTCTTCAAGCCATTGTGCTCCCTCCTCATCCCGTTTTTCAAAAGCATTTTTGTAGACTAGCAAAGGGAGTTTATTATTCGGGATTTTACCGTCGTCTTTAAATGTTAATTCTCTGGGTTCCACCTCTCTTGTTTTAAGTTCCTCTGAAGTTAAAACATCCCAGTTAAACAATCAATAACTAGCTAACAATTTAATATGTTTTATTGAAAGACCTATCTGAAAGTTCTACAGGTATAATTGCAGGTTTTCCAGGTGGCTCTCAAAATCGGTATGGTAATTATTTAGCAGAACAGCAATTAATTCTCCTATGGCATCCTGCCGGTCTTCAGATTTAAACATAAACTGAATTTTGCTCCAACCTCTAATATCGCAGACCATCATTCCTTTGGAATCTTTAATTACCTGGCCGGCGCTTTCATAAACAACAGGAAAGTCTATAGTTTCCAGTGCCAGCATTGCTTTTTCATTCGCTATCATAACAGATGTTTTAAAAATTTTTGTAAAAATAAGGAAGGCTCTTGCGAGGTGGTTTATGGGGATATTAACACTGAAGCCGCTTCGTTACCTCAGGGTTAAATTACTAATAAGGAAGCGATAAAAGTGGTTCCCAGGACCCAATAAAGTTCTACAAAATAATAATATCGCAATAGAAAGGATTTAAGAGACAGATCTCACATAGAACAGCAAGAGATAAGACAGATATTCTATATAACAAAAAAGCCTCTTTCCAATTAATGGAAAAAAGCTTCTCATTGGCTACAGCTGGAGAAAACCAGCTTCTTAACCTATTTATCCCGATTGTACGGGACAAACAACACAACTTCTTATTATTTTTTTAGTGAGGAAGTTACCTCACCTACTTCTTTATCTTCTCCCGCAATGCCTTATCAACAGGTGTGCAAATATACATATTTTAAAAATTAGGATAAAATCTGATTGAAAGCTTATCAGCCTTTCTACACCCTTTGCTGTTATTTTTTGCTTGATATCCAAACTACAGGGATCATAATCAACAAAATTATTGAAAACAACATATTATAGCTAATAATTCCAGGCATCTCTTCTGTTTGAACGAGGTTATGACTAATAAAAAAGAACAGATTACCCGCCCAGTGCATTGACCCTGTGATCCACAAATTTTTTGAATTAATTAAAGGAATTGCAAAGACTATTCCCAGTAAAAATAAATAAAGTAATACCTCCAGCCCGTCATTTAAACGATAAATATGATTAAGCAAATATATTAATGCCGATATAAAAATTATATAAACAGGCCTAAGTTTCCCTTCTAATAGACGGTATACAAGTCCGCGGGTAAGAATATCTTCTGAAAAAGACGTAAAAAGCACACCTACTGCAAAGACTAAACTGTTCTTTATGATGATATGGAGTGATGGAATATCGGTAACTTTTTCTATATCCAGATAAATAGCCAAACCCCAGGGAACACTATAAAGGATAACTCCCAGCATAATTCCCAATAGTACAAATAGAACTGGTTTGGGAGAAATTGGAAGACCCCATGCTTTTAATCCATTTTGGGAATACCAGTGCCCTGCCAGGAGGGCCGCACCAAAAAACATGAATTGAAAGATAAAGAACAAGCTGGCACTATCCTTAAACATAATCATGTACTCTGCCAGATGATATAGCAGGAAAAGCACAAGAAAGGAAGCATATAATATATTATCCCGGTGGTGATTTAATCTTATTCCAAAAATTACTGACATCTTGAAAGCTGACCAAAATAGGATCTAAATTTAAATTCTTTTTTCTTTGCTTTTTATTTAAGAAGTAAAATTTTTGCACCGTCATGCTTCCTGTGATTTCTTAAAAACGGCAGTTCAGGTTTTATTTCTTATGAAATTACATCACTCTCTTTTTTATTAATCAAGTAAACTAAGGATAGCCTTTATTTTTTCTTTATTGATCGGCTTCATAAATAGCTCTTTCACATAGGGATGATTTGCCACCTCTTCTATTTCTTCAGGATTTTTTGAAAAGGTGAGAATAAATATTACCGGCTTATGTTTAAAATGAACATCATCTAATTGATCAAGTACATCTTTTGCAGATAGAACAGGCATATTAAGATCAAGAAAAATCAATAGCTTATTATCCGCTTCATTATATTTTTTAATAATTTCCAGCGCATCCTGGGGAAAATTCGTTTTTATAATCTCGGTACCGGGGAAATGTTCTTTAATGGTAATGGCCTGTATGGCATTAATTATTGGTTCGTCATCAATCATGACTATTTTATCAAATTTCATAGGGATATTTTTTATAATTTTTCACCACCTGTACCTTTCAAAACCTCAATTTTGAGCTAGTCCTTCTTGAGCTTATGCACGAATATACTTTCTTCAGCATAAAAAACGAAGTCATTCCGGTTGTAATTTTATTTAATGATTATTTGCTAAAAAGAGATCTAATTTTTGCAGGTATATTTTTCCAATAATTTTCTCTTTTTTTGCATAACTCATACCCTTACTGTAAATGTAAAGAAGAAACACCGTAGCGCTTTTAAAGTTCTACTGCCTTTATAAGTATTTGCTATGTTCCTCCCATAGAACTTTATAAGCTCCCGTACAAAAACCTGAATATTTAGTAAATCTTTAGAATAGCTTTATATTTTTACAGCTTTAAAATCCTTCCGGGTGCCGGTGGGTAAGTAAAATCTGTTTAAAAGTTAAGGAGAATTTTCTGGTAAGAAATGACCTTTTAAGGTATTAAGAAAAATGGATAAAAAAAGTTTTGGCTATCTTTTAGGTGTAGTATTGTTATTACTTATTACAATCAATTTTCCGGGATTAACCGAAAGCAGTGAAGCCCGGTATGCTGAAATAGGCATGGAAATGTTTACCTCCGGTGATTTTTTACATCCCCGGCTCCTGGGAATTTTGCATTTTCACAAACCCCCGCTAACCTATCTCATTACCAGTTTTGGATATCAGCTTTTTGGGGTAAATGAATTTGGGGCTCGTTTCTTCCTTGTGTTCGCCCTGGCCATACAAATGTGGCTGATTTACAGGATCTCCTGGGAATTATATAGGGACAAAGGATTAAGCAGGCTTAGCATGGTTCTTTATGGCAGCCTTCCGCTGGTGCTGGTATCCATACTTAATCTAACAACAGACGCTTTTTTAAACACTTTCATCCTGGCGGCTATTTATTGTTACCTCTGCGAGCAGAGAAATAAAAAGAAAATTTTTACTTATGCTGCCGCTCTGCTTTTGGGAATGGGGGTACTCACTAAAGGCCCCGTGGCATTTTTGCCATTTTTGATATTTGTGATCTTTCACAGGTATTTTTTAAAAATCCCCTGGAAAATCGGGGTACATGAGATACTGGCAGTGATATTATGCCTGCTTTTATCTCTCTCATGGTTTGCTGTAATAATAATGGAGAGGCCGGCCCTGTGGGATTATTTTACAAATCACCAGATAAAAGACCGGGTAATGAACGCGCAGGTTTTTCACAGGGAAGAAAGCTTCTGGTATTATATTGCTTTTATCCCCTTGTTGTGTTTTCCTTATTTCTATATCATTATATACCGGTTCTTTAGTAAAAAGAAGAGAAATTCAGGAGAGGACAAAGCACTCATGTGGACGATCATTATTTTACTTTTTGCGTTCTCCTGCTTCTCTTCAAAATTAATCCTGTACCTGCTCCCTTCAGCTCCTTTTATAGCGATTCTTGGTGCAAAGACATTATATTACAAACCTGATGGCCTGCAAAAATTAACAAAAAAAATTCTTCTAATCTTGCTTTACATTATCGGCATCGGCGGAAGCATCTTTTTAATCATTAAACAGATTTATTTGCCTTCTGTTGTGCTATTATTTCTCCTAATTTTTTCCCTGTTTTGGCTCTATAGGAAAAAATCCGGCCTTTCTTTAATCAACATAAGTATGGGGTTTACAGCAATGATCCTGGTTTTGTATGCCAGCTTTGGATTTTATAATCCTTCAGCTATAAACAGCTATAAAGGCATTTTTCAGGAAATGGAAAATAATTTTCCTGACTCCTCCACTTTGCTGATATATGACCAGTTAATCCCTTCAGCAAAAATTTATACCAACAAAAAGGTGGTTACCATTCATGATAATAACTATAAGACGCAGCGGGAAATTCAGTTTGAATCGGCAGATAATCCTGTTAATTACCTGGATATTTCAAATGAAGGCGAGATTGAAGATTTAATACAGGAATTGTTAAAGCCTGCAAGCATTCTTATGATAAGAAAGAAGGACCTGAAAGATTTTCCTCTAAACCCGCAAGATTATAAGCCGAAAAAGACTGAAATTGGTAAGTGGTATTTTTACAGCAACTAAAATGTTGCGCTATGAACATTTTGGTAGTAGAAGATGAAGCGGGCATTGCAGGTTTTATTAAGAAAGGCCTGGAAGAAGAGTCTTTTTTAATAGAGGTGGCACCCGAAGGCAAAATGGGATTAGAAAAGGCTTTATCTGGCAAATTCGATTTGATTATCCTGGACTGGATGGTTCCCGGTCTTAGTGGTATAGAAATTTGCCGGCAACTTAGAAAGGCAGACAAAGAAACCCCGGTGATTTTCCTGACCGCGAAAGATACCGTGGAAGAGACAATTTTCGGCCTTCAGTCCGGCGCTAATGATTATATAAAGAAACCCTTCCACTTCCAGGAACTGCTGGAGCGCATTAAAGTACAGTTAAGGCCACAATCAGGAGAGCACAGTATTTTTACACTGGGTCCCATAGAGTTAAATACTGGTACACATCAGGTATTTAAAAACGGGGAAGAAATAAGTCTTACCTTCAAGGAATTTGCCCTTTTGGAATTCCTCATCCGCAACAAAGAAAGGGTTTGTACCCGCACCAGGATCATAGAAAAAGTTTGGGATATCAACTTCAGTTATAATACCGGCGTGATAGATGTTTATATAAACGCACTTAGGAAAAAGCTCAAACTTGGCGCAGAGGAGAACTACATACAAACTGTAAGGGGATTAGGCTATATCGCAAAAGAAATATGAAACTGAGCTTTAAAAGCAGGGTGGCACTTTATTACATGCTGGCAACGGCGCTCATCATTGCTATTGCTTTTTTCAGCGTTTTCTTCCTGGTAAAAAGAACGATTTACGAAAACCTGGATGAGGATCTTACGTATGAAGCCGCCATACATCTAAAGGAGACGATGCTGGACAAGGGCAAAGCAGTGTTTGCAGATAAGGCGGAGTGGGAAGAGCGGGAACACCGGGAAGTACAGGTAAATCCTGTTTTTGTACAGATAATGGATAGCACGGGGGCAAATGTTTCAGATAAATCCCCAAACCTTAAAGAAGAGGAGCTCCGTTTTTTTGGTAACCTTGAAGACGGGGCACATTACAATGCTTATTTAAAAAACAAACTGGTAAGGCAGGTACAGGTGCCATTTTCAGAAAATGGAAAAAGGTATGGCTACATAATTACCGCCATGTCTTTTGAAGCCTCCCGGCAGTTAATTCAAAGGCTGGCATGGATTTTACTAATCTGCTACCCCGTGATATTGCTGGGCTTATTTTTTATCTCCCGGTTTTTGGCGGGACGAAGCATTGCTCCAATAACTGCAATTACCAAAACCACTAACAGGATTAGCAGGCATCACCTTAATGCAAGGGTATCCCTGCCCGAAAATAAAGACGAACTTTATGAACTTTCTTTTTCCATAAATAAACTACTGGGGCGTATTGAGCAGGCCATGGAAAGGGAGCGGCAGTTTACCAGCGACGCTTCACATGAACTGCGCACGCCCATAGCTTCCATAAGGGGAACCCTGGAGGTTTTAATAAGAAAGGAAAGAAATGTAGAAGAATATAAAAATGCCATCAAGTACAGTTTAACCGAAATTGACCGTACTAGCCTAATCATTGAACAATTGTTGTTCCTGGCCCGCTACGACAGGAAAGCGAAAAAAAAGGAAGAGGAAAAGATTGAAATTGTGGCTCTTGTAGATGAAATTATCAGCCTTCACGCTTCCCAATTAAAAGCTAAAAATATTAGGCTGATTTTTAATGCTGAAGAAGCGGGGGATTTTGGAGTGTATTACTACTATGGCTTTGCGATCCTGAATAACATTATAGGGAACGCTGTAAAATATGCTTACGAAGGCTCCACATTAATCATCGAGATATATAAAAATGTAAAAGGAGTGGCCTGTAAGGTTATCGATAACGGCATTGGTATAAAAAATGAAGATATAGAAAAGATTTTTAACCCTTTTTACCGCTCCTCGGCTTTGGAGCATTCCCATATTAAAGGCAGCGGATTGGGACTTTCTATCGTACAAAAAGCCGCTGAAGCCATTGATGCTGAAATAGAAGTGAAAAGCGTTAAAGGCGAAGGAAGCAGCTTTACCGTTATTTTAAGCCAATCTTAAGAAAGTTCTCAGGAAAGGTTTAGACCAAATATTTAAATTTCAACTGTCACTATCAAAAAAGTAGTGCATACCTTCAAAATAAAATTTTGATGAAAAAATTAATGATTTTCTTTCTATGTGCCTTCTGCTTTCAGTTAAATTTTGCACAGGAATGGACCACAGATCTTAAGGCGGCCCAGGAACAGGCAGCAAAAGAGGGCAAACCCATTGTTCTTGTTTTTCAGGGTTCAGACTGGTGCGCGCCGTGTATAAAACTAACGAAGGAAATCTGGAGCACAGAAGAATTTAAAGATTATGCCAAAGATCACTACGTGATGTTACTCGCAGATTTCCCCCGCAGAAGTAAAAATGCCCTTTCTGAAGCACAACAGGAAAAAAATAATAAACTGGCAGAAAAATACAACTCCAAAGGATACTTCCCATACGTGGTGCTTTTAGATGAAAAAGGCCGGGTGCTGGGAGATGCCGGATACCAAAAAACCACACCTCGTGAATATATTGCCATGCTCAATTCTTACCTTAAATAATGCTTAAAAAGTTGCTCCCGGTATTCATTTTCCTTTTTTATGTTTCTGCGGAAGCGCAGCCTGCCACGGTTAAGCGCACCCTTAAACTAATGGGCAGCCGGTTTGACATTACGGTGGTTGCGCAGGATGAAGCCGAAGCAAATAAATATATAGATACTGCCATTGCCGAAATTAGCCGGATTGAAAAGATGATCTCCTCCTGGGATCCTGCTTCAGAAACTTCGGCTATTAATAAAAATGCCGGTTTACATCCTGTAAAGGTGAGCGGTGAACTTTTCCAGCTCATTAAAAGGGCAAAAGGAATTTCAAAACTTACCGATGGTGCTTTTGATATTAGCTACGCCTCTATGGACAATACCTGGAAATTTGACGGCAGTATGCAGGAAATGCCTTCCGAAGAAAAGATTAAAGCCTCTGTAGCTAAGGTGGGTCATGAAAATATAATATTAAATGAAGCCGAACAAAGCGTTTTCCTGAAATTACCGGGAATGAAAATTGGTTTTGGCGCCATTGGCAAAGGCTATGCGGCAGATAAAGCAAAAAACCTCCTGCAACAAAAAGGCGTGGCTGCAGGAATTATTAATGCCTCGGGAGACATGAACACCTGGGGAAAACAGGTAAACGGGCAGGATTGGAAAGTAGCCATTACCAATCCGTTAGATAAAAATAAAGCTTTTGCTTTGCTACCCATTAAAAATGAAGCCGTGGTAACTTCAGGAGATTATGAGAAATTTGTTGAATTTAACGGCACCCGTTATGCTCATATTATCGATCCCAGGACCGGGTATCCTGCTGCGGGAATCATTAGCGTAACGGTTTTTGCCCCAAAAGCTGAACTTGCCGATGCCCTGGCGACTTCAGTTTTTGTTATGGGAAGGGAGGTTGGCCTTAACAGGATAAATCAGCTTCCCGGGATTGAATGTATTATTATAGATACTGAAGGCAATATTTTCACTTCAGATCACATAGAAATTAACACCAGCAAATGATCAAAAAAGCAATATACGGATTGGTTTTTCTAAGCCTTTTTTCCTGCTCTGTGGTTAAGGAGTACGAGAAAGTCTATATAAATGATCCAGATATGGTCCTGGGAACAAAGAAACTGGATCGTTTTCAAACAAATTTCCATTCTTACCGGGAGGCAGCTTCTGGTGTTAATGGAGGAAAAACCGGAGGAGGATGCGGATGCAATTAAAACTTAAATTGGGCCTGCTGGTGTACTTTGCCATTTTCGGGCTTCTTAATGCTTCTGCACAGGAGGAGAATTCTGAAGAAAATGCTTATAAGAAAAGGGTTTTGGAAAATACAGAAATAGATTTCCTAACCAGCTATTATACACAGGACGGTAACAATGCCGCGGTTTCCGGAGGAAAAGGAACTGAAGAGCTTACCGACTTCACTCCCACCATTGTGGTTTCCATTCCGCTAAATGCCGATGATGTGTTAATTATAGATGCCGCGATTTCTGCTTATACTTCAGCTTCCTCCAGTAATATCAATCCGATTGACGGTTCAGGGCAGGCAGATCCTTTTACTGCATCTTCCGGAGCTTCCCAAAGCGATACCTGGGCCAATCTTAATGCCACTTATAGTCATAGTTCCAATAGCCGCAACAAGATCTGGACGGCTAATTTTTCCGTAGCAAGTGAATACGATTACTTTTCTCTAGGTTTTGGAGGAAGTTTTACAAAATTATGGAATGATAAGAATACTGAACTTACCATAAACGGGAAATTATATCTTGATAAATGGAATCCAGTTTATCCTTATGAATTAAGGCCATTTGGAGCAAATGGAAGAGGGCTCAGCGATGCATTGTTTAACCGCAATACAGTTAGCGGAAATGCAGATTACAATCCTGAGTTCACGGAATTTGCAGATAAAGGACGAAATTCTTATTCCATTGGCTTTAATTTTTCTCAAATCCTTACCGAAAAAATGCAGGCTAGCCTTGCCTTGGACCTGGTGCAGCAGAATGGCCTGCTATCTACCCCTTTCCAGAGGGTATATTTTGGTGATATTGAAGATTCCTTTATTGAAGATTTCCAGCTAGCCGATGCTATTGAACAGTTACCAGATACCCGCTTTAAAATAGCGGCCGGCGGAAGATTGAATTATTACCTTAACGAAACTTTTGTACTAAGAGGATATTACAGGTTTTATAATGATGACTGGGGGATACAATCACATACGGCCAGCCTTGAAATTCCCATAAAGCTGGGAACTAAATTTACATTATATCCCTCATACCGCTATTATTATCAAACTGCTGCAGATTATTTTGCAGGTTACGAAATGCATACCTCTGGTGAAGAATTTTATACTTCAGATTATGACCTCTCCCGTTTTTCTGCCAATCAGTTTAGTTTTGGTGTAAATTATACCGATATTTTTACCAAATTTACACTCTGGAATTTACACTTAAAAAGTATCGATCTTCGATATTTGTATTATGAGAGAAATTCCGGGTTGAATTCGAATTTGATTTCAGCAGGAATAAATTTTATTGTGCAATAAGCTAAACCTTAAAAATTTTAAAAGTGGCGGGAAAGAAAAAAATAGTCAAAACAATCCTTATAGCGCTGTTAATCATCCTCTTGGCATTGCAGTTTTTCAGGCCGGAAAAGAACATTTATGATGAGATCCCTCCAACAGATATCGCAAAAATTGAAAATATTCCAGGGGATGTTTCTAATATCCTGGTGGAATCCTGTTACGACTGCCACTCTAACAATACGGTGTATCCATGGTACAACGATATTGCCCCCGTAAACCTTTTTTTAGATAATCATGTAAAAGATGGCAAGCGTCATCTTAATTTTTCTGAATGGGCTAATTATTCCGCGGAAAAAAAAGAGCATAAAGTAGAGGAAATTGGGGAAACCGTGGAAGAAGGGGAGATGCCTCTGGATTCTTACCTGTGGTTACATGCAGAAGCAAAACTGACTGATGCGGAAGAAGCCGCATTACTGGACTGGGTGGCGAATTATTCAGCGAATTAGTTTTACAATATAAATGGCACTACATCTTATCCTATGCAGATTTGGTCCCCCCTGCTTTGCACCTTTACGGGTTAACTTTAATCTTTAAGTTTTTAAAGTAATACTTTTACTCATGATTATCCATCCTAAGCACTTACTTTTACTACCAATTTAAATACGTATAATACTCACAGGTAAGGTTTTAAAAAAAACCCCTCACGCTTACCTAAACTAAATTCGTGGGAAATTTAATAGAAGAATCCCCCAGGTGTAAATTTATTCCGAAGCGTATAAGTTCCAACCTACTGTGCCTGTAAAAAGGAGTAGAGAAAAAAAATAGGTTTATTAAAATCTCTTACGAAGACCTGTAATATCAAGGAAACTTAGCGGAGAAGCAGAAAATTAAAATCTTGCTACCATTCTTGAAGGGAGCCTATTGTAATTCATAAACTCAATGGAAAAGGAAATAAAACAACCAAGGCTAATGTGAATCAAACAGATGCGACAGTTCTTTCTGCAAAACCGATCCATCAATATTTAACACTTGCACCCTGCCAAGGCTAAGAGCCGAGGAGTTGGGGCCAATAATCTCCCTTGCCGTGCTAAAACCTAAATTCATCCCGTTCTGCCCGGCGACCTCAATAGAAATCTCATTATAATTACCATAAGGATAAGCTATAGCATTAATAACTGGATAATCATGCTCAACCAAATACCTTTTATTGACGGCTATTTCCTGGAACTGCTTTTCCGCCGAACAATTTGCCAGAGCAGGATGTGTATGGGTATGTAGGCCATAACTGAACAGTTTAGTAGATGCCATTTCCTTTAGCTGCAAATCTGTCATGGCACAATCCCTGGATGCAGAAATAGTTGCTACGCCTGCCCATTCCTGTAGAGTTGTTATTACCGCCTCAATCTCTTCATGGGAAAGTGGTTTTAAAAGTTTCCATATTTTTAAATACAATTTACATCGGTTGGTTGGCGGTGGGTTGAACCATCTCCAGGCCTCCTGCTTATCTTTAACTTCATCTGTCAATCGCTCAGCCTCGAGATAAAATTCATGTGTCTTATCATCTATCAATAGCCTTAATTGCTCTGGTAGCTCAGGGAAATGAAGAATGATGGCCTCTAAAGCGTCCCACCAAAATAATTGTTCCTTTCCTACAAAATGCGAGGGTACAAAAATAGTCGCGGGGCAATTATATTGTTCTAAAATTGGTTTGGCATTTATATAATTATCGGTATAGGCGTCATCAAAGGTTATATAAATACTTTTGTGCTTCAGTTTACCGATGCGCAATTGCTCTTCAAGTCTGGAAAGGGGTAATACTTTGAAGTTTTTCTTAAGCATTTTTACTTGAGACTCAAAATTTTCCGGACTAACGGCCAATTGCCAGGGATCTGTTTTAAGGCAACATATCCTATGGTACATTAGTACCACTGCCTTAGACCCTGCCTTGTTAAAATACGTTCTCATCCGGCTCCACATTATCCACAGGTTCTATTTAATTGCACTTACACTTACGATAACCTGGTAATGGGGATCATGCACTTCCATGTCATTTTTTTTTATTTCTGGTAATCCCATCCCATACAGAAAAGCGCTTGCAACCTTAACATTCCCATAAGTTTGTACTGAAATTTTTTCAAGAGCGAAATACTCTTCCATTAGCCGTTGCATGGATGCATCGGTAAATGACCAAAGCCAGTATTTACCCCATCCATCTTGCGCAATTTGGCTAATACCTGGTACGGTAATCAATAAAGTTCCTCCCGGTTTTAGAATTCTATGGCAGGTGGCAATGGCCGCCTTAAAATCGTAAATTAAATTTAGGGTTTGCGTAAGTACAATACAATCAAAGCTATCTGATGGGATTTGCGGGGCATTGCTAAGATCACCTATAAATGTTGCCTGCGGGTTGGACTCATCAATATGCAAAACATCACTTTCAATTACTGCATCACCTCCAAATTTAAGGGTATACGTATTATCCCCTATTTCCAAGACACGGCCCTTGATTTGTGGCGAATACGCTTTCAGGAAATTTTCAATATAATACCTATCCAACGGCCCGCCACGGTCGTAACCAAACTGGGTGCTAAACGGGCTCGTGCGGTCTAAATCACCAAGATCGATCTTTTTCGCTTTAGATATTGTTGATTTCTTTTTTATTTTAAAGAAAATTTTTTTAAGAACATTCATCGTCAACTTTTTAAAACCTTTCCTCTTACCCTCATAATCTTCGAAAGGCTGATTTGTAAATTTCTTATAAAGGTGTTTATCATGTTTTTTAAGGGTTTCTATTTCCTTCCTGTCAAAAACAACTTCTCCAGCATACAGCCTACCCAGCAAATTGTTATAAATCTTCCGTGAATAATAAGCACTCCAATAATTTCTCCCCTTTTTATAGGATTCCCTTTCAGCCTTATTCCTAAGATTTTTCTTCTGAAAAAATAAAACCCGCAAGGCATACTCCATCATTCCGGAATAATTTGCAGACATATTCTCCTCATGCTTTCTGTAAACAGCAATTAAATGGGTATGATAAATAATTGGGAAAGATCTTGTTATTTGAAGGTATATATCATAATCCTCACAATAACGTAAAGAGGTATTAAAACTGAAATTTTTAAATACCCAGTAATTATACATTACGGTTGCATGCATACCAATAAAATTACCCTCCAGCAGTTTACAGTAATAGTCATTGGAAATTTCCTGTTGAATGGTCCAGGTCTTATTCTCTGGCTCATAAAACAGTTGATAGCCCCCAGCCACGAATGCAGCACGGGTATTAGCTTTTAAAGATCTTAAATTATATTCCAGAGCATGCTCCAGCAGCCAGTCATCAGCATCCAGAAAAACTAAATATTCGCCTTTGGCATGTTTGACACCCATATTCCTGGCTGAAGATAAACCCATATTCTCCTGATGTACATAGCGTACCTCCGGGTAGTTCCTACATACTTCTTTAGTATTATCTACAGAGCCATCATCTATCACTATGACTTCAAAAAAACGATAGGATTGGGCATGAACACTGCTAATGGCATGTGCCAGATATTTCCCGTGGTTATAACAGGGTATAATTATTGACACCATTTCACGTATTAAATGCCCGGATACTAGCATGATTATGGGACTATTGAAGGTTTATTTTTATTTTTTCTATAAAACCGGATTCCGGAATTTATGCCTTTAAATTCACTCCATAGCGTACGGTAACGAAATTTATAGCCTGGAAAACCATTTCTGATTAAATGCAAATAATACCTCATCAACTCTAAATATAGATATTTTTTGTAGCCTATCTTTTTATTTTGAGCATGCTGAATGAGCACAGATGCGGAATGCCCGCGCATATAATTGAATAGTTGTTTGTGCAGCTCCTGTAATCCCTTGCGATGTGCATGATACACAATGGCACGGGGATTATAATGAATATTCATATTATTAGCTAACATCCTAAACCATATCTCTGAATCGCCACTACAACCCGCTGCACCAACATCCAGCCTAACATCAAAATAACCAACAACTTCAAGGGCCTTTTTTCTAAAGGCCATATTGGCTCCCGCTCCTATTTGCCAAACTCTTGGAACCCCTGAAGACTTATAGATAAAATCACTATTAAAATGGATATCTTCATATCCCTTGTTGAAACCCCAATTTTTTTCAAATATCTGTTGGCTTTCCGTCTCAAGCGACGACGCTATTACCAGCCCTGTCATTGCATCTGTCTTTTCTTTTAAAAAACTTTCCCATACCCGATAGCACCACAAGACATCAACACTTACATCATCATCTGTGTAGGCTATTATAGTTGATTTTGCCAACCGCGCACCTGTGTTTCTTGCTATATCCAAGCCTGGCCGTACCTCTTTGCAATAAATAACGCTATTGAAGGATTGCGCAGCTAACTTTGTAAGATCATCTGTGGGGGCGTTGTCTACAATAATAATTTCCCTTGGCCTGCAAATTTGTTTGGTTAAACTCTCCAGACAGTGCTTTAAACTTTCGCTACGGTTACGCGTACATATTACCACAGAAATATCTACTTCTTGTGGAATATCTATCCTTGTATATGGCGTGAGGATTTGTTCCGCTAAATTTAATAGATACGCATACTCCTTAGCTTTAACTGCTTCGGCGATTTGCCGCGCCTGCTGTTTGGTATTTGCGTATGCCATTAGGCTAGGGGCTATAACATCTAACATAGCTTTAAAAAAATCTGTACAACCCTTTTCCTCTATATAAAGATGGCCCAGAGGAATATTTTTCCACCAAAACACATAATAATGCCTGTTGCCAGCTTCCGGAGGTAGAATCTGTGCTACATCTTGTTCGTTCAATTTTACATGATGGATAAGGTAAGGAGCTAATTTAGACATACATGGTGGTTTAGGTTGTCCTTCTCTTAAAATACATTCGGTAAGGATCTGTCCAGATATAGAATAAAAGAAGTGTTATCCTGGATAATACATAATTATCCCTGTAAATCCCTAGAACTGTCTTGATTTGATTATAAACCACTGTTTTGTTTTTAGAGATAAACCAGGCGCTAAAAGTTTCGTTCAAGATCCAATATACATAATTCCTATTTGCTATTTTCAACATCTTTTTTTGATCTTTTTTTGGTAAATAGCTGATTATTGCTGCCGTAACTTTGGCGATATCTTTAATATTCTGGCCCGATTGATAACTCCGCCAGGTGATGGAATTTTTATGTTCCCGATATTCCGCCAGAAATTCAGGTATATACGCTGTAGGATAATGCTTGGCTATACGGGCCCACATCTCCCAATCTTCTCCGTAATGAACTAAATAGAAGCTTCCAAGTTTTTCATACACTTCTCTTTTTACCGTAATGGCTACATACTGTAATCTTGGAAATTCTGCCAGTTTATGAAGCCAGTTCTCAAGTACACAGGGTTCTTTGGCCTCTATACGGGATTGATGCGAGAAGTTTCCCTCGCTATCTATATGTTCCCATGCACAGAAGGCAGCTCCGGCTTCAGGAAATTTATCAAAAAGTTTGGTAAGTGACGCATAATACCCAATCTTCACCCGGTCATCGCCATGCAATAAATGTACGTATTTCCCTCTGGCTTGATTTATACAAGTTTCAAAATTCCTGAGACTTCCTACATTAACTTCTTGTTTATAGTATTTAACCCGCCCTTTTCCAAGCTTCCTGACCAGTTCTTCCACGTTAGCATCAGTACTGCAATCATCTACCACCTCTATTTGCATCAATGCTTTTCCCATATCCTGCTTTAAAACACTTTCTATAGCTTCAGGTAAATAATTAGAACAATTGTACACCGGGATCATCACAGACCATAAGGGGCGGGGATATTGGTCTTTAATGGGTGCAATGTAGGGAGGTGAAGCAGGTATCCTTTGCATTTTTAATTAATATTTTAAAAAGAATTTATCTCACCGTTGCTAAGGGTTTAAGTACTAAGGGAAAATCTGGTCTTACATAGCCCCACCATTTGTCATACCAATTCGTGTTTTCACGATAGTCGGCTATATCAAACATCAAACATTCCTGATAAGAAAAAAGTTCTGATGATGTGTCTTTAGAGAAGTGTAGCGTGAACATGTAGGACCCGTTATTCAAAAAGTTTCCGGGAATAGTACATTCTCCCTCTATCATTCCTTTAGAGTACAGTTTAGGTTTTGACGGTATATCAAATATACACTCTCCTGCCAGGGTAAAGAGCAGCAGGTCTGTTGATAAAACAATGTTATCAGTGGCGTTATAAAATCTAAATTTTACGGTTAAGGTAGTTCGAATATCTATGACGCTAAGAGGATCTTCAAGATGAGGCAATAACTCTACATAAAGAACTCTTATCCTATCATTACCAGGAGCTTCTTTTAATGTTGAAAACTCCTTTACCCAGCTTTTTTTATACAAAGCACTAAGGTACTCATTGAGCACCGCTTTGGATTTTCCCCTTGCGCGTACATTACCTCTATCCATCCAAAGAGCCTGCGAGCAAAGGTTACTTACTGCTTGCAGGTTATGGCTTACAAAAATAATTGTGCGGCCACTCTGGCTGGAAGCATCATTCATTTTGCCCAGGCATTTCTTCTGAAATTCGGCATCACCCACAGCCAAGACCTCATCCACTATTAATATATCAGGCTCCAGATGTGCGGCTACAGCAAAGGCTAACCTTACATACATTCCTGAAGAATACCGTTTTACCGGAGTGTCTATAAAATTTTCAACTCCAGAAAAATCTACGATTTCATCAAACTTTTTTAAGATTTCTGCTTTTTTCATCCCAAGGATATGCCCGCTGATGAAAATATTCTCTCTTCCAGTAAGTTCAGAATGAAATCCAGTTCCTACCTCAAGTAAACTGCTGATGCGACCGCTGCCGCGAACCAGGCCCTCCGTGGGTTTTATGATGCGTGATAAAATCTTAAGTAAGGTGGACTTTCCTGCACCATTATGACCAATGATCCCAAGCACCTCCCCTTCTTTTAGCTCAAAACTTACGTTTTTAAGCGCCCAGATGTGTTCATTAGTATCCACCTTCCTGCCATTCCTTATATTCTGGTTTAGATCTTCCTTACCCAGAACATTTTTTTGCCACCACAATTGCATGTCACGCCGCAGTGAGCCGGACCCAATGGTACCTAAATTGTATAATTTGGAAATATCTTCGACCTGTATTACTGTTTTTGACATAATTTTTTATAAAACATCCATTAGCTTGTCGCTCATTTTGTTGAAGAGAAGTATCCCCAAAAACACAATTAGCAACATAAAACTTCCACTATATAACAAGTGTAGCGCATTTACGCTACCTATACCCAAAAACGCAAATCTAAAATATTCAAAAAGGGAAGATAGCGGATTGAGGTTTACTAGCCAACGCACACTTTCGGGCACCATGGCAAGGGAATAAAATATTGGGCACACGAACATAAGCAGGCGTATAATGAGTTGTATCAACGTCATAAGGTCCCGGTATTTAGCCGTGAGTACCGAAAAGATTAATCCACCTCCAAATCCTATAGCTGCCGTAATCGCAATAATAGGAAAAATTAAAAGCATCCGCCCGGCATTAAAATCTACATCTCCATTAAATATAAAAAATAAGTAAAGCGCAAGCAGCAGAAGCAATTGAATTCCAAATAAAAGCAACTGAAGCCAAAGAGTAGAGAGGGCAACAATGATTCTTGGGAAATATACCTTGCTGAAAATCTCAGCATTTTGGGAGAAGGTTTTAGATATTTGGAGGAAAACCTCTGAAAATAGCGTCCATAAGGTTATACCTACCATATTGAACAACAAAGGTGGCACGCCCTCTGTAGGAATACCTATTATTTTGTTGAAGACCAAAACATAGGTAAGAACAGTAAGCAAGGGCTGCAATAACGCCCAAAAGGGCCCCAGCAACGTCTGTTGGTATAGTGCCAAAAAGTCTTTTCTAGCCAACTGAAGCATTAGGTCTTTGTATGAATATAATTCTAATATCCCGATATCCCACCAGGATGTTTCAGGCTTAATTTCCCACTCCCATTGCTTCAGCCTGCGGCCGTTAGATCCATTATTCATGTAGTTGCAGTTACCATCAATTATTTTATCGTGTTGGATTTTTATTCCGAAGGATACGTTCTATCTGTTTATACCTCAAACTGTACATAGCATAAAAGCGAAGCATCCATAAGAGCGTAATATAATCTTTACTCATACCCCAGGCCCCATATACCTGCCGGAATGCAGCCCTTGAATGACAGAGAAGTAGGGTATTGGCAACTTTTACCGCAAATCTGGCATGATAGGCATAAGACTCTTTTCTTATCCTTGATCTCTGATCTTCAGGCAAATGTTGCTGTATGATATTTATTACCTTTTTAATATCCTTTATATTCTCTCCAGTAAGATAACTTTTGTGGCTTATACCAATCCCATGGCCTACGCGGTAAGAGGCTAAGCGCCTTGGAGAGCAGGCTATGGGAAATCTTGCTCCAATCCTTGCCCACATCTCCCAGTCCTCACCAAAATGAACAGCATAAAAACTGCCCACTGTTTCATAAGTTGAACGTTTAACGACCATGGCTGGTGGTTGAATCAATTGCTTTACCCCTATTTTATCTATAAAATTTGGTACAATTCCCGGAGCTTCTAAGATACTTTGGTTTATAATGGGAACAATTTGTCCTGTATGATCTATATAATTGAAGTTGGTAAAAGCTGCTCCTGCCTCCGGATGGTTACGAAAGAGAAGGGCAATCTCTTGATAAAAGCCATCTTCTACTCTATCGTCACCATGTAAAAGGTGCACATAGTTACCTTTTGAACGATTAATACAGGTTTCAAAATTTCTGAGGCTTCCGCAATTCTCTGCCTGCCTGTAATATCCCACTCTCCCTTTACCAACCTGATTGACTACTTTTTCCACATCGCCATCAGTACTGCAATCATCCACCACTTCTATCTGCATAAGCTCCTGTGAAGGAGCTTGTAATAAAACACTTTCCAGAGTTTCGGGAAGATAATTAATACAATTATAAACTGGTATACACACAGACCATACAGGACGCTTTACCTCAGGAAGGGGTGAAATGACTGGAGGAACTTCGGGAATACGCTGATTCATAAAGTAGTGAATGTTAATTTAACAGATCTAAAAATGAATTTATCTAAGATTAATTAGCTACTTTTTTCTCTAGCTCAAAATCATTTTGTTACACCATTTAAACCAATAATGTTCATTAATCTTCTTCTAAAAGCAGGTTAAACATTTAATTGCGGCATTCCATATTGGAAAATTCTTCAGGTCACCCAAACCTTAAAAACCTAGAGGCGTTTTAGTTAACACCTACCAAGGTAAAAAAACCATTAGGAATATTAATTCCTATATCAAAAAAATCAGAAGATTTTTTTTTGCGAATTTTAATTCTAAAAAATTTAAACTTAGATTCTTTTTATAGTTATTTGCGGACAATATGAAAATTTTAATGGGCTAATTGAAGTAAATATTTAAAAACAGTAATTTTGCGCCTAAATCATTCCGAGATAGAGTGACACAACAAGCCGAAGATCTATTGATTGTTTCTGCTCATTTTTAGAAGAAAGTACTAATTACACCGGAAAATTATTTTCACAATGCCGGTTAAATAAGCAAACTCTTGCTAATACAAATTTTAAGATGAGCAACAGGCCAACCAGAAAAAATCGGCATCAGAATAAATTGTCTTCAAAATTTAATTCTAACTCAACAAGTTAAAAGATAAATTTCAGTATTGCCATACCTAGTTTTAGGTATTTCTCCCACATAACAAGCATTGCTGGAATTTATTAAGAAAATCCTCTTTAGAAGAATGGAATGTTGTTTAAAGACTAAGTTAAATCTTAAAAATTGTAGAAAATAATAAAATTGAAAGGCATTTACCTGGAATTAATTCGGCCAGTATTATCTCAGGCAAATATGTGATTTGCCTGGTCTCCAAAATTGAATGACGCGGCATCCAACATGTTCAATGTTCTGTTCCCAAAAGCCTGTAAACAAAAAAAGCACCTATCTTACGATAAGTGCTTTTCAAAAAATCTACCTGTTGGTAGACAAGCAAGGCGGTGACATACCTGCCTGCCGGCAGGCAGGCTCTCCCACAAAATAGCAGTACTCCCGACGCATCGGGACGTTTACCCTTAACTTTTCTGGCTCCCTAACCTACCTTCCCCTTCATTGTATTCCATAAAAAAACCCCTCCAGTTACACTGAAGGGGTTTCAAAAAACAAGGCGGTGACATACTCTCCCACAAATAGCAGTACCATCTGCGCTAACGGGCTTAACTTCTCTGTTCGGGATGGGA